>NZ_JBBUTG010000002.1:0-501639 GCF_038066555.1 Ideonella lacteola | reverse complement strand
TTCTTGAACGAGGGGGTGCGGAACACCGCCCCAAGCAGGCCGGACTGGGTGCGCACGTGGCGGCCCACCATCACGTTCTCGAGCGCCGTCATCTCGGCGAACAGCCGGATGTTCTGGAAGGTGCGCGCGATGCCCGCCTTGGCCACCTCGTGCACGGTGGTGGGGGTGTAGGGGCTGCCACCGAGCTCGAACGTGCCGCCATCGGGCGTGTACAGCCCCGTGATCACGTTGAAGAAGGTGGTCTTGCCCGCGCCGTTGGGGCCGATCAGGCCGTAGACCTGGCCGGGCTGGATGGTGATGCCCACGTCCGACAGGGCCTGCAGCCCGCCGAAGCGCTTGGACACGCCCTTGACTTTGAGAACCGAGGTGCTCATTGCTGTTCTCCTTGTTCTCGCTTACTTGCCCGACACCGGCGTCGGGGCGGCCTTGCCGTGTTCCGGCTGGGGCCACAGGCCACGCGGGCGCAGCAGCATGATCACGATCATCGCCAGCGCGATCAGCAACTGGCGCAGGATGGCCGCATCGAGCCGGCCGTCGGTCATCTGCTGCAGCGGGCCGGCCACGTAGCGCAGCACCTCGGGCAGCGCCGACAGCAGCAGCGCCCCCAGGATGACGCCGGGGATGTGGCCCAGGCCGCCCAGCACCACCATCGCCACGATCATCACCGACTCCATCAGCGAGAACGACTCGGGCGAGACGAAGCCCTGGAAGGCGGCGAACATGGCGCCGGAGACGCCGCCGAAGGTGGCGCCCATGCCGAAGGCCAGCAGCTTGAGGTTGCGGGTGTTCAGGCCCATCGCCTTGGCAGCGATCTCGTCTTCGCGGATGGCCATCCAGGCGCGGCCGATGCGCGAATCGGCCAGGTGCTTGCAGATCACCACCGTGGCCACCACCAGCGCGAGGAACAGGTAGTAGTACAGGGCCACCGACGGGATCGAGAAGCCACCGATCTCCAGCGCCTTGCCGAAGTCCACCCCCGCGACCTTCATCGAATCGATCTGGCTGATGCCGCGCGGGCCGTTGGTGATGTTGATCGGGTACTCCAGGTTGTTCATGAACACCCGGATGATTTCGCCGAAGCCCAGCGTGACGATGGCCAGGTAGTCACCGCGCAGCTTAAGCGTCGGTGCGCCCAGGATCACGCCGGCCGTCCCGGCCAGCAACGCCGCCAGCGGTATCACCAGCCAGATCGGCGTGTGAAAGCCGTTGGGGAATGCGGCCTTGATCCACTCGAAGTTGTCCGACAGGTGCGGCGAAGCCAGCAGCGCGAACATGTAGGCGCCCACCGCGTAGAAGGCCACGTAGCCCAGGTCCAGCAGGCCCGCATAGCCCACCACGATGTTCAGGCCCAGCGCCAGCATCACGTACAGCAAGGCCAGCGCCATGATGCGCACCCAGCCTTGGCCAAACTGCGCCGCCACCAGCGGCAGCGCCAGCAACGCCACCGCAGCGATCAGGAAGACCGCCATCTTGGTTTGCTTGTTCATCTCATTCATTGACGATACCTCGTTGTTTCCCTCGCGGCCCGCGCAGCGCGGCCGTCTTCAACTGGCGTAGAAACCGCTCGCGACAACATGCGCGAGCGCCTCTCGTCATGCCCGGTCCGCCACGCGCTCGCCCATCAGGCCGGAGGGCCGCAGCGTGAGCACGAGGATCAAGACCAGGAAGGCGAAGATCTCGACATACTGGCTGCCGAAAACCCCCCCGGTGAGTTGGCCCAGGTAGCCGGCGCCAATGGCTTCGATCAGGCCCAGCAGCACACCGCCGACCATCGCGCCGGTGAGGTTGCCGATGCCACCGAACACCGCGGCAGTGAAGGCCTTCAAGCCTGGCAGGAAGCCCATCGAATGCTGCACCGTGCCGTAGTTCATCGCCCACATGATCCCGGCGATCGCCGCCAGCGTGGCACCGATGATGAAGGTGGCCGAGATGATGTGATCGGGCCGCACGCCCATCAGGCCGGCCACCCGCGGGTTCTCGGCGGTGGCGCGCATCGCTCGGCCGAGCTTGGTCTTGTTGACCAGCCACAACAGCGCGGCCAAGACCACCACCGTGGTCGCCAAGATCAGCAACTGCGTCGGCGTGATCACCGGGCCGGCTTCCCACAGGAAGATCGGGTCTTGCGGCAGCAGCGGCGGATAAGGCTTGGGATTCGGCTTCCACACGATCATGGCGAGCGTCTGCAGCAGCAGGCTCATGCCCATGGCGGTGATCAGCGGCGCCAAGCGCGGCGCGTTGCGCAGCGGCCGGTACGCGATCTTCTCGATCGCGAAGTTCAAGGCCGAGCAGATGACGATGGCAGAGATCAGCGAGATCACGAGCATCACCCACCCTGGCATGCCAGAACCTTGAAGGGCTTGAACCACCGACCAACTGGTGAGCGCGCCCACCATCAGGATCTCGCCGTGTGCGAAATTGATCAGGGAGATGATGCCGTACACCATGGTGTAGCCCAGCGCCACCAGCGCATACATGCTCCCCAATACCAATCCGTTGATGATCTGTTGTACGAAGATGTCCATCGAGCAGGTCTCCCGGGATTGATACGGCCAGCCACGCTGACCCTGGATCGCGGCGATTGTAGGAACCGCTTACACACTCCCCCCTCGGGCTTTACCCCCTGGACGGAGCGTGCTGAACAGCGGCCCGATCGCCGGACGCAACACGGATGCGAAATGGAACGGATCAACGGCCGCTGCCATGGCTGGGCTCGGCGCCGATTCGGCCACGGCGCCGCGATGTCATGACCCGCCCGAATCGCCGGCATCGAGAGAGCCGCCATCGCGCGCCTCGTCATTGAGGCGCCGCAACTCGGCCAGCTTCTCGCCGATGCGAAGCTCGAGGCCCCGAGGTACTGGCTCGTAGAACCGGGGCGGATCATCGAACCCGTCGGGCCAATAGCGTTCACCGGCGGCGAAGCCGCCCTCTTCATCGTGGGCGTACCGGTAACCCTGGCCATGCCCCAACGACTTCATCAGCTTGGTTGGCGCATTGCGCAAGTGCGCCGGGACCGGGCGGCTCTGGTCTTGCTTGACGAACGCGCGCACCGCATTCCATGCCTTGTACACGGCGTTGGACTTCGGCGCAACGGCCAAGTACACCACCGCCTGCGCCAGTGCCAGTTCGCCCTCGGGTGAGCCCAGCCGTTCGTAGGTCTCGGCCGCATCCAGCGCCAGGCGCAAAGCCCGTGGATCGGCGTTGCCGATGTCTTCGTTGGCCATGCGCACCAGCCGGCGAGCCATGTAGCGCGGATCCGCCCCACCATCGAGCATGCGGGCGAACCAGTAAAGCGCAGCGTCGGGGTCGGAGCCGCGCACCGACTTGTGCAGCGCGGAGATGCTGTCGTAGAACTGGTCACCACCCTTGTCGTAGCGACGCAGTTGTTCTCCCAGCGAGCGTTCGAGCATCGGCTCGTCGATGACGTCACCCTGGCCCGCCGACTGGGCCACCAGGTTTTCGTAGGCGTTGAGCAGGCGCCGGGCGTCACCGTCGGCATAGCCGATCAGGCGTTGGGCCGCCGCGTCGCTGAGCGCGGGAGCGCCCAGCGCCTCGCGTGCACGCGCCAGCAGTTGCAACTGATCGGCGCCTTCCATCGCCTTGAGCACGTGCACGGTGGCTCGCGACAACAGCGCCGAGTTGACCTCGAACGACGGGTTCTCGGTGGTGGCGCCGATGAAGGTGAACAAGCCCGATTCGACATGGGGCAGAAACGCATCCTGCTGCGATTTGTTGAAGCGGTGCACCTCATCGACGAAGACGATGGATCGCCGGCCCTGTGCGCGAGCCAGTTCGGCCTGCGCCACCGCTTCGCGAATCTCCTTGACGCCAGACAACACGGCAGAGAGCACGATGAACTTGGCATCGACAGCCCCGGCCACCAGACGGGCCAGCGTGGTCTTGCCCACGCCCGGCGGGCCCCAGAGGATCATCGAGTGCAGCCGCCCTTGCTCGAACGCCACCCGCAGGGGCTTGCCCCCCCCGAGCAAATGGGCCTGGCCGATCACGTCATCGAGGTGTCGGGGCCGCAGGCGCTCTGCCAGCGGTGCACCTGCAGCCGTGGCCGGGCCCGCCGGCAAGGCGGCACTCGGCAGGGCGTCGGGCAGGGGATCGTCGTCGAACAAGGCGTCTTGCCGGGGCATGCGCCGATTGTGGCGCCAAGCGGCGAATTGGCCCGTGCGTCGCCCTCTATTCGGGCTTTGAACCACCCCCGGCGGCTCGCACACTGCTGCCTGTTCGCTACATCATTTCTGCTGCCCCATCGTCGACGGCCTCGTTGCCACGGAAGACCAAGGAGTTACGCCCATGAGCGCCACCCCCTCCGCCGAGAATCGCCCTGCCGCTGCTGCCGCAGCCGCCACCGCCGCCACGGCGATGTCCGGCACGCCGCGCGAGTACCTGTCCTTCAAGCTGGGCAGCGAGGAATACGGCATCGACATCCTGCGCGTGCAGGAAATCCGCGGCTACGAGCCGCCGACCCGCATCGCCAACACCCAGCACTTCATCAAGGGCGTGGTGAACCTGCGCGGCGTGATCGTCCCCATCGTCGACATGCGGCTGCGCTTTGGCCTGCCGGATGTGCAGTACAACAGCTTCACCGTCGTGATCATCCTGAACATCGGCAACCGCACGGTGGGCATGGTGGTGGATTCGGTCAGCGACGTGCTGGAACTGGCACCCGGCCAGATCAAACCGGCCCCGGAATTCAACGGCGCGATTGATGCGGCCTACATCACCGGGCTGGGCACCATCAAGAACGGCGATGTGGAGCGCATGCTGATCCTGATGGACATCGAGCTGATGATGACTGCCCCCGACATGGGACTGATCGATTCCGACGCGGCGTTCCACTGAACGTCGGCGCCAATCGGCCACGAAAAAGGGCGCTCGATGCGCCCTTTTTTGCATTGGCCGAACCGCGGGCTACGGGCCGGAGACATCCGCGCCAGGCGGGATCGCAAAGCTGAAGGTCGACGCCGGCGGTGTCGTGTCGGTCGTCAGGTTGTCGAGCTTCAGCAAGGAGCGCTGACCGAAGCTGTCCGAGATCTCGACGGCAGCCAAGGCTTTGCCCTTGAAGCCGGCTTTCAGCCATTGGATGGTGCCCCCCGATTCGCGCGGCGTGGCCTGTACCCACTCGAGTCCATCCTTGTCTGGCTGGGCCTTCAACTCGAAGTTCTTTTCGATTGAGCTGCCGGTCAGCAAGGCCACAGGCGTGTTGCCCAACGCATCGCCCATCTGACGAATCGTCACCTGGTTCAGGTCGGGGTCGTGGAACCAGACCTTTGCGCCATCGCTGACGATGGTTTGCGCATAGGGCTTGGCGTAGTCAAACCGGAATTTGTTGGGCCGGGAGAAGCTGAACTGGCCCGACGACACCTTCTGCTTCTTGCCATCGGGCGAGGTCACGGTCTGGGTGAAGCCGGACTGGCCGGCCTTCACATCACGCACGAACGCACGCAGCGATTCGGCGGCATCGGCCCAGGCTGCACCGCTACAACCCAGCAGCAAGGCGACAGGCGCCACGAAGCGGAAACTATTCATCACGCTTGGGCAACAGGATCTCCCGGTTGCCATTGGTGGACATGGAGCTTACGAGCCCGGATTGCTCCATTTGTTCCAGCAGGCGCGCCGCGCGGTTGTAGCCAATGCGCAAATGGCGCTGGACGAGCGAGATCGACGCCTTGCGGTGCTGCAGCACGATGGCCACGGCCTGGTCGTACATCGGGTCGGCTTCGCCGCCGCCGGCACCGCCGCCGCCATCGCCGGCATCGCCCCCTTCCCCGTCCAGGGTGCCCCCCTCCAGGATGCCCTCGATGTAGTTCGGCGGGCCCTGGAGCTTCAGGGCTTCGACCACGCGGTGCACCTCGTCATCAGAGACAAAGGCGCCATGCACCCGCACCGGCAGTCCTGTGCCCGACGCCATGTAGAGCATGTCACCCATGCCCAGCAGCGCCTCGGCGCCCATCTGATCGAGGATGGTGCGGCTGTCGATCTTGCTGGAGACCTGGAACGACAAACGGGTGGGAATGTTGGCCTTGATGAGGCCCGTGATCACATCGACACTCGGGCGCTGCGTGGCCAGGATCAGATGGATGCCAGCGGCACGGGCTTTCTGAGCGAGGCGAGCGATCAGCTCTTCGATCTTCTTGCCGACCACCATCATCAGATCGGCCAATTCATCGATCACGATGACAATGAACGGCAGCCGCTCCAGCGGCTCGGGTTCTTCAGGCGTCAAGCTGAACGGGTTGGGAATCAGCTCCCCTCGCGCCTTGGCATCGTCGATCTTCTTGTTGTAGCCGGCCAGGTTGCGCACGCCCATCTTGCTCATGAGCTTGTAGCGGCGCTCCATCTCGCCGACGCACCAGTTCAGCGCGTTGCCGGCCTGCTTCATGTCGGTGACGACCGGGCACAGCAGATGGCCGATGCCTTCGTAGACACTCATTTCGAGCATCTTGGGGTCGATCATGATCAGCCGCACATCGCGCGGCTCGGCCTTGTACAGCAGGCTCAAGATCATGCCGTTGATACCCACCGACTTGCCTGAGCCGGTGGTACCGGCCACCAGGCAGTGGGGCATCTTGGCCAGATCGGCCACCACCGGGGCGCCGATGATGTCTTTGCCGAGCGCCATGGTCAGCAAGGAACCGGCGTCGTTGTAGACCTGCGAGCCCAGAATCTCGGCCAGCCTGATCGTCTGGCGCTTGGCGTTGGGAAGCTCCAGCGCCATCAGGTTCTTGCCCGGGATCGTCTCGACCACACGGATCGACACCAGCGACAACGAGCGCGCGAGGTCTTTGGCAAGGTTGACGATCTGCGAGCCCTTCACACCGGTGGCAGGCTCGATCTCGTAGCGGGTGATCACCGGGCCAGGCTGGGCCGCCACCACGCGCACCTCGACACCGAAATCCGACAGCTTCTTCTCGATCAGCCGGCTGGTCATCTCCAGCGATTCGGGTGTGACCGTCTCGACACGCGCCGGGGGTTTGTCGAGCAGGTCGATTTGCGGCAGCTTGTTGTCGGCCAGCTCGGTGAACAGCGGCTTCTGGCGCTCGCGCTGCACACGCTCGGATTTCGGCACCTCGAGCACCGGCGGTTCAATCACCAGCGGTACGTGCTCTTCGAAGACCTCGCGCTCTTCCTCGACCTCGATCTCGCGCTCACGCTGGGCCAGTTCCCCGAGGCGCACGTCTTCGGCGATCTCGCGTTTCTCGATACGCCGTTCGCGGAAGCCCTCGACCCACGCGCCCAGGCTGTCGGCCAGGCGCAACCACGAGAAGCGCAGCGCCAGTGGCAAAGCCACGACCAGCAAGCTGATCCAGAGCACCCCCGAGGCCAGAAAGCCCAGCTTCATCGACAGGGGCCCCAGCCAGAAGCCAATGACGCCACCGGAGTGCCCCGGCAGCCTGGCTTCCCACCCATACAGTCGCGTCCACTCGAGCGCGCAACTCGCGGCCAGCAGCAGCACGAGCCCGCCCATGCGGGCTGAGCGCGGCCAGGGCTCGAGCGCCTCGCCGCGTTGCAGCGCCCGCCAGCCCACCCACAACTGCCGCCCGCCGGCCACCACCCACCACCAGGCGGAAAAGCCGAACAACACGAGCAGCACATCGGCCACCCACGCGCCCGGCATGCCCAGCCAATTCATGACCGGGCCGCCTTGGCCGCTGGTGGAAAAGCCTGGGTCGTCAGCGCGCCGGCTGAACAGCGCAAGGCTGAGCGCCAGCCACGCCAGTGTCAGCAGGGAGAGGCGAAGCCGCTGGCGTAGCGGGTGAATCGGCGGTGCAGCGGGACGCACGCCCGCGCCGGTACCCGGGAGGGTGGCGTTACGCCACATCGCGCCGCAACTTCAAACAAGCGCCACGGCATGGGCGCGGGCCAAACGGAATCGGGAACGGAGAGACAACAATCATTCAGGCATTCGGTTCTTCAGCACGACCGAGCCGCTTTCCAGCGTTTCGATCACCCCCCGCTCTTCCAGATCCTTCATGACGCGGCTGACCATTTCGCGCGAGGCGCCGACGATCTTGGCCATGTCCTGACGCGACACCTTGCCGCGGATGATCTTCTCGCCATCGACGTCTTCGGCCATGTCGAGCAGGGTACGCGCCACGCGGCCATAGACATCCAGCAACGCGAGCGACTCGATCTGGCGATCGGCGCTGCGCAGGCGGGTGACCAGGCCCCGCATGATCGCGTAAGAGAGGCTGGAATTCTCCGGCAGGCAGCGCGCGAACTCGGGCCGCCCCAAGATGAGCATGTCGCTTTGCACTTCGCAGCGCACCGTCGCGGAGTGGGGCTGGTTGTCGATGAGGCTCATCTCACCGACGTAATCACCGGCTTCGAGCACCGCCAGAATGACTTCGCGGCCGCGGGAATCAGAGGTCAGCACACGCGCTCGGCCGTTGAGCAGGATGAACAACGCGTTACTTTTCTTGCCCTGCTCGACGACGATTTCACCGCGCCGGTAACGGCGCTTCACCACACCATCGGCCACCGCTCGGGCCTGATCGTTGGTCAGCATCGAGAACAACGGCACACGGCGAATCAGGTCCAGGTTGGACAGCATCGACATCAGTGATCCCCTCTTTGTTGGCCCGTGCAGGTGGCGTGAAGAGCGCTGACTGCGTCAATCCCGCAGCAGCGCTGGGTATGTCGGCCGCTCATTAGAATGCGGCCGACCCTATTCTTGCGCAGGCCCGAGCATATCGGTTTCCCTCGGCCGGGCACGGTGGCCCCATGGTGGCCTTCGCGCCACATTCGGCCCACCGGCTCCGGCCTCCAGGCCGGCCCATTGCAAGCGCGACAACGCGCCCTCATCTGCACGCCATGAGCACATCGACCGTCACCCACGCCAAAGTATTGATCCTCGGCTCCGGCCCGGCCGGCTACTCGGCCGCCATCTACGCGGCACGCGCCAACCTGAAGCCGCTGCTGGTCACTGGCATGGCACAGGGTGGCCAACTGATGACCACCACCGACGTCGACAACTGGCCGGCGGACGTGATGGGCGTGCAGGGCCCCGAATTGATGCAGCGCTTCCAGCAACACGCCGAGCGATTCCAGACTCAGATCGTGTTCGACCACATCAACGAGGTCGATCTATCCCAACGCCCCTTCAAGCTCAAAGGCGATTCGGGCAGCTACACCTGCGACGCCTTGATCATCGCCACGGGGGCGTCTGCCAAATACCTCGGCCTACCCTCCGAGGAAACCTTCATGGGACGGGGCGTGAGCGGCTGCGCCACCTGCGACGGCTTTTTCTACCGCGGTGACACGGTCTGCGTGGTGGGCGGGGGCAACACGGCAGTTGAAGAGGCGCTGTACCTGTCGAACATCGCGAGCAAGGTGCATCTGATCCATCGCCGCGACAAGTTCCGCGCCGAGCCGATCATGGTGGACAAGCTGATGGACAAGGTGTCTGCCGGCAAGATCGAGCTGCACGTGTTCAAGACGCTGGACGAGGTGCTGGGCGATCAAAGCGGCGTGACGGGTGTTCGCATCAAGGACACCATGAGCGGCGCCACCACCGAATTGGCTCTCAAAGGCTGCTTCATCGCCATCGGCCATCAGCCCAACACCGACATCTTCAAGGGACAACTGGAGATGAAGGATGGCTACATCAACACCCGCAGCGGCCAAGCCGGATTCGCCACGATGACCAGCGTGCCGGGCGTTTTTGCGGCGGGCGACGTGCAGGATCATGTCTATCGCCAGGCCATCACCTCGGCTGGCACCGGCTGCATGGCCGCGCTGGACGCCCAACGCTTCCTCGAGCAAGAAGGCGCGTGATTTCCTGGCGGTGTGCCCGAAGCCGGATCTGCTAGAATCTAGAGTTCTCTTGCGTAGACCGCCGCTTAGGGCAATTGCTTCGAAGCGGCCAGCATTGTGCAAGGACGGGTTACCGCCACCCTTTTTGGCGAGGTGAGGCCGAGTGGCTGGCACGGGTTGCACAACCCCGCCAAGTGCTCCGCCAGTTGACAATATCGGAGTGTCCTCATGGCACGCGTCTGCGAAGTCACGGGCAAGAAGCCCATGGTGGGAAACAACGTTTCCCACGCCAACAACAAGACCAAGCGCCGGTTCCTGCCGAACCTGCAATACCGTCGTTTCTGGGTCGAGAGCGAAAACCGCTGGGTGCGCCTGCGCATCAGCAACGCCGCCCTTCGTCTGATCGACAAGAAGGGCATCGACGCCGTGTTGGCCGACCTGCGTGCCCGCGGTCAGGCCTGATCCTGATTCACTGAACAAGGAAGCGACATCATGGCAAGCAAAGGCGGCCGCGAAAAGATCAAGCTGGAGTCCACCGCGGGCACCGGCCACTTTTACACCACGAACAAGAACAAGAAGACGACGCCCGAAAAGCTCGAATTCATGAAGTTCGACCCCAAGGCACGCAAGCACGTGCTGTACAAGGAAATCAAGCTGAAGTAAGCCTCTCGGCGCACTTCACCGACAAAGCCCACCCTCAGCGGTGGGCTTTTTCATGGGCGCTCGCTCCGGCGCGTCCAGTCTCGTGGCGTTCCCCCGTGCACGGCCGAGCGCGGGGCGGGGCGTCTTCGTCTTGCCCCATTCGAGATGGAGCGGGCAGCAAAAAGCCCGCCAAGGGGGCTTTCAGGTGAACGAAACAGGGGCTGAAGCGGCTCAGGCGCGCACCGCCCTCAGTTGCATCGAAAACTCACGCAACGCGGCGATACCGCTCTCCTCGGCACGACGGCACCAGTCCTGCAGATCGGCCACGAGTTGCTCGGCAGACACGTTGGTGCGTGTCCACAACTGGCGCAGCTCTTCGCGCATCGTCACGAGCTTCTTCAGCACCGGCGCGGAATCCATTGCACTGTCGAGCTGGGTGCGCAAGTTGCTGGGAATCTTCTCGGCATCGCGATGCAGCCAACGCTCAGCGACACGCAGGTTTGTCCAGGTGGCCGTCTTGGCAGCCCCCTCGGCCTTCAACTTGGCCAACTCAACCGCACAGCTGCGACGAAGGTGCTGCGCGTAGTTCGCCATCACCTCGTAGCGGTTGGCGATGATGGCTTCCAGCGTCTGCGAGTCGGCGACTGGCTTGACCGAGCCCAGGACCAGCTGCGGTGCAGTCTTTCGGACCTTGGCCAAACCCATCATTTCCAAGGCACGGATATAGCCCCAGCCGATGTCGAACTCATACGGCTTGACCGAGAGCTTGGCCGAGGTCGGATAGGTATGGTGGTTGTTGTGCAGCTCTTCGCCGCCAATGATGACGCCCCAGGGCGAGACATTGGTAGAGGCGTCGGCGGCCTCGAAATTGCGGTAGCCCCACCAATGCCCCAGCCCGTTGATGATGCCGGCTGCGGTGATCGGAATCCACAGCATCTGAACAGCCCACACCGTGGCGCCGATGGCACCGAACAGGGCCACGTCAATGATGAGCATCAGGCTGACACCCAGCGCGCTGTGCCTGGTGTAGACGTTTCGCTCCATCCAGTCGTCCGGCGTGTTGTGGCCGTACTTCTTCAGGGTTTCCTGGTTTTTCGCTTCGGCGCGGTACAGCTCGCTGCCCGTGAACAGCACGGTCTTGATGCCGTGCGCCACCGGGCTGTGCGGGTCTTCTGCGGTTTCACACTTGGCGTGGTGCTTGCGGTGGATGGCCACCCACTCCTTGGTGACCATGCCGGTGGTCATCCACAGCCAGAACCGGAAGAAGTGCGAAGGAATGGCATGCAGCTCCAACGCTCGATGCGCTTGGGCGCGATGCAGGAAGATGGTGACCGAAGCGATCGTGATGTGGGTCAGAACCAGGGTCAGAAGGACCAGTTGCCACCAGCTGGCGTTCACCAGCCCGTGAGCGGCCCAGTCGAGAACCGCGGAAAAGATCGCTTGCAAATCGGTCATGAGAGTGCCCAGGCGCCCAGTATTCAGGCCATCTGGAAATTGTAGTAACGATAAGGCGCCCGGCACCTGCGGAATTACGCAGGAAAACGCCAGTAGTCGCCAAGTCTGGGCAGCGTGCGCAGAATCAAGCGCGCCGCTGCCACGCGGCCGCAAAGAATCCGTCGGTCGCGTGTTGGTGCGGCCGAAGTTTCAAATGCCCGGCCTCGGTCACCAACTCGTCGACCCGCTCGGCCTGCGATGCCGCCAACGCCGGCCCGGCGGCCAACGGCTCGAACTCCGGGTGCGCTTCGCCAAAAGCCTCGGCGATGGCCTCGTTCTCGCTGCGCAGCAGGCTGCAGGTGGCGTAAACGAGGCGCCCGCCGGGTTTCAGCAGCCGGGCTGCGCTGGCCAGGATGTCACGCTGCTTGGCGTTGAGTTCTTCGATCGCCTTGGGCGACTGGCGCCATTTCAAATCAGGATTTCGGCGCAATGTGCCGAGCCCGGAGCAAGGCGCATCCACCAACACCCGGTCGATCTTGCCAGCCAGGCGCTTGATGCGATCGTCGCGCTCGTGGGCGATGAGGGCCGGATACACGTTTGACAAGCCGCTTCGAGCCAGGCGCGGCTTCAGCGAATCGAGACGATGAGCCGATACGTCGAACGCGTACAACCGACCGGTATTGCGCATCAGTGCACCCAGGGCCAGGGTCTTGCCCCCGGCGCCCGCGCAAAAGTCGACCACCATCTCACCCCGCTTGGGGGCGACCAGGGCCGCCAGCAACTGGCTGCCCTCGTCCTGCACTTCGACATCACCGCGAATGAACAAGTCGAGCTTCTGCAGGGCGGGCTTGCCGTCGATGCGCAGGCCCCACGGCGAATACGGGGTGGTTTCGGCCTCGATGCCTGCTTCGCCCAAGGCGGCGCGCACGTCGTCTCGCTTGGCCTTCAGCGTGTTGACCCGAAGATCCAGCGGCGCCTGCTTTTCAATCGCTTCGACCAGCGGCCAGAAGCCGTCGCCCAGCTCGTTTTTCAGCGCGGAGGCCAGCCAATCGGGAAAGTTGTGGCGCAGCTTTTCGGGCAGGCCGGCACGGTCGATCGACTGAACCTCGGCCAACCATTTCTGCTCTTGGGTGCCGAGAGCGCCACGCAGGAAGTTGTCACTGCCCTGCCAGGCCAAGGCGGCAAGCCGCCGCTCCAGGGCACCGCTGCCACTCTGGGCCAGGTGGGCAAACAGCAGCCGCTGGCGCAGCACGGCGTACGTGGTTTCGGCCAGGCTGTGGCGCTCACGTGGGCCCAGGCCCCGATGTTTGCGAAAGAAGGCCGAGACGACCGCGTCGGCCGGTTGATCGAGCTTGAGCACCTGGCGCAACAGCTCAGTCGCCAGGTCCAGCAGGGCATTAGGATGCATGGGTGGATTATCCCTGCGCACCGCTGCGCCGCGAACGTGCGGCGCTCAGCCCTTGAAACGGGTCTGGAAGCATTTCACCGTCCGGCCGCGCATGTCGCTCGCACTGGGCGTCGGCATCGTCGCGGGTTTGCTCGCGCCGGTGGCGTCGCCCGTGAGCCAGGCCCTGATCGGCTGGAACGTCGGCATCTGGTTCTACCTGGTGATGATGGGCTTGATGATGGCGCGGGCCGATCACCGCCAGTTGCAGCGTCATTCGCTGGCCCACGCGGAAGGCGCCGCCGTGGTGCTGGGCCTGGTGATCGCGGCCAGCGTGGCCAGCGTCGTCGCCATCGCCGCCGAACTGGCTTGGGCCCGCGCAGGTGACGGCTCGCCTCGTGCCTGGGCCCACATGGGCCTGGCTGTCAGCACCCTGGTGGGCGGCTGGTTGCTGCTACCCGTCGCGTTCACATTGAACTACGCCAGCCGCTACTACCACCGGTCGCATCCGGGCGGGCTGAAGTTTCCCGATGAAGAGCCAGACTTCCAGCCGAACTACGTCGACTTTCTGTACTTCGCGTTCACCATGGCCGTGGCGGCCCAGACGGCGGATGTTTCGATCACCAGCCGGCCGATGCGGCGCCTGGCGCTGCTGCAAGCCGTGCTGTCGTTCGGCTTCAACGCCGCCATCCTGGCCCTGGCGATCAATATCGCTGCCGGGCTGCTGCCGTCGCTCAGCTGACGCCCACGCCCGGCCAGAGCACCTGGGACTCCCCGTCCGTGTGGGCGACGACGCCGTCGTGCAACCGCAGCTTGCCCTCGACAAACCACCGCACCGCCAAGGGATACAACTGGTGTTCGCGGGCCAGCACCCGGGCCGACAGCGTGTCTTCATCGTCGCCCGGCAGCACAGGCACCACCGCCTGGGCCACGATCGGGCCGTGGTCCAGCTCGGGGGTCACGAAGTGGACCGTGAGCCCTGCCACTTTGCAGCCCGCCTCGATGGCGCGGCGATGGGTATGCAGCCCGGTGAACGCCGGCAGCAGCGAGGGATGCACGTTCAGCATCCGGCCTTCGTAGTGGCGAACGAACTCGGCGCCCAGGATACGCATGAAGCCCGCCAGCACGAGCAGATCGGGTGACCAGCGGTCAATGACCCGCGCCAGTTCGGCATCAAAAGCGTCTCGCGTGGCAAAGGCCTTGTGGTCGACCACGGCGGTGGCAATGCCCCGCTGCGCAGCCCACTCGAGCCCACCCGCATCGGCCTTGTTGCTGGCCACGCCCACGACCTGAGCCGGCCAGCCCTCGGCCTCGCACCGTTCGACCACGGCCTGCATGTTGCTGCCACGGCCGGACAGCAGGATCACGATTCGCTTCATAGAAGCGCGGGAGTCTAAGCCAATGGCGGCAGGCGAGCGGCTGCCTCCGGCCCGGCTTGGCAGCGCGCCACGCCAGCTCTGAGAGAATCACCAGCCGCTCCACTGGGCCTGCACGGCCAACCCGCCAACATGGTCACGCGACCCCGCGTTCTGTCTGGAATGCGCCCCACCGGCGCACTGCATCTGGGCCACTACCACGGCGCACTGAAGAACTGGGTGCGCCTGCAGGATGAGCATGATTGCTTCTTCTTCGTGGCCGATTGGCATGCCTTGACCACGCATTACCAAGAGCGGGATGTCATCGAGCGCAATGTGTACGACATGGTGGTCGATTGGCTCGCGGCAGGCGTCGACCCCAAGCGGGCCACACTGTTCATCCAGAGCCGCCTGCCGGAGCACGCCGAGCTGTTCACGCTGCTCGCGATGGGCACCCCCCTCAGTTGGCTGGAGCGCGTGCCGAGCTACAAGCACCAGATCACCACCCAGCCCAACCGCAATCTCGCCACCTACGGCTTCCTCGGCTACCCGCTGCTTCAGGCCGCTGACATCCTCATTTACCGCGCGAACTTCGTTCCGGTGGGGGAAGACCAGGCTGCGCACGTGGAAGTGACGCGCGAAGTCGCCCGCCGCTTCAATCACCTGTACGGACGGGGCCAGGCCGAACCGATCCTGCCTGAACCGGCAGCGCTGTTCACCGACACCTCGAAGCTGCCCGGCCTCGATGGGGAGAAGATGAGCAAGAGCGCCGAGAACACCATCGAGATGAGAGAAGAGCCGGAAGCCGTGGCGAACAAGATCCGTCGCATGCCGACCGACCCTCAACGGGTGCGGCGCAGCGACGCTGGCGACCCCAGCCGCTGCCCGGTGTGGCCGTTTCATCAGCTGTATTCGCCGTCCGACGTCCAGCAGTGGGTGCAGCAAGGTTGTCGCAGCGCGGGCATCGGCTGCCTGGATTGCAAGCAGCCGGTCATCGAAGCCATCCAGCGCGAACAAGAGCCCTGGCGCGAACGGGCAGAGACCTACCTCGCCAACCCCAAGCAAGTGCACTGGATCGTCGAGATGGGCACCGAGCGAGCTCGAACCATCGCGCGCCAGACCATGAAGGACGTGCGAGAAGCGGTCGGCCTCGCCTACTGAGTCACAGGCCGTTGTTCGAGCCCACCCCAGAGGCCCGAACGCTCATCCCCTCAAACCTGCCGCCGCCTCCTCGTGACCTCCCGCCTGTCCGCACCGCTGCTGATGCTCTCGGCATCGCTGTTGTTCTCGATGATGGGCGTGTGCGTGAAGCTCGCTTCGGCCTACTACAGCGCCGGGGAGATCGTGCTCTATCGCAGCCTGGTCGGGGCCTTGTTCATCGGAGCACTGACCGCCGTTCGCGGTGGCAGTCTGCGCACCCAGGTGCCGGGGATGCACTTCTGGCGCAGCACGATTGGCGTGCTGTCTTTGTCACTGTGGTTCTACTCCATTGGCAAGCTGCCGCTGGCCACTGCCATCACGCTGAACTATATGAGTTCGGTGTGGATGGCCTTGTTTCTGATCGGCGGTGCGGTGATGTTCGGGGCGGCGCGCGTCGACTCACGCCTGGTTGCCACGGTGTTGACCGGGTTCATCGGCGTTGCGCTGGTGCTGCAACCCACGCTCGACCAGGATCAGTTCCATGGCGCCTTCGCAGGCCTCTTGTCCGGCCTGGGCGCCGCGCTGGCCTACATGCAGGTCACCGCGCTCGGACGGGTGGGTGAGCCGGAATACCGCGTGGTCTTCTACTTCTCGCTGGGCGGCATCGTGGCTGGCGCATGCCTGATGCTCACGGGCGGCGTTCACGCCCACACGCCCTACGGCGCCGCCCTGTTGCTGGCCACTGGCGTGCTGGCCACCGTCGCCCAGATGATGATGACCCGCGCCTATGCCATCGGCCGGGCCTTGAAGAATGCCAGCCTGCAGTACCTGGGCATCGCGTTCTCCTTCATCTTCGGCGTCGTGATATTCGACGATCCCGTCACGCTGGCCGCCATGGCAGGCATGGTCCTGATCATCGGCGCTGGCGTGGCCGCCACCCGCCTGCGGCAACGCAGTGCGCCCGCGGCTGGCGAATCTTCCACCTTCGAATCCTGAGGTTCCACCATGACCTTGCCCACCGCACTGATCAGCGCTCAAGACTTGCTGGCCCGCCTGAACGGTTCGGCCACGCGGCCCGTGCTGCTGGATTGCGGGTTCGATCTGACGGACGTCCAGGCGGGTGAGCGCGCATACGCCGCCGGTCATCTGCCTGGCGCCCGATATGCCCACCTGGATCGCGACCTCTCCGGCCCCAAAACAGCGCGCGGCTCGATCGATGGCGGCCGGCATCCGCTGCCGACGCCCGAGGCCTTTGCCGCCACACTCGGTTCCTGGGGCATTGGTGCGGACACCCCAGTCGTCGCCTACGACGCACACGGCGGGCCTTACGCAGCGCGCGCATGGTGGCTGCTGCGCTGGTTGGGCCATCGCGATGTGGCCGTGCTGGATGGCGGCTTGGCCGCCTGGCAAGCCGCCGGTGGGCCGATCGATACCCTGCCGTTCGTGAGCCCGGCGGAGTCAACGCCGTATCCTCACCGCGCCCCTGGAATGCCGACGGTGACGGCCGGTGAAGTGCTCGCCGCGCTGGGCTCGGCCGTCGTGGTGGACGCGAGAGCACCCGAGCGCTTTCGTGGTGATGTCGAACCGCTGGACGCCCAAGCGGGGCACATTCCCGGCGCCCGCAACCGGTTCTTCAAGGACAACCTGGATGCGAGCGGCCGGTTCAAGCCCGCCAGCGAATTGCGCGATGCGTTCGCCGCCTTGGGCGTGTCTGCCGACAACGTCATCCACCAGTGCGGCTCGGGCGTGACCGCCTGCCACAACCTGCTGGCCATGGAAGCAGCCGGCATGGCGGGAGCCCGGTTGTATCCAGGCTCGTGGAGCGAATGGTCAGCCGACCCGACCCGGCCGGTGGCGCGAGGCTGAAACGGGGCCATGTCGCGGCGCAGCGGCGTCGTGCCTGACACCACGAGGGCTTGACTGGTATCAAGACAGCCGGCGGTGAACGCGCAACACTTCAGCTTGGGCCGGACAGTTCCGGCAACCCCACGAAGGAGAGCAGCATGTACCGCAACATCCTGGTGCCGACCGATGGCTCGGACATCACTTCCAAGGCCGTGCAGACCGCCATCTCGCTGGCCAAGACATTTGGCGCGAAGCTGTCCACGATCAGCGTGAAGGAGCCCTTCCCCTACAGCGCCATCTCAGAGATGCAGCCGGTGCCGCCGCAAGAGTTCTACGACGCGCAAGAGCGAATTGCGGCCTCGCGGGTGAAGGCGGTCATCGAAGCGGCTGCCGACCAAGGGCTCAGTTGTGAGGGCCACACCGTCGAGGCACTGCACCCCTGGGAAGCGATCACGGACTACGCCAAGTCGCAGGAGTGCGACCTCATCGTGATGGCGTCGCACGGCCGGCGAGGTGTGAGCGCGTTGCTGTTGGGAAGCGAGACCCAGAAGGTCTTGACGCACTGTGCCGTGCCGATCCTGGTGATCAAGTAAGCCAGGGCCGCAACGAACAGCACCAGCCGGCGTAGCGGCTTGGGCCCGTTCACACACTACGGCAAGCATCCCTCCGGAGTGTGAACAGGCCCTAATGCATCAGGTGCGTGGCTGACGACACCAGCAGCAGGCCCGCACCAATCCAGGCGATTTGGGCCAGCATCTCCCGCCAAGGCAGGTGGCGTTGCATCTGAGGGATCAGATCGGCCACCGCCACGTAGATGAAGCTGCTGGACGCCACCACCAACAGGTACGGGAACAACTCCTGCCAGGCGCCGACCACAAAGTAGCCCAGGACACCGCCCACCACCGCCGTCAACCCTGAGGCGGCGTTGTAGAGCAAAGCCTTGCGACGGCTGAAGCCGGCATTGATCAGCACGATCGTGTCGCCCACCTCCTGTGGGATCTCATGCAAGATCACGGCGAGCGAGGTGGTGGCCCCGAGTTCCGGACTCACCAGGAACGCTGCCGCGATGATGATGCCGTCGCAAAAGTTGTGGATGCTGTCGCCCACCAGCACGCTGAACCCACCCCGACCGGCCTGCTCGGCATCGAAGTGATGGTGGTGTTCATGACCGTCACCTTCGTGGTGATGGGCATGGCGATACAACTCCGCCTTTTCCAGCAGAAAGAAGAAAAGCAATCCGACCAGCAAGGTGGTGAACAAGGCGTGGGCATCCGTCCCTGGCGCCTCGAATGCCTCGGGCAGCACATGCAGCAGGGCTGTGGCGAGCAGCACCCCGGTGGACAAGCTCACCAGGTGCTTGACCAGTTTGCCCAGCACGGCGAAAGTCATCGACGCCGCGATCACCACCGACAAGACCCCACCGATCAGCGTGGCAGCAACGATATAGAGCAGGGTCATCTTGGGTCGGAAACAAAACCGCGCCCATCGTGGGCGCGGTGTCAGGGGCTGACGCCGAGATCGCGGTCAGGCCACGCCTTGCGCTTTGAACCAAGCCAGGCAACGCTTCCAACCGTCTTCCGCAGGGCCCTGGCGGTAGCTGGGGCGGTAGTCGGCGTGAAAGGCGTGGGGCGCATCGGGATAGACGACGAATTCGCTCTTCCGCGCCGCCGCGCTCCCTTCAGCCAAGGCAGCCTTCATCTTATCAACAGTGTCAAGCGGTATGCCTTGGTCCTGCCCGCCATACAGGCCCAGCACTGGCGCGTTCAGTCGGCCCACCAGATCCAACGGGTGTTTCGGGTTCACGTCGCTCGGCGCACCCACCAGGCGGCCATACCAAGCCACACCAGCCTTCACCGCCGGGTTGTGGGCCGCGTACAGCCACGTGATTCGGCCTCCCCAGCAAAAACCCGTCACGCCGAGCCGGCCGGTGTCCATGCCCTGACTCTTCGCCCACGCCACGGTGGCGTCAAGATCCGTCATCACCTGGCTGTCCGGCGTCTTGGAAATGATGTCGCTGACGAGCTTGGCGATCTCGGTGTAGCTCGACGCATCACCCTGGCGCACGAACAGCTCCGGGGCGATCGCGCAGTACCCGAGCTTGGCGAAGCGCCGTGCCACGTCCGCGATGTGCTCGTGCACACCAAAAATCTCGCTGACCACCAGCACGACAGGCAGCTGGGTCTTGCCTTCGGGCGCAGCACGGTACGCCGGCAGCTTGAAGTCGGCGCCCACCGGGATCGACACCGGGCCGGCCACCAGACCAGCGCTGTCCGTCTTGATCACCGTCTGCGCCGCAATCGGCAGCACGGCGGCAGCGAAGCCTGTGCCGATCGACCCTCGAACGAAGTCCCGCCGCGAAAAGTCTTTGGACGGCAGCAGCGCGTTCACGTCACCGACCCAGGAAGAATCCGCCATGGCTCGTGCCCCACGAAAGTTGTCGACGCGGCGGATTCTAGGAAGCGCGCCGATCCCCGGCGCGCGACAGGGTCAGCCCACGCGCAGGATCTTGGCTTTAGACGGGACGCCGTTGGCGTCGATCGCAAACAACATGTAGTACCCCGGGGGCGCGACGTTGGCGGCAGAGGGCAGCGTGACGCTGATGTTCTTGCCCGTCTGCGTGAAGCTCAGGTCCTGGAAGCGCTGCTCGTTGCTGAACGCATGCGTCACCGCGCCGAAACGGACCAGCGTCATGCGGGCGACAGCATTCTTGTTGTTCATCGCCACGGCGATGTTCTGACCCCAGGTAGCGGCGGTGGGCGCGGTCACGATGCCCGGGCGGGTCGCCGGCAGGCCGGATCCATCCGTCTTGTACAGGTACGGAGGGAAGTAGATTTCCGCGTTCAGCTGCGTGACCGGGCCAGGAGCGCCGCCACCGCCGGTGAGCACCGAGCCGTCGGGCATCAGCATCGAGATGCTGTGGTAGAGGCGTGCCTTCTGGGCGGTCGCGCCCACCGTCCATGTGCCAGTGGCCGGGTTCCAGGTTTCCGAATCGTAGAAGGCGCCGACCAGGTCGTTGCCGGTGGACGACCCACCGTTCACCCACACCTTGCCATCGGCCAGGATGGTGGCGTTGCCGTATTGACGATCGCCCACCAGCGGCGCCGTCGATGACACGACCGGATCCGCACCGTTGATATCGACGACCACCGCTTGGCCGGCGTCGCGCACCGACAGGATCTTGCCGGGCTGGAACATGGCGGCGGGCAGCGTCGGGGCGCCGCTGGCCATCGTCACCGAAGACTGCGTGACCGCGCCGGTTCCGTTGACATCCAGCGACCAGATCTCTCCCATCGGGTTGAAGGTGATCACGTTGCCCTGCGGCGCCCACCAGGCGCGCGGGTAATTCCAGGCCTGCACACGCGCGCCATAGGCAGCATCGCTGTTGGCGGTGGTCAAGGTCCGCCAGCCGGTGGCGGCGTTGTACACCTCGGGCGTGCTGGCGTAGGTGTCGGGCGTCGGCGGGTACTGGCTGTCGCCTTCGTAGAAGCGGTCGATTCGGCCGCCGATCACCGCCTGCTCACCAGACGCGGTGGTGATGACCGTGGCGTACCAGCGCTGGTACGCCATCGACTGGGACTGCTTGGTCAGGCTGTTGGTCGCCGGGGCGAACACATTGACGTCGTTGTTGGCGTAGTTGCGCTGGCCGTTGACGATGCGATCGCCCCCCACCAGCAGCACATTGCCGGTACCGGGCAGCAATGCCTGACCGGCGCAGAAGATGTCGGTTCCGGTGCTGTTGGTCAACAGCGTCTTGGCCTTGGAGCCCATGCCAAGCGCCGGATCCCACACCGCATAGTTCAGCAGGGCACCCTGGATTCCGCTGGGCTTGCTGCCGAAGCTGAAAACCCGCCCATCGGGCAGCAGCACGGTGTGCAGCGGGATGATGGGCCAGCTGAACGGTGCGCCGAAAACACCCTTGAGGTGTGCGTCCGACGGGCCAGTCGGCACGCTGATGGCCAGCGCCCCTTGGACTCCGAGCGCCGATTCGCGCCCATCCGCCTGATCGTCGTCGACCGCCACACCCGGGCCAGCGCCGTAGTCGATGGGAGCCTCAGCCATCGCGCCGCGCCGATCTTCTTCGGTCAGCGATGAGGCATCCGGGGATACCGAACCACCGCAGCTCGCCAACGCAGCAATCGCTACCAGTTTCAGGGCGTGGCGCCCCGTGCGGTAGGTCAGATAAACGGGGGACTTCTTCTCAACGACGGACGGACGGGACACGGACGTACCTCCAGATATTCGGGTTTGCTCTGAATTTTGCCCGTTGCCACCCGGGTTCGCCTGCACAATTCGTGGCCATGCCCCTAACTTTGCCCTCCCCCTCTGGCCCCCTGGCGGCCATCGACATGGGGTCGAACAGCTTCCGACTGGAAATCGGCCAGATCAGAGAAGGCCGCTACAAGCGCCACCAGTACCTCAAGGAAACCGTGCGCCTGGGCGCCGGCCTGGATGTGGATGGCATGCTCACCGAAGAGGCCGCGTTGCGCGGGCTGGCGTGCCTGAAGCGATTCCGTGATGGGCTGTCGGGCCTGGCGCCCGCTCAGGTGCGGGCCGTGGCCACCCAGACATTGCGCGAGGCGCGCAATCGCAACGCCTTCCTGGAGCGCGCTCAAGCGGCGCTCGGCCTGCCGATCGAAGTGATCTCGGGGCGGGAAGAGGCTCGGCTGATCTACGCCGGGGTCTCTTACCTGCAGCCCTCCGACGAGCGCCGGCTGGTGATCGACATCGGCGGGCGCTCCACCGAGATGATCCTGGGCCAGGGTCGGCAGCCCGTGCAGGCCGAGTCGTTCCGTGTCGGCAGCGTCAGCCTGTCGATGCGTTACTTTCCCGACGGGCGCTACACCGCCGCGGCATTCCGGGCCGCCCAGGTGGCCGCCGGCGCAGAGCTGGAAGAGGCGCTGGCCGATTACACCCCCGAGCGCTGGCGCGAGGCTCTTGGGTCATCCGGTACCGCCGGCGCGGTGTCTGAGGTGCTGCAGGCCTGCGGAAAGACCGATGGGCGCATCACCCCGGACGCATTGCGTTGGTTGATCACTGAATGCATCGCCGCCGGTTCGGTCGAACGGATCCAACTGCCGGGCTTGAAGCCTGAACGCCGTGCGGTGCTGGCGGGCGGGCTGGCCATCCTCTACACCTTGGCCACGCATTTCAAGATCGCCGAACTGCTGCCGGCCCGTGGCGCCCTGCGGCAGGGGGTGATCGTCGACCTGCATGATCGGCTGATGGCACGGCACCTGGCCCGTGGCCATGACCTGCGCGACGACTCGGTGCAACGGCTGCAAAAGCGGTTCGCCGTCGACCGGGAACAGGCGCGACGGGTTCGCGATCTGGCACTGCGCTGGTTTGCGCAGGTTGAGCCGAGCGAAGACGCTGAAAGGCAGCACGAGCTGCGCTGGGCTGCCGAGTTGCACGAGGTGGGGCTGATGGTCTCGCACCACGACCACCACCGGCACAGCGCGTACCTGGTCGCCAATGTGGACGCCGCCGGTTTTTCACAGAGCCAGCAGCGTCGCGTGGCGGAGTTGGTGCTCGGTCAACGCGGCGGGCTGCGCAAGATCGACGTCGCCACACGGCCCGACGTGGCTTGGCAACTTCTCTGCCTTCGGCTCGCCGTCATCCAGTGTCACGCACGCGGGCCGGTCGATGAAGAGGCCATCAACATCGAGCGGCGGGGGCAGACGGCCGGTCTGCGCTGGTCGCGCGCCTGGGCCGACCAGCACCCGCGTGCCCTGCACCTGCTGCGCGAGGAAGCCGACGCGTGGTCGCGCAGCGATGTGCTGACACTGGAACTGCCCTGACCGACCAGCCTGCGGCGACAGGATCGTCGCGAAGGCGGCGGGCCAACGTGCGGCCGATCAACCCGCCTGCATGAAACCGAGCGTTCGGTCGGGGAACGATGTCAGGTTCGGCAGGATGGCGTCGATCTGCGGGCCAGTCGCGCCAAACCACTTCAACAAGGTGCTGGCGTACTGGTCGACACTCGACGTCGGGATCCAGCGGCCCTGCTTTTCCCATTCCTCGACGCCCACGTCGTCTGGCCCACCCAGCACCGGCTTGGGGTAGGCGCCATAGGTGGCGTTGCCCTTGACCGAGCCTCCACAGACCAACTGCACGTTGCCCCAGGCATGGTCGGAGCCCCGGCTCCGGTTGGGCAGGAAGGTGCGGCCGAAATCGCTGCTGGTGAACGCGGTGACCTGCTTGCTCAAGCCGAGCTTGACCATCGCATTGTGGAAGCAAGCCATCGCGGTGGCCACCTCGGTGAGCAAGTCCGCGTGGGTGCCGGTGCGGCTGTCTTCGTCGGCGATCTGATTGGCGTGGGTGTCAAAACCGCCCAGGCTCGCGAAGTAGACATGACGGTCGCCCTGCACCTGCTGCCGACCGGCGATCAACTTGGCGATCTGGTAGAGCTGGGCGCCCAATTCAGTCGTGACCTCCTGGCCATCGATCAGCGGTGCGAAGGCGTTGTCGATCGCGGCCGGCACGCTGTCGTCGCCCGGCACGCCCTTGACCAGGTCGAAAAGACGGTCGGACATCTCGAATGCGTCGCGCTGAATGCTGGCGTAGATCTCGGCGATGTCGCCTTTCTGGCCCGGCGCGTAGAGCGCATCCACCGCGGCCTTTCGCTTCTGATCTGCGGGGTACTTGATGTCGCCCGGGGCCAGGCCTGCCGTCGCGAACGCCGCCCCCGGGCCGGGCAATACCAGTGCTGGCGCCTTTTCGCCGGTTCCAAAACGGCTGTTGCCGCCGAGCGAGATCACCGGGTAATTCAGCGCCATCGTTTCGGTGGTACGCGCCCCCCAACCGGTGCGCTCCATCCCGCTGTTGCTGGCGCACTGCCAAGCACGCTGCTGGTCAGAGTGAGAGAACAGGCTTTCCGGGATGAGCGGTGAATCCGGCCCGGCCGAGACGTAGTCGTCTTTGGTCAGCGGCACCGCCAACGGCCCGACGTTGACGATGGGCGCGAGCACACCGTCCGACCACATCGGCATCAGCGACTTCATCGAAGGATGGAAACCGTAATCGGTGCCCGTCAGTCGCAGCAGCGACGTCTTCGGCAAGGCCAGGAAATCGCGGGCGCTGGCGTACTGGGCATAGCGCGAATCGGTGGGCACCAGCATGTTGAAGCCGTCGTTGCCGCCCACCAGGTAGATGCAGACCAACGCCTTGTAGTCACCTGCCACGGCCATGCGAGGGCCGAGCAGCGCACCGGCGCCGCCCACGGCGGCCAGGCCAATCGAGCCACCGGCCAGACGCAACCAATCGCGGCGACGCAAGGGGAGAGAGGAATTGCGGGTCATCTTGAAACTCTGCTGCGTCTTCAGCGCACGATCTGGTACTGGGGGGAACTCAGCACGAGCCAGCCGGCCCGTTGAACGCGCTGACGGCGCCATTCCCCGGGGTAGTTGTCGTTGTCGAAGTGGGCCACCGCCTCGATCACCTTCGTGCGGGCTGGCTCAGGCAGGTTTTCGCCCAGCACCAAGCGGCTCATGCGATCAACCAGCTTGGTGGCGTCCGCGGCGTCGGTCAGCCACGCGTCGTAGTTCAGCTTGGTGCCGACAGCCCCAGGCACATCCTTCTGCGGATCGGCCCCGCCCCAGTCGAAGAGCATCGTCAGGTAGCTCAGTCGATTGAGGGCCGTGCTCGCGTTGTGGATGCCAAACGGCGGGGCGATCAACTTGCTGCCACTGAGCGGGAAATCCTGCGAGTAGTAGTTGAAGACCGTCGGCGAGCGGAAGGTGTGCTGGCTCAGGTTTTCGCCCTGCCAAAAACCCAGCGCGTTGCCATCGGTGTCCCCGCCGATGGCGCGGATGGCACCCGTGAACAACTGGATCGGCTCGCGCAGGCGGCCGAATTGCGCGCCTGGCTTCTCGTTGCGGGCTTCCTTGTCGAGCAACACGGCGGCCGTCACCGCGGCCATGTCACCTTTCTTGCCGGTGCCGATGTCGTCGTACTTGCCGGTGTTGAAAGCCTTGGCCACACGCGTCACGTACTCTGGTGACGGGTTGCTGGTGACCAATTGCTGGATCATGTGCTTGCCCACGTACGGCGCGATGTTGGGATGGCTCATCAAGCTGTCCAACACCTTCTCCAGCGCCTTGGGTGCAGGGGTACCCGCGGGCACCAGCACGTTCGACAGCAGGCTGCGCTGCTTGGTGTCGCGCAACGTGCCTGCCGCCGGCACCATGTCGCCGTAGAGGTACTTGCAATTGGCGCCGTCGGGGTGGCAGCCCCACCGGTCAGCACCACCGGGCGGGTAGGTCCAGCCGGTCAGCGCATAGGCGTAAGAGCGGACGCGGTCGTTGTCGTAGGTGGCCGCGCAACGGCCGCCCACCAGCGTGCCGTCCATGTTCAGCTTGCAGGGGCCGATGGTGAACAACTGCAGCAGTTCGCGGGCGAAGTTTTCGTTCGGCGCCGCCTGATCGTTGTTCACATGGTTGAGGTACTCGCCCATCATCGGCGACACCGCAACCTGGCGCAGCAGATCACGGTAGTTGCCGAAGGCCCCGGTGATCATGTTGTTGTAGAACAGGCGCAGGCCGTAGGTGCCGTCGACGTCCACGTTGCTGATCACCAGCAACTGGCTCAGGGCCAGGGACACCCGCTGCCGCAACTGGTCGTTGTTGCGAACCGCATTGCGGTAAAAATCCCACAGCAACGGCTCGCTCGAGAAGTAATCGCGCCAGCAGTTCGGGTTCTTGACCTGATCGGGCAGCTGACAGAACTCGGTCGTCGAGGTGTTCTTGTCGGGCGAGTTGTCGCCGCCGAGCTTGTAGCGGGACAACGACAGCCCCAGTTGGCTGACGATCCACGCCTTGGGGCCTTTGGTGCGGATCTCATTGACGAGAGACTCCGACGGCCCGAATGTGGCCTGATGGGCCAGGCGCACCGCGTCCATCTGGCTCGTCACGAAGGCCTGGGTGCCCTCGGCCCGCACGTCGCTGGCCAGGGCCGAGGCACGTTGCTGCCCTTCTTCGGCCGTGGCGGTGCTGTCTTCCGCACCGCCGCCGCACCCGGCCAGCGCCAGCACGGCGGCGCCGGCCATTGCCAACCAACGCCGCTCGGCGCGGCCCTCCCGCTCATGGTGTCGCATCATCGTCGTGGTGGGCGGAACTGCCTGTTCGAATGAACAGTACGGCCTGCCTGTCAATCCCAACCGCAATGATGAAGCGCCACCAGCTCCCACTTGGGAGCCGATTCGAAACCGTTTGCAACGGCAAACGGCGTGCCTACCCCGTCGTCGCCGCGCCCGGCTGCTAAGCCGTGTAACAAACAGGCGAGCAGACTGTGCTCAGCCCGCTCGCTTCGCTTGCCAGACCTCTGGGGAAAACCCGACAGTGACGGAGCCGTCAGGCCATTCGACCACCGGCCGCTTGATCACGCTGGTCTGGGCCTGCATCAGTTGGACAGCACTGGAAGCGTCGGTCACCCCGGCCTGCACCTCGGGTGCCAGCTTGCGCCAGGTGGTGCCCTGCCGATTGAGAAGCTTCTCCCACCCGACAGCGGCTGCCCAGCGCTCCAAGTCGGCCCGGCTGGCACCCGCCTTCTTGAAATCAATGAACTCGTGGGCTCGACCCTGTTCGGTCAACCATGCGCGCGCCCGCTTGACGGTGTCGCAGTTGGGAATGCCGTGCAACCGCAGCGTCATCGTGTCTCTTCTTTCTCGTTCACTTCACAAATGGGGTCAGGGCCGTAGCCAGCGTCACGCACCACGCCGCTCGGCTCCACGGTGACCATGAACCACTGGCAAAAGGGCGTTTCATACCGCCACGCCCAGACGGTCGCGCCGCGCCAGATACCGAACTGCTTGGCAGGCCGGCCGAGTTTGTAGCGCAAGTCGCTGGCACTGAGGCCTGGCGCCACCTCATTGAACACGTCCTCCCGCAGCACCTGCGTCCACTGCAGCACGCGCCCACCGGCATCGAGATCGACCATGTAGGTGTGCCGGCCGTACGGGCCACGTGCGAACTCCAGGCGCTCACCGCCCTCGGGCCGAGGGTAGCGCCCGGTGGGCTCGCCCAATTGGGATTGCACCTGCTGCATCGAGGCGCCGGCCGGCAGGTCGGCTGGCGCATAGCGAAGGCTGGCGCAGCCGGCCAACGCAAGGGCCACCGGCACCGCGAAATGGAATCTCATTCAGTCTCCTCGCGCAGCCCCGTCGACCACCCTTGGCAAGCCTCGACGGCTTCAAAGGGGGCCCGCTGCGCATGGGCCACGCCTAGAATCGTGTTTTACCCTGAGGCGTGCGGCTCTGCCGGCGCCGTTGGTTCAAAACACCATGACCCGCAAGCTCTTCGTCACCACCGCCCTGCCCTACGCCAACGCGCCCTTCCACATCGGGCACATGATGGAGTACATCCAGGCGGACATCTGGGTGAGGTTCCAGCGCATGCGCGGCTCGGAGGTGCATTTCGTCTGCGCCGATGACACCCACGGCGCGCCGATCATGATCGCCGCGGAAAAGGCAGGCAAGACGCCGCAAGCCTATGTGGCCGAAGTCGCGGCAGGCCGCGCCAAGTACCTCGAGGGCTTCCACATCGCCTTCGACAACTGGCATTCGACCGATGGCCCCGAGAACCATGCGCTCGCCAAGGAGGTTTACCTGGCGCTGCGCAAGAACGAACTCATCGACGTCAAGACGATCGAGCAGTTCTTCGATCCGGAAAAGGGCATGTTCCTGCCGGATCGGTTCATCAAGGGCGAGTGCCCGAAGTGCGGCACGAAAGACCAGTACGGCGACAACTGCGAGAACTGCGGCGCCGTCTACGCGCCCACCGACCTGAAGAACCCGTATTCCGCTCTATCGGGCGCCACGCCCGTCATCAAGAGCAGCGAGCACTATTTCTTCAGACTCTCCGACCCCCGCTGTGTCGAATTCCTGCAGGGCTGGATGAACGAGCCGGGCCGCCTGCAGCCCGAGGTGCTGAACAAGATCAAGGAATGGTTCGTCACCGACGAGACGGGCAAGACGGCGCTGGGCGATTGGGACATCTCCCGCGATGCGCCTTACTTCGGCATCGAGATCCCCGATGCGCCGGGCAAGTACTTCTACGTGTGGCTCGATGCGCCGATCGGCTACCTGGCCTCGCTCGCCAACTACTGCGGCAAGAAGGGCCTGAGCATGGAGAGCCTGCTGGCCGACCCGTCGCTCGAGCAGGTGCACTTCATCGGCAAGGACATCACCACCTTCCACACCCTGTTCTGGCCGGCGATGTTGCATTTCTCGGGCCGCAAGGTGCCGGATCACGTGTTCGTGCACGGCTTCATCACCGTCAACGGCGGCGAGAAGATGAGCAAGAGCCGCGGCACCGGCATCTCGCCCTTGAAGTACCTCGATCTCGGGCTGCATCCGGAGTGGCTGCGCTACTACATCGCCGCCAAGCTGAACTCGCGCGTCGAGGACATCGACTTCAACCCCGAAGACTTCTCGGCTCGGGTGAACTCCGACCTCGTTGGCAAGTACGTCAACATCGCCAGCCGCGCCGCGGGCTTCCTGGCCAAACGCTTTCAGTCCACCCTGTCGGGTGACCTGGGGGTGGAGGGCTCCAGCCTGCTGGAAACGCTGCGCGCGCACCGGCAGGCCATCGAGCAGCTCTACGAGGAGCGCGAGTACGGCAAGGCCCTGCGCGAAATCATGGCGCTGGCCGACAAGGTCAACGAGTACGTGGACCAGCACAAGCCCTGGGAGCTGGCCAAGAACACCGACAACGCCGCGGCGCTGCATGACGTATGCAGCACCTGCATCGAGGCGTTCCGGCTGCTGACCATCTACCTGAAGCCCGTGCTGCCTGCGCTGGCCGCGAGTGTCGAAGCCTTCTTGCGGGTGGAGCCGCTGGCGTTCGCCGACGCGGCACGCGCGTTGGGTGTGCACACGATCGGCACCTACACGCACCTGTTGCAGCGGGTCGACGAGAAGAAGCTCGAAGCCCTGTTCGAGGCGCCCCCCGCCCCTCAGGCGGCACCCACCCTGCCTGGCGGCGAACCGATCGCCGCGGAAATCAAGATCGACACCTTCGCCGCGGTCGATCTGCGCATCGCGAAGATCGTCAACGCCGAGCATGTCGAGGGCTCCGACAAGCTGCTGAGGCTGACGCTGGACGTGGGTGAAGGCCGCACGCGCAACGTCTTCTCCGGCATCAAGAGTGCCTATCGCCCCGAAGACCTGATCGGCAAGCTGACGGTGATGGTGGCCAACCTGGCCCCGCGCAAGATGAAGTTCGGCCTGTCCGAAGGCATGGTGCTGGCCGCCAGCCATGCCGACGAGAAGGCGAATCCCGGCATCTTCGTGCTCGAGCCTTTCCCGGGTGCTCAGCCCGGCATGCGGGTGCGTTGATGCCCCTGTGGCGCCAGCCATCGGCCCTGCGACGCCAGGCGTCGCAGGTCGTTGGCTTGTCGCCCCGCCGCCGATTCCTCGCGCGGGTCCACCACTGCGGTCCTCCGACGCGGCTCGCCGCCGCCGCGTCTTGCATCTCCCGGAGGACCCATGTCATTGCCGATCACCCTGCACCGCTTTCGCCCGCGCCTGCTGGACGCGCTGCGAGGCTACGACCGCCCCCACCTCGTTGCTGATGTCGGCGCCGGCATCACCGTTGGGGTGGTGGCGCTACCGCTCGCGATGGCCTTTGCCATCGCCTCGGGCGTCAAGCCTGAACAAGGGCTGTTCACCGCCATCATCGCCGGGTTCCTGATTTCTGCGCTCGGTGGCTCGAACGTGCAGATCGGCGGCCCCGCGGGCGCCTTCATCGTCATCGTCTACGGCATCGTCGAGCGCTATGGCCTGGCGAATCTGCTGATCGCCACCTCGCTGGCCGGCGTGCTGCTGTTCGCCATGGGCCTGCTGCGGCTGGGAGCGCTGGTGCGCTACATCCCGGTGAGCATCGTCATCGGCTTCACCAACGGCATCGCGGTGCTGATCGGCCTGTCGCAACTGAAAGATCTGCTGGGCCTGTCGATCGAGAAGATGCCCGGCGATTTCTTCAGCCAGATCGCCACGCTGGGGCGCCACCTGGACAGTTTCAACCCCTGGGCCCTGGCGCTGGGTGCCTTGAGCCTGGGCGTCGTCGTGCTCTGGCCCAAGAGCTACACGATGCCGATGGCCCCCCAAGGCCCAGCGCAGCATGTGCGCCGCTATGCTGCCCAGGTGCCAGGCACGGTGGTGGCCTTGGTGTTGGCCACGTTGCTCGCCCACTTTGCTGCCTTGCCCGTCGAGACGATCGGCAGCCGATTCGGTGGCATCCCGCAGGCTCTGCCGGCCTTCGAGCTGCCCGGATTCGAGTGGGCCACGGTGAAGCAACTGGTGATCCCCACGGTGACCATCGCGCTGCTCGGTGCCATCGAATCGCTGCTGTGCGCTCGCGTGGCCGACAACCTCACCGAATGGCCCCGCCATGATCCCAACCAGGAGTTGATCGCGCAGGGCGTGGCCAACTTCATCGTGCCGTTCTTTGGCGGCATCCCCGCCACCGGCACCATCGCGCGCACGGTCACCAACGTGCGCGCAGGCGCCACCGGCCCCGTGGCGGGCATGGTGCACGCCGCCACGCTGCTGGCCATCGTGCTGGCGGCCGCCCCGCTGGCCCTGCACGTGCCGCTGGCCGCGCTGGCGGGCATCCTCTTGTTCGTCGCATGGAACATGGGGGAATGGCGTGAATTTGCGCGGTTGAGGCACTTTCTGCTGCCCTACCGGGTGGTGCTGGTGGGCACCTTCGTGCTCACCGTCGTCTTCGATCTGACGGTGGCGGTGGAACTGGGCCTGCTGGCGGCGTGTGCGTTCTTCATCTACCGGATGAGCACCCTCTTCCGGGTCACACCGTTCGAAGCTGGCGAGGTGCAGCCCGGCGTGCAGGTGTTCGAGCTGTTCGGCTCACTGTTCTTCGGTGCGGTGGGCAAGATCGAGGCGCTGCAGGCACAGGTACCTGATGGCACCCGGGCGGTGGTGCTCGAAATGCACCGGCTGATCTCGCTGGACACGTCTGGCCTGGATGCGCTGGAGCAGTTGCACCTCGCCTTGCATCGGCGCGGCATCGCCTTGGTGCTCGCGAACGTGAACCCCCAACCACTCGGACTGGTGCGCCGTTCCGGCTTTGAAGCCACCTTGGGGGCGGAAAACATCGTGCCCACCGTCGCGGATGTGCGGTTGGCCGATGCCCCGGCTCACGGGCCCGGCGGCTAAAATGGTGGGTTAGCCCCAACCTGTCCTTGCCTGCCGAGGCGTAGCCATGCCGCTGTTCTGGAAACCCTACAAGTCCGAAGTCACCCAGTTCATCGATGAGCTGAAGGCCAAGCGTCCCACGCTGGAGGCCGAGCAACGTGCGGGCCGCGCGCTGCTGTGGGATCGCGCCCAGGACCGCGAAGCCCAGTCAGAGTACGACGCCGCGCGCGTGCGCCAGCAGGCCTACGTCTACCAGACGCAGCCGAAGTGAGCGACAACACGGCGGCGCACACTGACGCCGCCGGCCTGCCGCCGGCCTCGCCGGACGTGGACATGCCGCAGGCGATCGACGGCATTGCCGTCGCGCGCCTGTATGGCGAGCCGCTTTTCCGGCTGCCGACCGACCTGTACATCCCACCCGACGCGCTCGAGGTGTTCCTCGAAGCCTTCCAGGGCCCGTTGGATCTGCTGCTCTACCTGATCCGCAAGCAGAACTTCAACATCCTCGACATCCCGATGGCGGATGTCACCCGACAGTACCTGCAGTACGTCGACCAGATTCGCAAGCACAACCTGGAACTGGCCGCCGACTACCTCTTGATGGCCGCGATGCTGATCGAGATCAAGTCGCGCATGCTGCTGCCGCCGAAGAAAACCGACGACGGTGCCGAGCCGGAAGACCCGCGGGCTGAACTGGTGCGTCGCCTGCTCGAATACGAGCAGATGAAGCTGGCTGCGGCGCGGCTGGACGCGCTGCCCCAGCTGGGCCGAGATTTCCTGCGGGCCCAGGTGACGGTCGAGCAATCGCTGACGCCCCGCTTCCCCGATGTCTCGGTGGACGAGTTGCGCGAAGCATGGGCCGACATCCTCAAGCGCGCCAAGCTGCACCAACACCACAAGATCTCGCGCGAGCAACTGTCGGTGCGCGAGTACATGACGGTGGTGCTCAAGCGCCTGCAAGGCGAGCGCTTCGTCGAGTTCCAGGATCTCTTCGATGTCACCCGCGGCGCCCCGGTGATGGTGGTCACCTTCATCGCGATGCTCGAACTGGCACGCGAGCGGCTGCTGGAGCTGACGCAGGCCGAGGCGTTCGCGCCGATCTACGTCCGGCTGGCGTACACGCCGGCTTGAGCGCCTGAGCCCGTGGCAGGCCCGCACCGGGCGCCCGCCTTCCGTGCGGCGAGCGCTGGCCGGTTGATCACAGCCGCTTCAGCTTGAACGCCGACACCCGGAACGCTCCATGGGGCCCGTAGTTGGCAGCCGTGGCCGCGATGTCGCCGCGAGCATTGACGCCTGACGCCGCCGTCAGTGAACGCAGGTGACCCTTTCCGTCGCGGCATCCACCCACAACCAGATCGTCCAGCGCCACCGGCGCGGTGCTGTCGCCGAACCACGCAACGGCGCGCGCCAGCTCACCTTCGTCGGCCCTTGATTGGCCCAAGATGACCGAGCCATCCGCGCTGATGGCGTGCGCCTCACTCATCAGATCTCCCGGCAACGCGCCGAGATCGATCACCTCGCCCCCACGCCAAACGGCCGCATGCAGACGATAGGGGTGCTCAGCGGAATCGCTGTGGCCCACGACCACGCCGCGAAGGCTGATGGCGGTCGCTTCCGATCGAAAGCCGCCGGCCAGGGTGCCCAGGTCCTGAATCGTCCCGTGGGTCCAGCGCACGGCATGGCGACCACCGGTCGGCGCATCACTGACTCCAGCGACCACGCCGTGGTCATTGATCGCCGCGGCGAAGCTGCTGTAGCCGCCGTCGAGGGCACCGAGATCGATCGCCCGGCCCTGATCCCACAACGTGGCGTGCGTCTGGGGACCCGTGCCAACGTCCGTGAAGCCGACGATCTGGCCCTCGTTGTTGATGGAAACGGCATTGCCCACGCTGAGTTCGTCGCCCGACAGCGATGGCAGCGGTGACGGCTCACCGTTGACCCAGACGGCCGGGTGGTCGCCGCCATCACGCAGCTGTGCAAAACCCACGACCTGGCCGGCGTCATTGATGCCATAGGCACCGGAATGCAACCGTCGGCTTCGAAACAAGTAGCTGACGTGACCAGCGGCATCCCAGTGCGCTCCGGTCATGACATTCAGGCGCCTGGCAAAAAAGCCCAGGCCCACGACATCGCCACTGTCGTTGATGGCCCCCGTGAAGGCCTGTTGGCCGTCCAGATCGGCCCCCTCCAGTTTTTCGCAGCTGTAGCGAGGCAATTCGCCAGCGCACGCACCGATGGCAAACGCCCCCGCCGCCAGCAGAATCCCGAGGCTGCGGCCCCACGTGTTGAACTTGTTCATGCTTGCTTCGTGGACTTGTTGCTCGTCGCCGGCTCGAACGACCAGACCGCTTCCCGTGCTTTATCGGGACCTTATCGGACTCTAACGCGAAGCCGTGCCCCGCCGCTTCTGCGTCATCTGCCCCACCGCCAGCACCGCCTGCGTGCGTGAGCTGACACCGAGCGCGCGCAGAACCGCCTGCACGTGGTCTTTGATGGTCTCGACCGACAGGCCGAGGCGGCGTGCGATGTCCTTGTTGGACTTGCCTTGCAGCAGGAGGGTCAGCACATCCGCCTGGCGGGGGGTGATGCCCAGCTCTTCGAACGACGGCAGGCTCTCGCCCGTCGCCGGCGCGGGGGCTTCGGCCGCCGGGGGCGGCTCGTCGGCATCGCGGACGGGGTTGACGGTCATGGTCGGCACGTAAATGCCACCGGCCATCACCAGGCGCAAGGCCTCGGCCAAGTCTTCGGTGGTCATGCGCTTGGGCAGGAAGCCCATCGCACCGAGATCGATCGCATGGATGACGTCACTCGCGCGGTCGGACGAGCTGAGAACGACCACCGAGAGTTCGGGGTCGGTCTGGCGCACCTCGGTGAGCAGGTCGAAGCCGTTGGCATCGCCCAGCTGCAGATCGAGCAGCATCAGGTCGTGGTCCTTCTGCACGCCCAGCGTGAAGCGCGCCTCTCGGGCGCTGGACACGGCGTTGACGACCACGCCCGGGCTGAGGTTCTCGATCATCGCCTTCAAGGCGGACAGGATCAGCGGGTGGTCGTCGACCAGCAGGACTTTCATCAAGGCTCGTGGCTTTTTCGATCTCGGGATGTGATCGTAGCCCGTCAAACGTAACGGCGGGTCAATGACTCCGCGACGCACACTGGTTTCGCACTGCCCTCGCGCTCGATCGTGGCTTCGACCAGCAACTGGGCGCCGCCTTCGATCGGCTCGTAAGCCGTCAGCTTGAAGCGGGCGCGCAGCCGGCTGCCCACCGGCACCGGGGCCGGAAAGCGCACCTTGTTGAGGCCGTAGTTCAGGCCCATGCGGGTGTCGTCCACCACGAAACCGTGTTCGAAAAACCACGACAACAGCGACAGCGTCAAGAACCCGTGGGCCACGGTCGTGCCAAACGGCCCCGACGCCGCCCGGGCTGGATCGACGTGGATCCACTGGTGGTCGCCGGTCGCTTCGGCGAAGCGGTCGATGCGGGCCTGGTCGATATCCAGCCAGTCGGTGACGGCCAGTTCCTCGCCCACCCGCTGCGCCAGATCTGCCAGCCGGGGGATGTGGACCACGGTCATGGTGCGATCCACTCCAGAAGGGGTTGCCACTGGGCCATGTCGCGCTCCACGCGGCTGGGCGCCACATCCCACAGCGTCAGCCCGTGGGCGGCCAGATGCACATAGTTCTGGGTGTCGCGAATGGTCGCCACCATCGGCGCCGGCAGCGTGGCCACGTATTCCTGCAGGCGTTCCTGGGCAATGGTGTGGTCTTTCACCCTCATGCCCACCAGCCCGACCCGCATCTGCCGCGCCCGCGGGTGCGACTGCAGCTCCGCCAGGAAACCATGGGTGGCCTGGATGTCGAACAGGCTGGGCTGCAGCGGCACCAGCACGATGTCGGCCACGTTGAGCAACGCACCCAGCTTCTTGCCGTGCAGACCGGCCGGGGCATCGATCACGACGTGGGTGGTGCCCTTGGGTGGGCGCACCTGGCCGGTCTCCGCGCGAATCTCCCACGGGGCGATGCGAGGCGCGGCGGGCGGTCGCAGCGCCAGCCATTGGCGGGCGGATTGCTGGCGATCCAGGTCCCCCAGCATCACCGCATGGCCTTGGCGTGCCAATGCGCCCGCCAAGTTGGTGGCCAGGGTGCTCTTGCCCACGCCCCCCTTGGGATTTGCGATCGCGATCACCGGCATGCGCTGTGGTCTCCTGCTTTGGCCCGATGGGGCCCGTGCCACGGAAATCAAAGGTATGGTAACGGCCGGCCGGCCGGCGCCCGACCCGGGGAAGCCCGGCGGCCGCCAATGCGCTCCCCCCCTCAGCCCGCCTCACAGCCCGCCTCACAGCCCGCTTCACCGCCCACCTCACCGCCAGCCATTTGCCCTGAGTTTCATGCCCACTTCCGACCCCGCCGCGCCCGACATCGTCGTCTTGGTGGCCCATCCGCGCATGGAGCATTCGCGCGTCAATCGCCGCCTGATGGCCGCAGCCCAGGCGCTGCCCGCCGACCGCGTGCAGGTGCGCGACCTCTATCGCCTGTACCCTGACTACCTCATCGATGTGAACGCCGAGCGCCGGGCCGTGGCCGCTGCGCGGCTGCTGGTCTGGCAGTTCCCCTTCCATTGGTACGGGCTGCCGCCGCTGCTGAAGCTGTGGCTGGACGAGGTGTTCGGCTTCGGCTGGGCCTATGGGCCGGGCGGCGATGCGCTGCGCGGCAAAGACCTGTGGCTCACCGTCAGCACAGGCGGTGGCGAAGAGGCCTACCACCCCAGCGGCCACAACCGCCACTTCATCGACGCCTTCTGGCCCCCCGCCGAGCAGACCGCCGCCCTGGCTGGAATGAGGTTCCTGCCCCCGCTGGTGCTGCATGCTGCCCACCGCGTCGACGACGCCACCGTGAACGCCCACGCCGCGCTGTATGCCGACCGACTGGCCCAATACCCCGCCTGGCCTGAGCTGGCCGAGCTGGAAGCCGATTCGGCCTGCATCGTGCCGGCCACCGACCGCCCCGAAGACTGACGCATGGAAGAAGCACATTCCTCGAGCTGGCTGCTGACCAGCCTGATCTACCTGAGCGCCGCGGTGCTGGCCGTGCCGCTCGCACGGTTGGCGGGCCTGGGCTCCATCATCGGCTACTTGGCAGCGGGCATCGTCATCGGCCCCTGGGGCCTGAAGCTGGTGACTGATGCACAGACGATGCTGCATTTCGCCGAATTCGGCGTCGTGCTGATGCTCTTCCTTGTCGGGCTGGAACTCGAGCCCAAACGGCTGTGGGCCTTGCGGCGCCCCATCTTCGGCTGGGGCAGCTTCCAGACACTCGGCTCAGCCGCCCTGATGTGCGGCGCCGCCGTGGCCTTCGGTGTGGATTGGCGGCTGGCCCTGGTGGCATCGCTGGGCCTCGCCCTGTCTTCCACCGCGATCGGCCTGGGCGTGTTGGCTGAGCGCAACCTGATGTCGACGACGTCCGGACAGAGCGTGCTGAGCGTCGCTCTGTTTCAGGACATCGCGGCCATTCCCATTCTTGCGCTGGTGCCGATGCTGGCGGGCGAAAGCAGCCAGGGCGGAGGCTGGGTCGGCGCGCTGAAGGCGGTGGCGGTGATCGCGGCGATCGTTCTTGGCGGCCGGCTGCTGCTGCGCCCGGCACTGCGCTGGATTGCCCACAGCAACACGCCGGAGATCTTCACCGCGGCCTCGCTGCTGCTGGTGGTGGCCACCGCGGCGCTGATGCAGACCGTGGGCCTGTCGATGGCGCTGGGGGCCTTCCTCGCCGGGGTGCTGCTGGCTGAAAGCGAGTACCGCCGGGAGCTGGAAACCGACCTGGAGCCGTTCAAGGGGCTGCTGCTGGGCCTGTTCTTCATCGCCGTGGGCATGAGCATTGATTTCGGCGCCGTGCTGGCCCACCCTGGGTGGGTGGCGGCCCTGGTGGCAGCCTTTCTCGTGCTCAAGGCGGTGGTGCTGTGGGTGATGACCCGGCTGATGCCGATCCCGCTGGCCGAGCAACCGGTGTTCATCATTCTGCTGGCCCAAGGAGGCGAGTTCGGCTTCGTGGTCTTCCAGGCGGCCGCCCAAGCGGGCGTGATCGAAGCGCAGACCTCGTCGCTTCTGGTCGCGGTGGTCGCGATCTCGATGCTGCTGACGCCGCTGTTGCTGGTGATCACCGATCGGTGGTGGGCGCGTCGCATGGCGGGCCGCTCGACCACGCCGGGGATCGCGCCCATCTCAGAGGCGCAGAATGCACCGATCATCATCGCGGGATTTGGCCGCTATGGGCAGATCGTCGGACGCCTGCTGTTTGCCAATGGGCTGGCGGCCACCGTGCTCGAGCACTCGGCAGAGCAGGTTGAGAGCCTGCGCAAATGGGGCTGGCGGGTGTACTACGGCGATGCCACCCGGCTCGATCTGCTCCGCATCGCGGGGGCAGGCAGCGCCAAGGCGATGGTGGTGGCGATCGACGACGTCGAACAAAGCCTTCAGGTGGTCGATCTCGCGCAGGCCCACTTCCCGCAGCTGACGCTGGTAGTCCGCGCGCGCAACGCCCAGCACTGGTACGAACTGCACAAGCGCGGGGTCGTTCATATCGAGCGCGAGACCTTCGACTCGGCCTTGATGTCGGCGCGCAGCGTGCTGGAAACCTTGGGTTTCGAACCCCATCACGCCCGAACTTTGGCCTTGAAGTTCAGGCGGCACAACATCGATCAGTTGCATGAGCTGGCGCCTCACCGAGGCGATCGGGCGCGGCTGATGGCGCTCGCCAAGGCCGGGCGCCAGCAGTTGGAAGAGATGTTCGCCCGAGACCGTGCGCAGCGGGCCGACCAATCCGGCGGGACCGGCTGGCATGCGGACGATCACGCCGCCATGCCCAGTGATCCGCCCTCGGCCCCTGACAGCCCCACGCGACAGGGCCTCTGAGGCCGTTGCTCGCGACCGAGCCAGCGACAACGACCTGATCAGACAGCCCGCACCCGTCCCGGCCTCCAGGCCAAGATGGGTGCGTGCCTCGGCGCATCAGTTCGACGGAGCGGGCTCCGGCTGCGTTGCGGGCGTGGTGGGCGGCGTCTGAGGTGCCGTGTCAGGCTGCGCGGCCGGCGGCATCGCCGGCGCCGGGATGGCGCCGCTTTCGGGCTGGATTGCGGGCGCGGCGGGTACTGAGGGCATCGCCGCCGGAGGGACGGCGGGCGCCGTGCTCGCCTCTTCCTTGCGCACCACCGCGCGCGGCGGCGGTGGCGTGGGGACGCGCGGCGCAGGGGCTTCGACGCGCGGCGCAGGCGCTTCGACGCGAGGCTTCGAGACCGGGGCAGTCAGCGCCTCGGTCGTCTGCGGCGGCGCGGCTTCGGGAGGCGGTGCGGCCACGGCAGAGGGTTCCGGCGCGGGCGTCGGCGCAGGGCCGGCCGCCGGTGGCGCCTCATCGATCACCGTCTCCACCGCCTGGCCCTGAGCCAGCGTGGTGACGTGATCCTTGTGCTTGAACTTGTAGTTCATGCCGACCACCAACGCCACCACCGCGACGCCGATCACCACGGCGGGTACCACACGCTTGGCGTTGGACGTCGCGGAGCCCCACTGCTGGGCCGCGGCCGAAATCGCGCCGTTGACCGCCGAAGGCGGCTGCCACAGCGCATTGTCGAGGGATCCGTCATCGCGGTGGGGATGGACGGGGCGGGTCGGAGTGAAGTTCGGATGGTCCATGGCTCACAGCTTGAGCCCGCCCTTTCTCGATCTCCATGAGACGAAAGGTGGATTGACTGTGAGCCCCCTCCTACAAATGGCGCGTCCATTCGTGAACCATGTAAGCAGCCATCGCAAGGCCTGCGAGGGCCCCGCTGGCACGGAAAGCTAACGAACAGCGTCGTAGACCAGCTTGCAGCCCGTGAGCGCCATGCCGATGTGGAAGAGCCGGTAGAACCAGGTGGTGTCGATGCGCCGCACCACCTTCAAGCCGAGCCACACACCCAATGGCGCAAAGGGGGCCAGCGCCAGCGAGGTCGACAGGTTGCGCAGATCGATCAGGCCCAGCCAGGCATACGGCACCCACTTGCTGGCATTGATGGCCGCGAAGATCACGGCCATGGTGGCCGTGAACGCGACGGGCGTCAGTTTCTGAGGCAACAGGTAGAAGCTCACCGGTGGCCCGCCCGCATGGGCGACAAAACTGGTGAACCCTGAAGTCACGCCCAGGACCCACCCCAGCCAGCGTGGGGGTGGCGGCGCATCGGCCCGAGGCGGCCACACGACGCGAATCAGCAGGAAGGCCAGCGTGATGACGCCGACGATGCCCGCCACCGTTTTGGATGACAGCACACCGAACAGCACGGTGCCGACCAGCGTGCCGACCAGCCCGGCAGGCAGCAGCAGCCGCACCAGCGGCTTGTCGCGTTCACGCACCAGGGCCGCCAGCCCCATCAGATCCATGATCGCGAGCAAGGGCAGCATGATTGCGGCGGCCTGCGGCACCGGAACAGCCAGGGCCATCAGTGGCACCGCCAAGGCGCCAAAACCGGCACCAAAGCCGCTTTTGGACAGGCCCATCAACACCACCGCTGGGATCGCGGCGGCGTAGAACCAAGGGTCGGTGATCACGCTGTCACGTCACACGGGCGACGCGCCACTGCAACGCTGTCTTCAGGCAAGCGTGCAGGCCTCGTCGAAACTCAACCGCGGATCGCGCGGGTGCAGTCGGCTGGCGTCTCCCTGGCCGAGAGAGCAGACGACGATGCTGCGCTTGGGCGAGCCCGGCCAGAAGGCGGCATCGACCGCACCCGCGTCGAACCCACCCATCGGCCCGGCGTCCAGCCCCAAGGCGCGGGCCGCGACGATGAAGTAACCCACCTGGATGTGCGCATTGCGGATCGCCGCGTCGGTGGTCTTCTGCGGGTTGCCGGCATACCAGGACTGTGAATCGGCACTGGGAAACAGGCGCGGCAGGTGCTGCGTGAAGAGCAGGTCGGTTCCCAGAATCGCGCTGACCGGAGCGGCCCGCACCTTGGCTTGGTTACCCCCAGGGTTCATGCACTGGGCCAGCTTCTCGCGGCCTTCGGCGGTGCGCACGAAGACGATGCGCAACGGCGTGCAATTGCCAGCCGTGGGGCCGAACTTGACCAAGTCGTAGAGCGCGCGAAGGGTGTCATCCGACACGCTGGAGGGCAGGTATCCGCGGGCGGTGCGGGCTTCGGTGAAGAGTTGCTCGGTGCTGGTTTGCATCGGAGGGCCGGATTCGGTTGGCGACTGGACGATTGTCGCGCCCCGCCGAGGCCCCGGCCCGATCAGCGCTCAGCGCTGGAGACCCCGCGGCGGCACCTTGGCCGTGCGGCCCTTGGCGCCCGCCAAGCCATCGGGGGGAGCCTTGGGCAGCACCACCGTTGCACTCGCGTAGGGCGTGCCCACCGGCAGCAGCTGCGTGGACACATGGAAGATGTAGTTGTCGTTCCACTTGTGCCCGTTGCTGCTGTCGGCACACCCGCATACGCCGACCTGCAGCGTCTGCGCACTGCTGGACAAGTAAATCTGGGATCGGCTGATGGCCACACGGCCCGGAGCCGTCAAGCCGTACCCGAGGCCCTCCATGCCAAAGCGAGTGCTCTCCCCAGTGGGATACACCCTGCAGGCAAAGACCATCAATTCCGGCGCGCCATCTGCATAGCTGGTGCCCAACATCAGATCGGCATGAAACACCACCACCTGCCCTGCAGCCACCGTCACCGGCGCACTCACCGCCAGCGGGGCCAGGGCGAGGTGCGAATTGCAAAGCGTCGGAGTCAACACGTCGTTGGGAATGTCACCGTAGTCGTCTCGCGCCAGCAAGGTTCCTCCTGGGCCTTGCGGGCCCTGCTGGCCCTGCGGACCTTGCGGCCCCTGCGGTCCGACGGGCCCCACCGGGCCCGCCATGCCCTGCGGCCCTTGCTGCCCTTGCGGGCCCACAGGCCCAACGGGGCCGACAGGTCCGACAGGCCCCGCAGGACCTTTGGGCCCCCGTTCCACAGAACACGGTTCTGGCTGAAACTCGGACACCGCCGAAAGCCTGGCGCTCGATGGTTCCGAGGTTCATCAATCAGCCGATCGACGCGACGATTCTGCGGAGCGCCGGATGGCGGTGACCACCCCATGAACCCCGCGCGAACCCCCTGAAAGATAGGGGCGTGGCCGATCCAGACAGAATGCAGCCCCATGTTCCAACCCTCACAACACGATGTGCGCCGCTTCTTCTGCGAAGTCGCAGCCAAGCAGAAGCAGCAACAGCCGCTCGCGCCGATCGAGGCGCTGGCTGCAGGCTGGATCGACGAGCACCCGGAATACGCCACCGACCTGGTCGATGTGGACGCGGCGTTGGCCGCCACATACACGGTTGAAGGGGGCCGCACCAACCCCTTCTTGCACCTGTCGATGCACATCACTGTCAGCGAGCAATGCTCGATCGATCAGCCACGCGGCATCCGGCAGGCGGTGGAGCTGCTGGCCGCCAAGCGCAACTCACTGCACGACGCCCACCACGAAGTCATGGAGTGCCTGGGCGAGATGATCTGGGAATCCCAGCGCAGCGGCCGCCCGCCGGATGGCCTGGCCTACCTCGACCGCGTGCGGCAGCGGGCCACGCGCGACTGACGGTTCAGGGTCGCCACGGGCGCCAGGGCCAGGCGCCCGCCCGGTTCAAGTGCGGAAACTGCGCGCCAGCAGCAAGCCGCTGACCAGCAGGCCACCCACAGGAAAGGCGGCCGCGGCGGCCAGCACCAGGCGAATCGGCCACGACCACTCGCCGCGCGCCGTGAAGCGCCACACCCCCCACGCCCCCAACGCCGCGCCCAGCAGCATCGCCATGCGGAACCCCAGGCCGGGCCGGGCCATGGCCATCATCAAGGGCGCCACGACCAGCCCGAGGCCCAGCCACAGACGGCTTGCACCCGAGCCGTCTGCGCCCACATGATCGGCAGCATCGTCTTCCTGCGCTTCCCGCCGGCGGCGTGCCAGGGACTCCCTCGACACGCTGGCGTTGCCGGTCGACGCGCTGGAGCGTGAAGCCCCCGATCCCGGCGCTGCCGATGACGATGGAGATGACGATGGCGAGGCCGCCAACGCATCGGGCGACGGCAGGCGCACCTGCGATTCGATCACCGACCGCATCAGCCCGGGCCGCAGCAGGTCTCGCATCAGAGCGCGCGCCGCTTCTTTCTCGTCGGCCCCCACCTTCAGGCCCTCCGCGCGCTGTTGAGAACCCCGGCTGTGGGCAATCATGAACAGGGCGATGACCAGCGGGCGTGGGGCCCGCCAACGCTCGATGAGGACGGCGACGTTGTACGTGCAGTCGGCGTCGCCGGCCTCGGCCCCGCGCACATAGCAGTCGTACGCTCGAAGCAGATCGGGCTTCAGCCCCGCGCGCCCCCTCTCGAACTGAGCCCCCTGGGTGAGCAGCGCGAACGGCACGCCGTCGCCCGCGAACCAGGCGGTGACTTGTGCCAGTGGCTGGCCCTCGCGGGGCCACTCGCGAGGTGGCGCCGCGAGCTGCTCGCGCCACCAGGCCGCCTTGGCCGCGTCGGGGCGCTCATCGGGTTGGCCGATCCCACGCAGCAGCACGTGGTGCCGCAACTCTTTCGCTGGCCCGTGGTCCCACTCGGCCGAGACGCGGCTCCAGGTGTCGAAAGACTTCCAGACCGGCGGGGTGTGGGTGCTCATCGCACAAAACGCCACCCAGTAGGCCGCCACCTCGTGCCCCGCCGCCGCTGCGTCGTGCACATGATCGAGACCGGCCTTCCAGGTTCGGTTGTCCATCATCTCGCGCTGGCCGCGGGCGAACAGCTCGTCGAGAGCACGCCGCTCCTCATCGACGATCGCGAGCAAGGCGGGGCCTGCGGCCGCAGCCAATCGATCATGGATGGCGCGCAGCCGCGGTTGCTCACTCTCGCCGATCAGGCCCCAGCGCTCGTCGGCTTCGGCCCGGGATGCCTCGTCGTGCGCGCCCAGGCGCAGCAAGGCGTACGAGACCCACAGGTGGCGGCGCTGCCCATCCACGCCATACCTCAGCCGGCGGCCCAGCTCGAACACCGCCCCGGGCTGCCGGTTCGCCGCCGCCTGCCGCAGGGCTTCCCAACCCAGCTCACGCACCGAAGAGATCCCGCCGGCCGCGGCGGCCGACGGTGCCGGTCGCGGCGTGGGTGTCACCTGTCCGCGGTCGTCGACGCGACGCCCGTCGGGCAAGAAGGTGTCGCCCGTCTGCGGGTCGGTGATGACGAGCCCCAATCGGCCCGCCACCTCCACCGCCCACAGGTAGGCCGGCGTGAAATCATCGTGGCGCGTCGAGATGCCGAACACCAGCACGGCCTCGTCGGTCTCACCCGCCTCACTGCCGTCCAGCCAGACGCCCGTCTCCTCGGGGAACCGTTCGTACAAGCCCTTGCCGAATTCGATGAAGCGCGGGTTCTGGCCCGTCGCACCCTGCGCGAACAAGCGGCTGATCTGGCCGTCGGCCTCCTTGTAGGACGACGGCCACGGCCAATCGTCCGGCTTCTGCCACAGCTGCAGCGTGAAGCTCATGCCTTGTCCCTCCCAGCGCGCGCACCATGTTCAGTGCGCGGGCTCTGTCTGTCGTACTTTGGCGGCGCGCTACTTGACGGTCACCCACTGCAGCTCGAGCCAGTTGTCCGGCCGGTGAACCACGTTGACATTCTTGCGTGCCGCCCACGGAATGAACTGGCGATGCAGCGGGATGTGGTGCACCTGCTCGTTGTGGCGCAACAGGGCCTTCTTGATCAGTGCCTTGCGCTTCTCGACATCCGGCTCCTTGCTCGACGCAGCGACCGTGGCGTCGAGCTCGTCATCCTTGAAGTTGCCCCGGTTGTACTCACCCACGCCCTTCTCGGCACGGTTGCGGTAGATGGAGGTGAAGGTGGTTTCCGCATCGGTGATCGAGCCGCCCCAACCCAGCATGTACATCGACACGTCGAGCTTCTCCATCTTCGGGAAGTAGGTGGCCTTGGGCATCGAGTTGACGCGCACCTTGACCTTGATCTTCTCCCACATGCCCGCCAGCGCCACGCAGATCTTCTCGTCGTTGATGTAGCGATCGTTCGGGCAATCGAGCGTGACCTCGAAGCCCTCGGCATAGCCCGCATCGGCCATCAGCTTGCGCGCCGCGTTCAGGTCATAGGGCAGGCGCTTTTCCACCTCGGGATCGTTGAAGGTGCCCAACGGTGAGGGCATCACCGCGCCGGTGGGGCTGGCCTGGCCCTTCATCAGCTTGGACTTGATCGATTCGATGTCGACCGCCTGGTACAGCGCGCGGCGCACCCGCACGTCCTTGAAGGGGTTCTTGCCCTTGACGCTCGAATACAGTAGTTCGTCGCGGGCCTGGTCCAGGCCGATGAAGACGACCCGGTTTTCCGGGCCGTCGATGACCCGCACGCCGTCGGTGTTGCGCAACCGCTCCAGGTCGTTCGATGGCGGATCGAGCACGAAATCAACCTCGCCCGAGATCAGCGCCGCCACCCGGGTGGGATCGCTCTTGATCGGGGTGTAGATCACCTCCTGCACATTGCCTTCGACCTTGCCCCAGTAACCGGGGTTGCGCTTGAGGATGATCTTCACATCGGGCTGGCGCGACACCAGCACCCAGGGCCCCGTTCCATTGGCGTTCAGCACCGCGTAGGTCTCCTCCTTGTTGGTGAAGTCCTGCGGCTTGGTGACCTTGTGCTCCTCGCACCAGGTCTTGCTCATGATGTAGACGGTGTTCAGGTGCTCCAGGAAGATCGGGTCGAATTGGCTCAGGTTGAACTCGACGGTGTAGTCGTCGATCTTCTTGGGCTCGCCCAGCGCATTGGCATAGTTCGCGATCTGCGAAGTCTTCTCTTTCGCACGGTTCACCGAGAACACCACGTCGTCGGCCGTGAAAGGTCGTCCGTCGTGGAACTTCACCCCCTTGCGGAGCTTGAAGGTCCACTTCAGCGGGCCGTCCTGCTTCCATTCGGTGGCCAGCGAGGGCACGATCTTCAGTTGCTTGTCGCGGGCGACCAGAAACTCGTAGATCTGCGCGTTCATCGCATTGGTGAACAGCTCGTTCTGCGAAACCGGGTCGAGCGTCTGGACATCGCCGCGGCTGGCCCATTTGAAGGTCTGTGCTTGCGCGATGCCGGCGGTTCCGGCGAGCAGGGCCAGCGCCGAGAGCGCGGCCACCAGGGTGCGTGACATGGTCGGTTCTCCTCGAGCCCCTGTGGGCGGGGCGACCGGCGCAGTGTAGGCAAGCCCCGGGCCCGTGCAAGCGAGGGGATATCCCGTCGACCCGGGTCGGCGTCACTCAAGCGCAGGCAGCGCTCAGAGCTGCGGTTCAAAGGCGCCGAGGCGCCTGCTCTCCGGCCCACAGCTGATCAAGGTGCGGGAAGCGCCACGCCTTCGGGTCTTCGCGCGAAATGATCTTGTCGGTGCCGCGACTCAGATCGAGCACCTGCACCGGAATGGGCATGTTCGACTTGGTGGAGAAGAACACTTTCACCACCGGGGTGCCCAAGCTCTGCGCGTTCTGCTCCACGATGACCGCCAGGCGCCCTGAATGCAGCTTCACCAACGAGCCGATCGGGTAGATGCCCACGCCCTTGATGAAGGACTTGAAAACCGTCGGATCGAAGTGTCCCTTCCAGGTGGCCATGGCGGCGATCGAAGCAGCCGGGTCCCAACCGTTCTTGTAGGGGCGGTCCGAGGTGATGGCGTCGTACACATCGCAGACGGCGCCCATCCGCGCGACCAGGCTGATGCGATCGGGCGGCAGGCCATGGGGATAGCCGGCGCCATCCATCCGCTCATGGTGGTTCAGACACACGTCGAGCACCGCTTCGCCGGCACCGCGGCCTTCGACCAGCATTTCGTGGCCGCGCAGCGGGTGGGTCTTCATGACCTCGTACTCCATCGAGGTGAGCTTGCCCGGCTTGTTCAACACGTCCAGCGGCATGGCGGCCTTGCCCAGGTCGTGCATCAACCCCGCCAGACCCACCTCTCGACACACCTCCGGGGCCAGGCCCAGCTCGCGCCCCAGGGCCACCATCAGGGCGCACACCGCCACCGAGTGCAGGTAGGTGTAGTCGTCCTGCGTCTTCAGGCGCGCCAAGCTCACCAGCGCGCCGGGGTTGCGGTAGACCGAATCGGCGATGTCTGCCACCAGCGGCAGGCAGCGCTCTGCATCCGCGGCGCGGCCCAATCGAGCCTCGCCGAACATCGTCTTGACCTGCTGATGGGCCTCGCGGCACAGCGCCGCGGCCTGCCGCAGTTCATCCTGAAGCGTGCGAGTGGGCGGCGGCGGAGCGATTGCCGGAGCCGGCGACGGGGCGAGCGCCCGAGCGGGTGGCGGAGTGGCAACCACCGCCAGCGCCGGCGGCGCGGTGACGCTGACTTCGGCGGGCGGTGCCACATCCAGCCCTTGGCTCACATCGATCCATACGCCCTGCAGGCCGCTGGCGCGCAATTTGGCAAGCACGGCCGTGTCCCGGATGACGAAGCGCGTCTTCCAGAATGGGTGATCCATCCACGGGCCATCCAGCGCGTGCAGGTACATGCCCACGCGCACCTGGTCGACAGGAATCTTCTTCAGCATGGCCTGGGTGTGACTTGAACCTCGTCCTTCTGCGGCTGCCATGGCGCCGTGCGTATGACGGGTTATCGGCCGAACTCGCGGGCAGTGAAGCCCGGCCACGCGAACGGCTGTGCAAGCCGTTGCGCCCAAAGAAAAAGCCGCTGGATGACAGCGGCTTCGTTCGCTGCGCGGCCCGCGGAAGGCCACGCACTGTAGGGAATAGGGCGTCAGGCTCTCAGCGGAACTTCGCGTTCGGCACGGTGCGCAGGTCGCCTTGCAGCCCGGAGAGGAACTTGGCGATCTGCTCGACCTCGGTGTCCTTCAGCGGCTTGGCCATGGCGCCCATCGTCGCGTTGCTGCGGCCGACCAGGTGCTTGGTGTCGTTCTGATAGGCCCGCAGCGACGCCGTGAGGTAATCGGCGTACTGGCCTGCCAGGCGCGGGTTGGCCGGATCGGTGGTGTTGTTGAAGTTGGTGCCGTGGCAGGTCACGCACACGGCCATCTTCTCTTTCAAATCGGCCGGCAACTCGACCTGCGCCGGGGCAGCGGCCGCAGCCGCATCCTTGCCATGGCCTTCGTAGAAAGCGGCCAGATCGGCGATGTCTTGGTCGGTCAGCGAGCCGGCGATGGCGCGCATCGTCGGATGCTGGCGGTCACCCTTGCGATAGGCCTCGAGCGCCGAGACCAAGTACTTGCCGTTTTGACCGGAGATCTTCGGCACGCGGTAAATTTGCGGGAAGCTCGCTTGGTAGCCCTCGATGCCATGGCAGCCGATGCACATCGCATTCTTCTTCTCGCCAGCTTTTGCGTCGCCCTTGACTTGCGCCTGGGCCAACGAAGATGCGGCTGCCAATGTCACGCACAGGGAAATTGCCTTGATGTAGTTCATCGCCTGTTGGGGTGATTCGAGCGGATCAAGGATTATAGGGGCGCGCCTATACTGTCTCGAGCACCCCAACGCAGCTTTTCCCGGCGAATCTGTTCCCATGAAATTCGAAGGCTCCGACAAGTACGTCGCCACCCCCGACCTGATGCTCGCGGTGAACGCCGCCATCACTCTGAAACGCCCCCTGCTGGTGAAGGGCGAGCCCGGCACCGGCAAGACGATGCTGGCTGAGGAAGCGGCCGCCGCCCTGGGTATGCCTTTGCTGGAATGGCATATCAAGAGCACCACCAAGGCACACCAGGGTTTATACGAATATGACGCGGTCAGCCGGCTGCGCGATAGCCAATTAGGTGACGAGCGGGTCAAGGACATTCACAACTACATCGTCAAAGGTGTGTTGTGGCAGGCTTTCACCGCCGACAAACCGGTGGCGCTGCTGATCGATGAAATCGACAAGGCCGACATCGAGTTCCCGAACGATCTGCTGCGCGAACTCGATCGCATGGAGTTTCACGTGTACGAGACGCGGCAGACGATCCGCGCGGTACACCGTCCCCTCGTGTTCATCACCTCGAACAACGAGAAAGAGCTGCCCGACGCCTTCTTGCGCCGCTGCTTCTTCCACTACATCAAGTTCCCGGACGCCGAGACGATGACCAAGATCGTCGACGTGCACTTCCCCAACTTGAAAAAGGAGCTGCTCGCCGCAGCACTGAAGAGCTTCTACGACGTGCGCAACCTGCCGGGTCTGAAGAAGAAGCCTTCGACCTCCGAGTTGCTGGACTGGCTGAAGCTGCTGGTGGCCGAGGACATCCCCATCGAGGCGCTGCGCAGCCAGGACGACAAGGTCGCGTTGCCGCCTCTGGTGGGTGCACTGCTGAAGAACGAGCAGGATGTGACGCTGTTCGAGAAGCTCGTCTTCATGCAGCGCCACAACCGCTGACATCCCCCGGCGGCCATCCGTACCGCGTGCCCCAGGCCCGCTCATGGCGAGCCTGCCCCACAGAGCTGCGATTGCGATGATCAACGTCCAACCCGTCACCCTGGAACGCCACCCCGTCCGGCTGGTGCCCCTTTCACTGGAGCATGAAGAGGGGCTGAAAGCCGCAGCTGCAGATGGTGAGCTGTGGAACATCCGCGTCACCTCGGTGCCCGAACCTTCCAAGACCCGCGCCTACATCGAAACCGCACTGGAGCACCGAGCCGCCGGGCACCGCCTGCCGTTCGCCGTGCTCGATGCGGGCACCGGGCGCGTGCTGGGCAGCACCAGCTATCACGACATCGTTCCAGCGATCGACCGGCTCGAAATCGGCTGGACGTGGTACGCGCAAAGCGTCCAGCGCAGCGCCGTCAACACCACCGCGAAGCTGATGCTGCTTCAGCACGCCTTCGACACGCTGGGCGCCCAGTTGGTGGGCTGGCGCACCGACAACTACAACTTCGCCTCGCAACGCGCCATTGAACGGCTCGGGGCGAGGAAGGATGGCGTGCTGCGCCACCACGCCGTCCGTCGAGATGGCACGGTGCGCGACACGGTGATGTACAGCCTGGCTGCGGGCGAGTGGCCCGAGGTGCGCGCTCACCTTGAGTACCAGCTCGGCAAGCCGCGCTGAGCGAGTGCCGCGATTTCGCCTGCCGTCTTACCGGGTGCGCGCAGCAGACAGCCATGGGCCGACATCGGTGTCATGCGCCGTAATGACGAGTAATCGGCTGTAATGGCCACGCCCGCCTCCGGTTCCTAGAGTGAATGCCGGCCCTGAACCAGGCCGCCCACATTCAGCTCAAGGAGACCGTCATGCTGCCTTTTCTGTCAAGCATCATTTCCGCGGCCCTGCCCGTGGCCAAGATCGCGGCGCAGGTGTTGCCGCAAATCCTGGGGGCAGGCGAACGGCGCACAGCCGTCGGCGATGCGCCACCGGTTCCCCCGATCAGCAACACACTGATCGACTTCGTCGGCGATGAACAGCAGCAGAAGGTCTTCGCCGCCAACAACACCTCCCGCACCCTGGCCGTCACGTTCCAGAACAACGTCGACATTGGCGGCGCGATCGGACCGCAAAGCGAAACCTTTCCGCTGCCACCGCGCAACGCGGCCGACGTGACCAGAGACGTCGAGGTCAATTCGGACAGCGGCGTCGTCTGCGCCAACTACGCCGACGGCGTCGGCATCACAGCCGGCCCGGGCGCGCGCTTCGCCATGCTGTCGCTGCCGTTCCTGGCCACCGCGGCCTTCAGCGCCTTCGGCGGCAAGATCGGCTTCGAGCGCAGCACTGTCGAGGAAGGCGGCAAGCGCTTCGACCGCTGGATGATCACCAGCGACAGCAACCTGAAGAACGTCAAGTTCGACTACAAGACCCAGAACGGGCAGGACATCCACTTCAGCGCCGACCTGGAGAAGCAGAGCGTCATGAAGGACGGGGTGCTGGTCAATGCGTACACGCTGAACACCGACGCGGTCGGCCTGACCACCGGCCTACTGACCAATTTCAGCGTGACGCTGGAGACCGACGAAGCCAACTTCAACGCGCTGTTGTCCAAGCGCGAGCTGACCTCTTTCGACAAGCTGCCCGACCACGTGCGCGCCCGCCTGCGCAACGCTTGACCGCGAAGACACACGACGACGCGTGAACTCAACGGAGGCCGGCCATGCCCATGTACGACGATCTCTACATCCGCGACCTGCTGGGCGAGTCGGGCCAGTACCCGACGCAGTCGGCCACCCTGATGTTCAGCCCGGACATCATCTGCTGGGGCGTCGACCCACTGCCCGATGCCCGTCGGGTGCTGTCCGAGGGCTACGGCCAGACCTGGTATCGCAACCCGGTCAGGGGGCAGAAGAACTATGTCTACGTGCGCGCCAAGAACCTGTTCCCGGGGTCGCGCAAGGGGGAGGTCCGCCTGTACTACGCCCCCGGCGGCACGGTCGTCGACATCCAGGCGTGGCGCGAGAACAGAATAGGCACCGCCATCGCCGGGCAGGACTTCGTCAAGCTGGACGCCCAGCGTGGCGAGGTCGTCGTCGGCGACACCGCGTTCGTCTGGACACCGCCCGAAACGCAGGCGCTCGCGCACTACTGCTTCATTGCACAGCTCAGCACCGAAAGCCATCCGAATCCGCTGCCCGAGCGCTTCGCCGACTACAACGCCTACCTGAAGTGGGTGGCGGACAACCCGGCGCTGGGCTGGCGCAACATCGACGTCGTCTCGACGCAATCGCCACCGGCCTACCAGGGCGACTTCGTCATGACCAACCTCGAGACGCGGCAGCGCGAGTTTCTCTTCATCCTCGAAGGCGAGAAGCTGCCCAAGGACACATTGATGCAGATGTTCTGCGCCGCCACCGGGCCCCAACCGCCGGTGGACTCCAGCGGCGAGGCCACCGGCCGCGACAGGAGCCAGATCACCGCGACCTCCTGGCTGCCCGGGAGCTTCTCGGCCTACTTCACCGCCACCATCACGCTGCCGCCCGGCCAGCGCTGGTCGCCTTCGATGTCGGTACGCATCGAGCAATTCGCCATCACGCAAAGCCAGGATGATGGGCCCATGCACTCGCTGTCACGGCCCATCCGCGAGATCCTCGCACCCGAGACCCGGTTCGCCGGCCCGCGCGACGGCCACGCGACCCGGCTCGGTTCGTTCACCGTCAAGTTCGACGAGCCGTCCTGAAGCAGCGCCGGTCTACCGCCCGAGCTCCTTCAGGATCGCCTCGCGCAGCACCTGCGCCTGCGGGCTCGCCAGCCGGCGCGGATGCGGCAGCGATACCTCGAAGCTAGCCTGGAGCCCGGGCTTGACGATGAAAGCGCGCGCCAGCTCTACGCGCTTCAGTATCTCGCCCGACAGCTCGTGCGGGTGTGCCCTTCGAAGCCCCTGAGGCCGACCATTGCAGCGTAGTGATCGGCCGGCGCTGCACGCTCAGCCGGGGCTGGTGTCGTGCCGCTCGCCGTTCAGGCTGAGCATCAGGTTCTGGCACACCGTCAGCCACGGGAAGACCGAGCCATGCTGCAAGAACACGATGCCCTTGGGGCTCGGGCCGGCCAGGGGCGCGCCGTCGATCCTCACAGCGCCTGCGCCGGGATTCTCGAAGCCGGCGATGACGTTCATCAGCGTGGACTTGCCGCATCCCGACGGGCCCACCTCGAATACCAGCGGGCACGGCCCCGCTGAGCCTTCGCCTGCGCCGCGGGATCGTTCGGCACGGCCTGGGCGGAACGGCCCGGCATGCAAGGGGTGTGGGCATGGGCGTGGGCATCTCGCATCATCTGTGACCACCGGCCCGCTGCCAGACGCGCGGTCAAGTCATACTCGTGGGCTCAGCGGTCCGCCATCCCGCCACACCGCTTTTGACCGGAGCTCTCATGGCCAAGAAGAAGTTCAACATCGACGCGCTCTGGAAGGTCGAGCGCCTGGGCGCGCCCAGCCTCTGTCCCGACGGTGCGCAGGCTGTCTGTGCGCTGAGCCGCTACGACATGGCCGAGAACAAGGGCCAGACATCGCTGTGGCTGCTGTCCACCCTCGGCGGACAGCCGCGCGCCCTCACCCATGCCGGCGAGAAAGACGCCCAACCACGCTTCTCTCCCCGCGGCGACCTGATCGGCTTCGTCGCGAAGCGCGAACAAGAAGGTCGCAAAGACGACGAACCGCAGTTCTACGTCATTCCCCCCGACGGTGGCGAAGCCCGCCGCGTGGGCCATGTGGCCACGGGCGTCGAGGCGTTCAAGTGGTTCCCCGATGGCAAGCGTGTGGCGCTGATCTCATGGGTACGCCCTGAGCTGAAAGGCGCCGCGGCCCAGGCCAAAGCCCACAAGGCCTTCAAGGCCCGCAAGGAAACCGGCTACGCCACCAGCGAGGCCACCTACCGCTACTGGGACCACTTCATCCCGCAAGGCCGCGTACCGCACCTGCTGGTGCTCGACCTGTCCACCGGCAAGACCACCGATCTGTTCGAAGGCACGGCCTACGAGTTGACGCGTTGCGACCCTGACGCGCATGCATTCGACATTTCGCCCGATGGACGACGCATCGTCTTCGCGCAGGACCCCTCGCCGCTCAAACCCGTCGATGCCCGCCTGGCCCTGACCGAGATCGATCTGCGCAGCCGCCGCTTCACCGAAGTGGCCCGCGATCCCGAGTGGGACTTCGGCCACCCACGCTACAGCCCCGACGGCGACCACGTGGCCTTCACCGCGTCGCACCAGGGCCGCAAGCACACCATGCCACGGCAACTGGCCGTCTGCCCCCGCAGTGGAGGCCGCTGGGATGTCGTCAGCGCCGAGTGGGACCACGAGGTCGATGGCCCGCTGCATTGGGAAGAGGACGGCCAGGCCGTGCTGTTCATCGCCGAGCAACGCGGCCGCTCGCACCTGTGGCGCTTCGACCTGCCGGATCGGCGCGCCGAGATCGTCGTCGAAGGGGGCACGCTGTCGAGCTTCGACAAGACGGCCGGCACGCTCGTGACCCTGGGCGACACGGCGGATCACCCGTCCCGCCTGCACGCCCACCTGCCGGGCGAAGCCCCGCGCCGCATCGAGAGCTTCAACGACGCGCTGCTGGGCGGCTACGCCTTCGGGGCGCACGAAGAGCGCTGGATCACCGGCGCGCTGGGTGACAAGGTGCAGATGTGGGTCTTCTACCCACCGGGCTTCGACAAAAAGAAAAAGTACCCGGTTCTGCACACCATCCATGGCGGCCCCCACACCGCGCCGGGCGACCACTGGCACTACCGCTGGAACTACAAGCTCTTCGCGTCGCAAGGCTATGTGGTGATCAACGTGAACTACCACGGCTCGTCGAGCTTCGGCAACGCCTTCCTCGATTCGATCACCCACCGTTGGGGCGAGCTGGAGCTGCAAGACATCGAAGCCGCCACCGACTGGGTGCTGAAACAACCCTGGGCGGATCGCCGCCGCGTATTCGCCACCGGCGGCAGCTATGGCGGCTACATGGTTGCGTGGATGAACGGCCACGTGAAGCCGGGCCGCTACGCCGCCTATGTCTGCCATGCCGGCTGCTACGACTGGACAGCCATGTTCGCCGACGACGCCTACGCCTGGCACGCCAAAGAGCTGGGCGCCTGGTACTGGAACGACCAGGCCAAGGTGAACGCCCAGAGCCCGCACGCTTTCGCCGGCGCCATGAAGACGCCCACCCTCGTGATCCACGGCGCGCTCGACTACCGCGTGCCCGACCAGCAGGGCCTGGCCTACTACAACACCCTCAAGGCGCTCGGGGTGGAGGCACGACTGCTCTGGTTCCCTGACGAGAACCACTGGATCCTGAAGCCGCGCAACTCCAAGCTCTGGCACGAAGAATTCTTCGGCTGGCTGGCTGCGCACGACCCGGGGCCGAAGAAGAAGGCGTGAGGGGCGCCGGGGGCCTTGGCCCCCCTCGCGTCATGCAGGGTTCGGCAACCGCGCCACAACCTTGATCTCGAACTGAAAGCCAGACAGCCACGTGACACCCACCGCGGTCGCGGTGGGATACGGTGCCTCGCCCCAGTACTCTGCGGCGACGGCCCAAGCGCGTTCGAAATGCTGCTCGGGGTCCACCATGAACACCGTCACGTCGATCACGTCGCTGAAGCTGCAGCCGGCGGCGGCAAGGATGTCATTGAGATTCCGGAACGCGAGCCGCACCTGCTCTTCGAGCTGCGGCTCAGGGCTGCCGTCGGCACGGCTGCCCACTTGTCCAGAGACAAACAGCAGGCCATTGACGCGGATCGCGGGTGAATAGCGATGCAGGTCGTACAGGGCGTGCCGTCCGGGCGGCGTCACGACGTCGCGTGGGGTCATCGAAGGGGGTCCTTGGAAGATCGGTTGCTGATGCCGCCAATCTAGGTCGTCGACCGTCTCGGATAAACAGGCCGTTCGCACAATCACTTTTTGCCGCGGCCAAACAATGCGCGCGCAGCGACCTCACGCCGACGCCAGGCCCGCCATCAGTTCGTCGATCCAACTTGCAAAGCTGCGCAGCTTGGGGCTGACGCTGCGCGTTGGCGGGTAGGCCAGGTACATCGGCATGGGGGGCACTTGCCAATCGGGCAGCACAGGCACCAGTTCACCTCGGGCCACATGCGGCGCTGCCATGTAGCAGGGCAGCCACAGGGCGCCCAGGCCCGCCAAGCCCGCCGCCAGGTAGGCATTGCCATCGTCGGTCGACACCACGCATCGCCCCCGGACCTCGATCGACTCTTCCGATCGCGCTGCGCGCCGGTACAGCACCATCGGCGCCACCTTGCCGCTGCTCGACCGAAGAAAACCGACGACCTGATGCCCGGGCGCCTCCAGGTCCTGCGGCACCGCCGGCCGCCCCGCGCGGCGCACATAGTCGGATGAAGCGTAGACCGCCAGCTGCAGCTCGCCGACCCGTCTGGCGATCAACGAAGGCACGGTCACCTCCCCACCGCGCAGCACGCAATCGATGTTGTCGGCGATGACGTCTGCCACACGATCACTGGCGCCGATGTCGAGCTGGATGTCCGGGTAGCGTCGGTGAAACGCCGGCAGCGCCGGCATCAGCACCAACCGGGCGAACGGGCTCGGCACATCCACCCGCAAGCGCCCACGGGCGGCGCCCAAAACGCTGGTCACCTCGGCGTCCGCATCCTCCAGATCAGCGAGCACCCGCACGACGCGCGCGTAGTACTCGGCCCCCTCCTTGGTCACCGACACCTTGCGCGTCGTGCGATGGAGCAACTTCACCCTGAGGCGAGCCTCGAGTTGCTGCACCAGCTGCGTCACGGTGGTCTTGCTCAGATGCAGGGTCGCCGCGGCCTTCGTGAAGCTGCCAGCCTCCACCACCCGTGCAAAGGCCTGGAGCGCGTCGAATCGGTCCATGAAATCTCCAGTAGCCCTGCCGCTGGTTGGCGGGCGAACGGCAGGCAGGCGATTTGCCCACGGGAGTGCCTATGAGATTGGCTCATGAGACTGGCCCACAAGATGGGCGCGTGACATGGCCCCCAGAAGGTCCCCGACCGCAGCCCCGACGATGCGATGGAAAAGCCCGGTGTCGGCCATCGTGGACCCGAGGCGGCGGCCGGGCAGACTTGCAGCACACCGAACCCAGTCCACCCCACAGGCTCGAGATGGTACGTCCGGCAACGATACGGCAACGCACAATGTGGCACCATGGCGCCGGGCCCTGCGACACCGTCTGGGCTCCCCTGCTCCCGCGTCGACGTCCCATGCTCACCAATTTCTTCTTCACACTTCGCGCCGCCAAGCTGCCGGTGTCGGTCAAGGAATACCTGACCCTGCTCGAAGCGCTGAAGGAAGGCGTGATCGGCCCGTCGATCGACGATTTCTACTACCTCGCCCGCACCACCCTCGTGAAAGACGAGGCGCTGTTCGACAAATTCGACCGCGCGTTCTCGGCCTACTTCAAGGGTGTGGAACTGCTGACCGACTTCGGGAAGGAAATTCCGCTCGAGTGGCTGAAGAAGGTGCTGGAGAAGGAGCTGAGCCCGGAGGAAAAGGCGGCCATCGAGAAGATGGGCTGGGACGAACTGATGGAGACGCTGAAGAAGCGTCTCGAAGAACAGAAAGAGCGCCACGAAGGCGGCAACAAGTGGATCGGCACCGGCGGCACCAGCCCGTTCGGGCACGGTGGCTACAACCCGCAAGGCATTCGCATCGGCGGGCCCGGCCGCAACAAGAGCGCGGTCAAGGTCTGGGATCAGCGCGCCTACAAGGATTACGACGACTCGCTCGAGCTCGGCACGCGCAACATCAAGGTGGCGCTTCGACGGCTGCGCCGCTTTGCGCGCGAAGGCTCGGAGCTGGAGCTCGACCTCGACGACACGATCCATGCCACGGCCGCCAACGCGGGCATGCTCGACATCAAGCTCGTGCCCGAGCGGCACAACAAGGTCAAGGTGCTGCTGCTGATGGATGTGGGCGGCACGATGGACGAGCACATCCACCGTGTCGAAGAGCTGTTCTCGGCGGCGAAGAGCGAGTTCAAGCACCTGGAGTTCTATTACTTCCACAACTGTGTCTACGACTACATGTGGAAGAACAACCGACGCCGCTTCGCCGAAAAAACGCCCACCTGGGACGTGATCCGCAAGTACAACAAGGATTGGCGTCTCATCTTCGTCGGCGATGCCACGATGAGCCCCTACGAGATCCTGCAGCCCGGCGGCAGCGTCGAATACAACAACGAGGAGCCCGGCGCCGAATGGCTTCAGCGGCTCACCCACGCCTTCCCGAAGTACGCCTGGATCAACCCCGAGCCGCAAGGCGTCTGGCAGTACCGGCAGAGCATCGCGATCATGGAGCAGCTGATGCATCAGCGCATGTATCCGCTCACCCTCGCCGGGCTCGAAGGAGCGATGCGCCTGCTCAGCAAATGAGCGCGGCACGCTGGTTGCCAGCCTTGGCCCTGGTCGCATGGGCGGCCGGTGCGGCCCCGGTGCGCGCGCAAGATGCGGCGGCCGAGCCCGCAAGGCCCGAGCCCACCACCTCGGCGGCCACCACGTCCCGCACGCCTGAGCTGCAAGTCATCGCACCGGATGCCTTGCGCAAGCTGCTGGAGCGTCACCTCGATCTGGCGCGCGCCATCGCCGATCAGCAGGGCGCCGCGCCGGCCTCATCGAGCCCCAGCAGCGATACCGCTGGCGCCGACTCGGCCGCAGGCGCAGAGAACACCACCAGCGACTCCGGCATCGGCATCAGCGATGTCGAATGGTCACGGCTGATCGCGGCGGCCCCGGGCCAGGCCAAGTCGCTGGTGCAAACCGAGGGCTACTTCGCCGCGAAGGCGCAGGTCGAACGCGATGGCCGCATCGTTCGGCTCACGCTCGAACCGGGCCCGATCGCGCGCGTCGGCCAGTTGGTTGTCGACTTCCAAGGCGAGCTGGCCGAGGCTTTGGAGCGCCGCGATCGCCAGGCCCGTGAGCTGCACGACGAGCTGATGGACCGTTGGGCGCTGCCCGTGGGCGCGGCCTTTCGAAACTCTGACTGGTCGGATGCGAAGACCGCCGTGATCGCGCGGCTGCGTGCCGAGGGCTACGCCGCGGCCACCTGGAGCGGCACGAGCGCCGAGGTGATGACAGGCGATGACCCGGCCAGCACCGAGGCGCCAAAGGTGAGCATCTTCGCGGTGGTCGACACCGGCCCGCTGTTCCGCGCGGGTGGCGAAGGGTCGATCGGCATCACCGGCATCAACTACCACGACGCCGAGCGGGTGCGCGCCCTGGCGGGCTTCGAAGAAGGCGCCGCACTGACGGAAACCCGCCTGCTCGACTACCAGGAGCGTTTGCTTCGCACGGGCCTGTTCGACCAGGCGGCTGTCAGCCTCGACCCCGACGCCGCCATGCAGGGCGAGTCGCGCGTGCTCGTGCAGGTGAAAGAGGCGCCGCTGCAGAACGCCACCACCGGCCTGGGTTACGGCACCACCACCGGGCCGCGAGCCACGCTCGAATACACCCATCGCCGGGTCTTCGGCTGGGCCGCCACCGCGCGCAACAAGTTCGAAGTGGGCCGTGATCGCAAAGCTTGGGACGGCGAGATTTCATCGCACCCGAATGCGCTGATGCAGCGCTACCTCGTGGGCGGCACCTACGAGTTGCTGAAGACGAGCGAAGACCGCGTCATCTCCCAACGCCTGCGCTTCGGCCGCTCGGAAGACCTGCCGCAGCGTGAGCGCCTCGCGTTCATCGAGTTTGAGCGCAGCAACGAATGCAGCTACGACGGCGGCGCTTGCGTCGACCCGCTGACGTTGAAGGCTGCATCGGCCAACCTGCACAATACCTGGCGGCGCCTGGACAACGCGGTGCTGCCCACGCGCGGCACCACCTTGAACGTGCAGGTCGGCGCGGGCTGGGCCACAGGCCTGGCGCCGACCCTGCCGGCTGCCGACCGCCCCGAATCCGGCCCGTTCACGCGCTTGTACGGCCGGGTCACTGGCTACAAGCCCCTGCCCAACGGCTTCTTCAGCGAGGGGCGGCTGGAGCTGGGCGGCGTGCTGACCAAGCACGAGGTCGTCGTGCCGGATTCACAGCGTTTTCGGGCTGGCGGAGATGACTCAGTGCGAGGCTACGACTACCGCACCCTCGCCCCGGAAACGGCCGAAGGCGGCGTCACCGGCGGCAAGCTGCTGTTCACCGCGAGCGCGGAGATCGCCCACCCGGTGTCGCGCGACTTGCCCTCGGTCTGGTGGGCGGCCTTTGTCGACGCGGGCCGCGCCGCCGACAGCGTGAAAGAGCTGAACCCGGCGTTCGGCTACGGCGTGGGCGCGCGCTGGCGCAGCCCGGTGGGGCCGCTGAAGCTTGACCTCGCCTATGGGCAGGAACTGAAACAGTGGCGCGTGCACCTGAGCGTGGGCATCGCCTTCTGACACCCTCGATCGATGGCTGACGATCCGCCCCCATCCTCCCCGCCCTCGCCGGCCTCACCGGCCCTGACGCGCGCCAGGCCGCGGCCCGGCCGCCGCATCGCCGCGTGGCTGTTGGGCGGCCTTGCGGTGGGCACCGCGGCGCTGGTGGGCACGGGCGCATGGCTCAGCCGCAGTGAGCCGGGCAGTGCCTGGCTGCTGCAGCAGGTGCCGGGGTTGCACGTCGAGGGCCTGCGGGGTGCATTGCTGGGCGACGAGCTGTCGGCCGATCTGCTGCGCTACGAATTCGATGGCCATCGCCTGGAGTTGCATCACGTCCGGCTGGCGGGATTGACCGGGAGTTGGACAACCCGTCCAGCCCCCGGGCAGCCATGGGTGCGCCTGCAACTGACACGCCTGTCGGCCGACCAGGCCACGTGGCGCTCTGGCCCGCCCAGCGCTTCCCCGACCACCGCCCTCACGGACCTGCACCTGCCGGTCGCCCTCGACGTGGCTGCGGCGCACATCGGCCAATTGCAGGCCGATACGGCGCCCGTGCTGCGGGACATCGATGCGCGATTCGCCCTGGGCGACGCCGATGGCAGCCGCCATACCGTCCATGCGCTGCGTTTTCGCACCGAGAAATGGGGCGCCGAGTTGCAAGGCGCCATCGCGGCCGGAGGCGATCTGGAGGTGCAGCTCCAGGCTCAAGCCCGAAGTGCCGACAACGCCGCGATGCCCTGGCAGGCCAGCGCCAAGTTGAACGGGCCCTTGGCCCGCCTGCGTGCCGATGCGCACCTGGCCAGTGGCACCGGTCAGGGCCCGGCGCTCGACGCCGAGGCCACCGTCACGCCATTCGCCGCCTGGCCGCTCGCCAGCCTGAACCTGCGCACCCAAGGGCTCGACCTGTCGGCGCTGCACGGCGATGCCCCTCGCACAAGGCTGCGCGGCGAGGCGCACATCCGGAGCACCGGCCTCGACCAGCCTGCCGATGTCGAAGCCACGCTTTTCAACGATGAAGCCGGGCGCTGGGACGAGGGCCAGTTGCCGCTGAAGCGCCTGCATGTCGTGGCCCGGGGCCAGCCGCAGGCCTTGGGCGATCTGCAACTGCAAACGCTGGAGCTGGACCTCGGGTCAGACACCACTGGCGGCCAATTGCGCGGCAGCGGCGCCTTGCAACCTGCCGGAGGCGCCGAACGCCTTCAGCTGAAGCTGCTCCTCGATGGCCTGCGTCCATCGGCGCTGGACCAACGCCTGCCGGCGATGACCCTGGCGGGCCCGCTGACGCTCGAGATTGATGGCCTGCCCGCAATCGACAGCCCCGCAGCCGACGCGCCAGCGCAGGCCCCTGCCCCGGCGGCATCGGGCACGCGTGCGCCCGCTGCCAAGCACACACCTGAGCTGGCGGCCCGGGCCGCCGCCCCAGCGTCGGCGGCGGCCAGCCACAACGGTTCGATCGGCCGTTGGCATGCCCAGCTCGACGCGCAGCTCGAAGGGCGCGTGGACAGCAGGCCCACCGCGCCGCGCGCCGGCGCGCGCCCCCCCACCGCTGCGGGCCGCAAGGCCGCACCTGCCCCAACCGCCCCTGCGCCTGCCGCGACGGCAGTGGCAAGCGCATCGGGGCCGGCGGTGCAATTGACACTGCAGGCGGCCTTGGACCGAGGCCGCCTCACACTCACCCAGGCGCTGGCGCGTGCCGGTGATGCGCAGGCCACGCTCCAGGGTGAACTCACTCTCGGCGACAGCGCCACGCCCTGGGCCTGGCAGGCGCGCGGCGAGCTGGCCCGCTTCGACCCCTTGCTGTGGTGGCCGGGTTCAACACCCGCCGCACCACGCGGCGCGAACCAGCTCAATGCCACGCTCAGCAGCGATGGGCGCTGGCAGGCGCCCGCGCGATCGGGTGCCTCGCCGGTGGACGGCCTGGTGGGCCAACTCTCCGTCGCGTTGCTGCCCAGCCAGTGGGCCGGCATGCCGCTCCAGGGCGACATCAACGCCAGTCGCACGGCCCAAGGGGTGGCCCAGTTGAAAGCCCAGGTGGACGGCGGCGGCAACCGCGTGTCGGCCCAGGCGCAAGATGGCGGCGGCGCACCACGGCACCTTGATGTGGCCATCGATGCACCCGCCCTGTCGTCCCTGGCCCCTTGGCTCGCCAGCCTGGGGGCCCGTGACCCGGCCGCCTGGCTGCCCCGCCAAGGCGCGGTTCAAGCCCGCGCCGAAGCCCAATGGCCTGTCGGGCAAAGTGATGCACAGTGGCGCGGCAAGCTGCGCGGCAGCAAACTCGTCCATCCCAGCTGGCATGCCGACCGCATTGACGCGGACGTGCAAGGCCTGGGCTTGGGCGACGGCCCCCTCAGCGGCACGCTGTCGGGCGATGGCATGGCCTGGCAGCAGGCCCAGATCCAGACACTGCGCGCCGAGATCAAGGGCAGCCTGAGTGAGCACCAGTTCAGCCTGCAGGTGCTGAGCCCGGTGCGCCCGCCGGCCTGGGTCGAGCAAGTGCTGAACGCCCGCACGGGCAGTGGCACACGGCTGCAGCTCGGTGCCAGCGGCCGATGGCAGCCCGCCACGCCAGGCGAGCCCGTCTGGCGCGCCGGGCGATGGTCGGGCAAGCTGGACGAGCTCCAGGGCCGCGCCAGCGACGGCTCGGGTCAACCCTGGCTCGCCGCGAAAGACCTGGGCCTCGGCATCGCCTGGGACGACGACGGCCACCTCACCGAGGCCTACGCCGACCCGGGCCGGGTGGCCTTGCCCGGCACCGCGCTGCAGTGGACGGAAGCCCGCTTCCGGGCCGGCAGCGGCGAAGCGCCCGGCACCTTGGCGCTGACCGCCAAGCTGGAGGCCTTCGAGCTGGCGCCGTTGCTGGCACGAGCACAGCCCGAGCTGGGATGGAAGGGCGACCTGGTCCTGGGCGGAGACATCCGCCTCCAGGCCAGCGACTGGGTGGATGCCGATGTGGTGTTCGAGCGGTTGCGCGGCGACCTCAGCGTCGCGGACGATGTCCGCGACACGTCCACCGTGCACCGTGCGCTGGGCCTGTCGGACCTGCGCCTGGGCATGGCCGCGCACGACGGCATCTGGCACTTCACCTTGGGCCTGGCGGGGCAGCAGTTGGGCGAGATGGCCGGCGTGGCCACCGCGCGCACCACCCCGCAATCGCGCTGGCCCGGGCCGGAAGCGCCATTGGATGGCGTGTTCCAGCTGCACGTGTCGAAGCTCTCGGCTTGGGGCGCCTGGGTGCCGCCCGGATGGCGCTTGGGCGGCGACCTGCAAAGCGCCGCCACCCTCGGGGGGCGTTGGGGCGCCCCGGAGTTCAGCGGCCGCCTGACGGGCCGCCAGCTGGAGGTGCGCAACGGCCTGCAAGGCGTGCAGTTCACGAACGGCAAGGTCGACATCAACTTGAAGGGCGACCGCGCCACCATCGAACAGTTCGAATGGCAAGGTGGCGACGGCACGCTGCGCGTGAGCGGCGACGCCACGCTCGGGCGCCGGCCCGAAGCCGATCTGCAGATCAAGGCCGACAGCCTGCGGCTGCTCGGCCGGGTTGACCGGCGCATCGTCGCCACCGGTGAAGCCGCGCTGGCGCTGCGGCCCAACCTGGCCCGCTTGAACGGCCGGCTCAAGATCGACGAAGGTCTGATCGACTTCAGCCGCGGCGGCGCCCCGGCGCTGGATGACGACGTGCGCGTGGTCGGCCGCGCGGCCAGCGAGCCCGCCCCGGGCGCCCCGGCGCCCGTCGACGCCAGCGCCCCCGCCACCGCACCGGCCGGCACCGACTTCGAGAACCAGCTCGATCTGGCCCTGGACCTCGGCCCCTCGCTGCGCATCAAGGGGCGCGGGCTCGACACCCTGCTGCGCGGCACGCTGCAGCTGTCCAACCCCGGCAAGCAGTTTGCGGTGCGCGGCGACGTGCGCACCGAGCGGGGCACGTACCGCGCCTACAACCAGAAGCTGGAGATTGAACGCGGGCTGCTGGCCTTCACCGCGCCGCTCGACGACCCACGGCTCGACATCCTGGCGATCCGGCCTAACCTCGATGTGAAGGTGGGCGTCGCCGTGACCGGAACCGCCTTGAATCCGCGCGTGCGGCTGGCGAGCGACCCGGAGATGAGCGACACCGACAAGCTGAGTTGGCTGGTCCTGGGCCGCGCGCCCGACGGGCTGGGCCGCGCCGATTCAGCGCTGCTGCAGCGTGCCGCCATGGCCCTGCTGGCCGGTGAAGGCGAAGGCCCCACAGATGCCTTCCTCGCCAACATCGGCCTGTCTGATTTCGGCGTGCGACAACAAGGCGAAGGTTCGGAGCAGACCACGGTGGTCTCGGTCGGCAAGCAGCTGACGCGACGCTGGTACGTGGGCTACGAACGCAGCGTCAACGCCACCACCGGCACCTGGCAGCTCATCTACCGGATCGCCCAGCGCTTCACGCTGCGAGCGCAGTCGGGCGAAGACAGCGCACTCGACCTGATCTGGTCATGGCGCTGGAACTGAACCCCGGTCGCCCCGTGGGCGCGGTCACGCGGTCATGAAGCCAGCTTGAACACCGCCACGGCCTGCACCAGCTGCTGCGCTTGGTCCTTCAGGCTCTCGGCTGCGGCGGCCCCCTCTTCCACCAGGGCCGCGTTTTGCTGAGTCACCTGATCCATCTGGCCGATCGCATCGCCCACCTGCGAAATGCCTGAGCTCTGCTCAGCACTCGCCGCGGTGATCTCGGCCACGATGTCGCTGACGCGCTGAATCGAGCCAACGATCTCACCCATCGTCTGGCCCGCCTCGTCGACCAGCACGGTGCCTTGCTCCACCTGTTCAACGCTGCGTTCGATGAGCGCCTTGATTTCCTTGGCCGCCTCGGCGCTGCGCTGCGCCAGCGTGCGGACTTCGCCCGCCACCACCGCAAAGCCGCGCCCCTGCTCGCCCGCTCGGGCCGCTTCCACCGCGGCGTTCAGCGCGAGGATGTTGGTCTGGAAGGCGATGCCATCAATCACGCCGATGATGTCGCCGATCTTTCGGCTGCTGTCGCTGATGCCCTGCATCGTGCTCACCACCTTGCCGACCACCTCGCCGCCGCGGGCGGCCACCTCGGACGCGCCCTGCGCGAGCTGATTGGCCTGCTTGGCACTGTCGGCGTTGTTGCGAACCGTCGTGCCCAGCTCGACCATCGTCGCCGCCGTCTGCTGCAGCGCGCTGGCCTGTTCCTCAGTGCGCTGGCTCAAATCCTGGTTGCCTTGCGCAATCTGCGCACTCGCCGTGGCCACACTCTCAGAGTTCTCGCGCACGTCGTGCACCACTTGCGCCAGGTTGTTCTGCATACGCTCGAGCGCCCGCAAGACAAGGCCGGCCTCGTCGTTGGAGGTGATCGTCACCCGACCCGTCAGGTCTCCCGAGGCGACACGGTCGGCGGTAGCCAATGCCTGGTTCAGCGGGCCCATGACCGAGCGAACTAGCCACACCGATGCAACGGCGGCCAGGGCCAGCCCCAGCACGGCCGCCGCGATCATCGTGGTTCGGGCTGAAGCGTAGACCTCGTCGCTGGCATTGCTTTCGGCGACACCGCCCTCGTGATTCAGGTTCACCAGCTTCATCAGCTTCGCACTCGAGCTATCGAAGAGCTTTCGTGCATCACCTTCCAGCAGCGCCTTGGCCTGATCGGTCTCATTCTTTCGAGACAGCTCCAGCATCTTCTCGTGAATCTGGAGGTACTGCTTCCACTCGGCCATGAACTCGTCGTAGAGCTTGCGTTCCGTGTCGCTGCTGATCAGCTTTTCGTACGCCTGGCGGTCGTCTTCGAATCCGGCGAGAACCTCGGCCAGCGTCTTCTCGATGGCAGCCATCGCCGCGGCGTCGGTGTTCAACACGTGCTGGAACTCCGAGATCCGAAAATCGGACGTGGCGGTGTTCATCTGGTTGACCCGCTCGACGCTGGGAAGCCAATTCGTCGCCAGCTCGGTCGTGGATTGGCGCATGGCACCCATCTGCCACATCGCCAGCATGGCAACCCCAATCAGGAGCGCGGCAAGAAAGCCCAGTGCAAACTTCAAACGGGTAGAAATCTTCAGGTTGTTCAAGGCTCGACTCCTCGGTGCAGGCCAGCGTGCCCCGCCGTAAAGGGTGAGTCCCCTATTCACGCCAAGGGGAGACACGAGGCAATGTAGCCCCCTCGGTCGGCAGGTCAGTCGCGGAATTGAGCGCGAAAACCGGGACAGTTTTCACGCCTGCGACTGCCGGCCCCGCCTCACCGGCTGCGCGGAAGCGGAAACAGCTCAGCGCCGGTAGCTGGGCAGCTCCACGACGTAGGTATCGACCGAATTGCCATTGCCCCAATCACTGCCGAACAACACCCGCGTGCCGCTCGGGCTGATCACTGCATGGGGCTCGGCCCAGTAGTCGTGCTGGCCATGATCGGCCCACGATCGGTGATGACCAACGCGACAGACCTTGCCACCAGCGGCGGTGTCGGCCAGGAGCAGTTCCTGGTCAAGCACCCCTTTGCCGGATGTGGCGCCCACCACGGACACGGCCACCCAGCCGGGACGCTGAAGCGCCACCGCAGACACATGGGTGCCGGTCGGCGGGTACGGATAGCCCGTCTTGGGGCCCACGACCACCCGCGGCGCAGCCGCTCCCGTCATGTCGGACACCACCAGCGTTCCAACAGTGCCTCCATCGAACTGCACCGAGTTGTGGGTGTCCGTGCCGTCAGGAAGCCGGCCCAGGGAAGCATGCTCTCCTGCGCGGACGTCGATCGTGCGCAGCAGCCCCATCGACAAATCGCGAACCTGTGCCTGCTGCCCCATGGGCACGAACAGCCACTGTCCGCTGGCCGAGGCCGTGGGCGACAGACCGCCACTGACGGGCACCCGCGCACCTTCTGAACCGGTGCTGATGCGATAAGAGAAGCCCTTGCCTTGGCAACTCAGGCCGATGACATCCGAATCCCACGAGGTGTACATCACATCACCGCCGCCAGAGACCCGCCCGCCGCAGCTGAAGCTCTTCAGCACCGTCTTGGTGTTGGTGGTGACATCAAGCTGGATCAAGCGATTCTTGGCGTCGACGTAAAGCATCAGCCGGGCATCCGTGGCGTGCCAGAAGAACTGTTCGATATCGGGCGGATCGATCGCCAGTGGACGCAAATAGGCGTAGGTGCGACCGTCATAGAGGTGGTGTCCGCTGCCGTGCGGCACCCCATTACCGCGGTGGTAAAGCACCAGCAAGCTCTCGTCGGCATTCCAGGCGGGGATCGTGCTGTAGGCCGGAACGATCTGGTGGCCGCTGCCAGCCTTGCTGATGCGACGAATGCGGGTCCCGAATTCCGGGTCCGTCACCGCCTTGCCCAACTTGGGCTTGGCCAATGCGGTCATCGGGTGCGCCATCTTGTCCTGGACCAGCCCATCACACAGGCCATCCGCGGCGAGGGCTGACACCCACCAGCAAGTCCCCATCAAGGCGGCGGCCCAACGGCCCCAGCGACATGAGTGAGTCAAGGTCTTGTTCATGAGTTTGGTTTGGAGAGTGAGAAAGACAGCCCGCGACATTTCAGGGGTCGGGTCATCCGCAAAAGCTTGCCGCATCGGTCGAAGTGAACGCTCCTCAGATGGGCCCCGAGTTGATCCAGTCGCCGATGCAGTCTATGGCCTGCCACCAACGCGCAGGCGATGGGATGGTGACAAGACGCGCAGGGGCCCCCAGGACCACTCGCCCAGCGCAAAGCCGCTGGCGCGAGATCGCCTTGCCCCGGCACCGGCGCTTCTCCCAGGCTTGCCCCCACTTTGTGCTGGTCAACGTCGACACCCTAACTTCGAAAATGCATGAATCAACTGCAGTGGGCGCAGCGTTCCATCGCAGCCCGTCTGGGCGGTCGCTGACGCCCGCCCTGGTGTCTACCATAGCCATTGAAATGATCTCAATCAGAACGCCCCGCCCCTTGTCAAGGGGTGTGGACAGCTTCTTATCCACAGCGGTTGTCCCCGTCTGTCGGGGACAAGCCTGTGGACAAGCTATGCCCAGTTGCGCCAAGTCTTTGACAGATCGATGACAAGCTTGGATTGCCCAAGAATCGGGCACTGCGCGCCAAAGCGGAAATCGGGGACGCCGACGAGCGCCGGGCGACGACAATTCAGCCCATGCCCGCGGCCCGCCCCAACCCCGTTTCAGCCTTGACAGCCCCGCGTCTGCGGTATCTCGTGGGCTATCCCGCTGCGCTGGTGGCCCAGGCCCAGGCCTTGATCGACGAAGGCCGGCTCGGCGACAGCGTGCGACGCCGCTACCCCGAGCCGCACGAACTGCGCAGCGACAACGCGCTGTATGAGCATGTGCAGGCGCTGAAGAACCGCCACATGCGCAACGCACCGCCGCTGTCGAAGGTGGCTTACGACAGCAAGCTGAAGATCCTTCAGCAGGCCCTGGGCACGCACACCATGGTGTCGAGGGTGCAGGGCACGCAGTTGAAGGCCAAGCGCGAGATCCGCATTGCGAGCCTGTTCAAGGAAGCGCCCGCCGCCTTCTTGCAGATGATCGTCGTGCACGAGCTGGCGCACCTGCGCGAGCGCGAGCACGACAAGGCCTTCTATGCGCTGTGCACCCACATGGAGCCGGCTTATCACCAGCTGGAGTTCGACACCCGGCTGTGGCTCACCGCGCTGGAGTGCGAGGCCCCGAACGCCGCCGCGCCTGGGCGACACGCCCGGGTGACACGCCTGGCATAGGGGCCGGGATCAAGGCCCGCATAAGGGCCCAGCCGACCGCCTGCTGAGCCCCCGTGTGCCGGGCTGCCGCCCGCCCGTCGGTGCCCGCCCTGGCACTGGTTTTCCGCCGATTCGGCCGGAAACCCAGGGCTAACCCGCATGTTTTGATCAGGGTTCCCCCGCAGTTCGTCGCGCTGGGACGCAGTTCATGCGGTTGCGCCGTCGGCTGGTCGCACCCGCATGGCGGCACCGCTGGCCGCTGCCTACAGTGCACCCATCGCAACAACGCCGACAGGCCTTTCAGGAGCACCACATGAACGCCGCCCAACCCCGTTTCGCCGCCGAAGAGACCACCGTACGCCGCCTGGCCGCGGGTCTCGCCCTGGTGCTGACGATGGGGCTGGTCGCCGCCATGGGGCAGCTGGCCGATCGGCAGTACGACAACGCGCTGATGGCACAAGCTGACGAGGCGCCGACCCAAGTGGTCGTCGTCCAAGCCAGCCGCCTGCGCCGCGGTTGACCGCCCCACGCCGGCGGCCTCGCGCCCCCGGGTGAATGGTGGCCCCATCGCAGCCACGGCCGCAGCGGGCGGACAATGGCTGATCGGCGCCGACAGACGCATCCGTGATGGGGGCGGTCGGCGCCAACCGACCGAGTGTCCGTGCCACTGATGCCCCCGCAAACTCCCAGCAGCATCCCGTCGCCCCGCCCTCAAGCACCATCGCCGTGGCGGGCACGGGCCGCCGCTGGCGTGCTGCTGCTCGGCATGACCGCACTGCCCGCTCAATCGGCCACACCCGTGCCGCAGTGGGACCGGGCCGCCAGCGAAATCCTCGCGCAGAGCAACAGCTTCCGGCGGGCGGAAGGGCTGCCAGCGCTGTCGACCGACCGCGCGTTGAACACCGCCGCCCAGACCTTTGCGGCCTACATGGCACGCACCGATCAGTACGGCCACGAGGCCGATGGGCGCCAGCCCGGCGAACGTGCGCGGGCGCAAGGTTATGACTACTGCATGGTGGCCGAGAACATCGCGATGCTGTACAGCTCGGCCGGCTTCGAAACGGTGGATCTCGCCACCCGTTTCGTGCAAGGCTGGATCCACTCACCGGGCCACCGGCGCAACCTGCTGGCGGCAGAGGCCACCGACATCGGGTTGGGTGTGGCCCAGAGCGCGAGCAGCGGCCGCTTCTACGCGGTGCAGCTGTTCGGCCGACCTGCCCGACTGCGGTGGAGCTTCTCGCTCAGCAACCGCAGCCGAACGGCGGTGGGCTACCAGCTCGATGACAAAGGCTACCAGTTGCCACCTGGCGTGACGCGGACGCACGAGCAATGCGGCACACCGGCCTTGTCGGTGCGCCTGCCCGGCAACGACCGTGCCACCTCGCTTGAACCGACCAGCGGCACCCAATACCGCATCGAGGGCGCGGATCGCGGCCTGCGTATCACCGAATCGCGCTGACCGGCCGGCATACATCGGCCCGCACAAGCGGGGGCGCTCAGCGCGCCACGCGGTCGAGCAGGTCCATCAACTGGGCGCGTTCTGCAGCGGTGAGGCCCGACGACAAGCGCGCTTCATAAGCATCGAGCTTGTCGCGCAGCATCTCGAGCTGTGCCAGGCCCCGCTCGGTGAGGCCGAGAGAGTAGCGGCGGCGGTCGCCTTCGACATCCATGCGCCGGATCCAGCCCGCATCTTCCAGCGCGTCGACCAGCTTCAAGGCGCTGGGCCCCGCGACATCCAGCGCCTTGGCCAGCGTGACCTGGTTGATGCCCGGCTGCATGGCGATGATCGACAAGGCCGTGACCCTCGCGGGCGACAGGTCCAATGGCTCCATCGCCTTGAAAAACAGATCGAAGGCACGGACTTGCGCCAGCCTCAGCTTGTAGCCCAGCGCATCGCTCTGGAAATCGAGGCGGTCGGGCGCGGGCGGCGCTGCACGCGGCGGTCGTTTCACTGCGCGAGGCGTGCCTTCTTGGTCTTCACGTGGGGGCCGAGGCATTCCATCTCCTGTGCATGGGCGGGCATCTTATGGCCACTTCAGCGGGCATTGACCCTGCTGCAAGTCGGGCCGCGGGCGCGGGCTCGATCCAGGTCACAAGACTAGGGTTATCGCTGACTCACGAAAATAGGGACCACACCTTATAGTTAGCCACGCTAATTAGATGGAACTCCGCACGGCCCTGCCTCCGTGCGGCGCCGGCCGAGTCGGCCACGAAGGAGACGCAGATGCAACTGAATGGACAAGCCGCCCTGGTCACCGGCGCCGGCTCCGGCCTGGGCGAAGCCGTGGCCAAGGCACTGGCCCAGGCTGGGGCCCTGGTCGCGGTGCTCGACATCAACCTGCCGGCCGCCGAACGGGTGGCCGCCGAGATCCGCGCCGTCGGCCAAAAGGCCCTGGCGCTGCGCTGCGACATCAGCGACACGGCCTCGGCCCAGGCTGCCCTCGAAGCTGCTGCCGCGAGCCACGGCGAGGCGCGCGTGCTGATGAACATCGCGGGCGTCGGTGGTGCCAAGCGGGTCATTCAGCGCGACGGCTCACCCGCACCCCTTGAAGACTTCGAGCGCACCCTGCGCATCAACCTGATCGGCACCTACAACATGGTGCGCCTGTTCGCCGCGAGGGCCGCGAAGCTTGAAGGGCTGCAAGATGGCGAACGCGGCGTGATCGTCAACACCGCCTCGGTGGCGGCGTTCGACGGGCAGGTGGGGCAGGAGGCCTACGCCGCGTCGAAGGCGGGCGTGGCGGGCATGACACTGCCGCTGGCGCGCGATCTGTCGCAGTGGGGCATTCGCGTCTGCACCATCGCGCCGGGCATCTTTGCCACCCCTCTGCTGAAAGAGCTGCCCGAAGCGGTGCAGCAATCGCTGGCCGAATCGATCCCGTTCCCGAAGCGGCTCGGCCACCCGGAAGAGTTTGCGTCGTTGGCGGTGCACATCGCCACCAACGGCCATCTCAACGGCGAAGTGATCCGCCTTGATGGCGCACTGCGCATGGCCCCTCGTTGATCACACCACCCTGGGCAAGGAGGCTTCGATGTGGATTCTGAACACCTGGTACGTCGCGGCGCGCAGCGAGGACATCCCGGCTGACCGGCCGCTGGGGCGGCGCATCTGCGACCTGCCAATCGCCTTTTTCCGCGACAGCAGCGGCCGTGTCGCCGCCGTCGAAGATTTTTGCCCGCACCGCGGCGCGCCCCTGTCGCTGGGCCGAGTCTCGGGCGACACCCTGGTCTGCGGCTACCACGGGCTCGCGATGGGCTGCGACGGCAAGACTGTCTCCATGCCATGTCAGCGCGTGCGAGGCTTCCCGGCCATCCGCAGCTACCCGGTGCACGAGGCCCACGGCTTCGTGTGGGTGTGGCCTGGCGATGCGGCGCGCGCCGACCTGGCCTTGCTGCCCCAGTTCGAGTGGATGGGCAACCCGGCCTTCGGCTATGGCGGCGGCCTCTACCGCATTGCCTGCGACTACCGGCTGATGATCGACAACCTGATGGACCTGACGCACGAGACTTACGTGCACTCCACCAGCATCGGCCAGAAGGAAATCGACGAAGTACCGTGCCAGACCCGCGTGGACGGCGAGCACGTGATCACCGAGCGCTTCATGAAGGGCATCGAAGCCCCGCCATTCTGGAAGATGGCGCTGCGCATGAACGGGCTGCCCGATGACCAGCCGGTGGACCGCTGGCAGATCTGCCACTTCACCCCACCCAGCCACATCATGATCGAGGTGGGGGTGGCGCTGCAGGGGCACGGTGGCTACGCGGCACCCGACGATGTCAAGGCGGCCAGTTGGGTGGTGGACTTCATCACCCCCGAGACGCCCACGTCGATCCATTACTTCTGGGGCATGGCCCGCAAGTTCAAGCCGCAAGATGCGCAACTGACCGCGCAGATTCGCGAGGGCCAGGGCCGCATCTTTGCCGAAGACCAGGAAATGCTGGAGCGGCAGCAGGCGAACCTGCTGGCCTACCCGCAGCGCCAGTTGCTGATGCTGAACATCGACAGCGGCGGCGTGCAATCACGCAAGATCATTGACCGCCTCGCGGCTGCCGAGGCGGCGGCATGAACGCCGGCCCGTTGCAGACGCTGCGCGTCACCGCCAAGCGGGTGGCCGCGGAAGACGTGTGCGAACTCACGCTCGAGCCCCTGCCCGGCATGACCCTGGCACCGTTCGAGGCCGGTGCGCACCTCGAACTGCACCTGCCCGGCGGGCTGCTGCGGCCCTATTCCCTGAGCAACGATCCCGCCGAGCGCCACCGCTACGTGCTGGGCGTGCTGCGTGAACCCGCGTCCCGCGGGGGTTCGCTGGCCGTGCATGATCGGCTCGAAGTCGGCCAGACGCTCCAGGCCAGCCCGCCGCGTTGCCACTTCCCCTTGCAGGCCACGCCAGCCCACAAGCTGCTGCTGGCCGGCGGCATCGGCATCACGCCCCTGCTGGCCATGGCGCGGCAGCTGGCGCGCGAAGGCGGCTCGTTCGAACTGCACTACGCGGCACGCAGCAACGACCGGATGGCCTTCACCGACGTCCTGACTGGCTCGGGCCCCCTGGCGGCGCGAACGCGCCTCTACGCGGGCGACCAGGGCGAGCGCATCGACCTGGCCGAGGTGATCGCGGCGCAGGCTGCCGGCAGCGAGCTGTATGTGTGCGGCCCGGCTGGGTTCATGAACGCCGCTCTGCAAGCGGCGCGAGAGCAAGGCTGGGCCGAGAGCCGACTGCACCGCGAGTTGTTCGGCGCGGAGCCGGTCACCCACAGTGGCGCCGATCGTGCGTTCGAGATCGAGATCGCCGGCAGCGGCCAGATCGTCAGCGTGCCGGTGGGCTGCACCGCCGCACAGGCGCTGCAAACGGCCGGCCTGCCCCTGCTCACCTCATGCGAGCAAGGCGTCTGCGGCACCTGCCTCACACGGGTGGTGTCTGGCGAGCCAGATCACCGGGACCAATACCTCACCCCGGAAGAACAGGCCGCGAACGACCAGTTCCTGCCCTGCTGCTCGCGGGCACGCTCCACGCGGCTGGTGATTGATCTGTCCGTCTGAGCGAGGCAAGCCGGGCAGCGCCCAACCTCCCCCCTGCGGGACGCATGAGAGAGCCGGCCCTTCCGGTGAGGGCAGCGGGCCGACAGCCTGCAACCTGCGCCTTTACCTGGCGCCTTCAAGTGGCAGACAACTGCCGCAACCCGACCAAGGCCGCGTGCTGGAGCAGCATGATGGTCTTGCCATCCTGGATGCGGCCATCGGCCACCTGCCGCATCGCCTCGTCCAGCGGCAGCTCGACGACCTCGATGTCTTCGCCCTCGCCGGGATCGCCACCCCCCTGGCCGCGACGATCACGCTCGTCGTACTCGGCCACGAAGAAGTGCAGCTTCTCGGTGACCGAGCCCGGGCTCATGTAAGCCTCGAACACCTTGCGCGGCGCGCGCACCTCAAAGCCCGTTTCCTCGGCCACCTCGCGCCGAATCGCATCCTGAGGTGCTTCGCCTTCGAGCAGGCCCGCGCAGGCCTCCACCAGCATCCCGTCGGCACATCCATTGACATAGGCCGGAAAGCGGAACTGGCGCGTCAACACCACCGTGCCGCGCTCGGCATTGAACAGCAGCAGCACGGCACCGTTGCCGCGGTCGTAGGTCTCGCGGCTTTGGCGCTGCCAGCTGCCATCACGCCGCTGGAAATCGAAGGTGGTCTTCTTCAGCACAAACCAGTCGTCCGACAGCAGGCGCTCTTCGACAACACGGATGCGCGGCCGGCAAGCTGGAACGAAGATTTCTGATTCGTGCATGTTCATGATATTTCGTGCAGTTTCGTGCAATCATAGAGGCCCTGTCGTTCCACCGCAAGGCCGGCATGCTGACGACCCAACGCAAGCAATCCATCCTCGATCGCCTGGCCCGCGACGGTCAGGTCGTGGCCAAGGTGCTGGCCGAGGAGTGGCAAACCTCTGAAGACACCATCCGCCGCGACCTGCGGGAGCTGGCTCAAGCCGGCCGCCTGCAGCGCGTGCATGGCGGCGCTTTGCCCGTGGCCGCCGCCGCGGGCGATCTTTCAGTGCGTGAGCAGCTCTCGCCGCAAGACAAGACGGAGTTGGGTCGGTACGGCGCATCGCTGATTCGCCCGGGGCAGGTCGTGATCCTCGACGGCGGCACCACCGCCGTGCAGATCGCCCGCCACCTCGATCCGGCGCTTCGGGCCACCGTCGTCACCCACAGCCCCACGGTGGCGGTGGCGGCCTCGGCCCATCCCCACGTCGAGATCCTGATGCTCGGCGGGCGCCTGTTCCGTCACTCGATGGTGAACATCGGCGCCGGGGTGATCGCCGCCGCCGCGCAACTGCGGGCCGACCTCTACTTCATGGGCGTCACCGGCGTGCACCCGCAGGCCGGGCTGACGACTGGCGATGCCGAAGAGGCCGCGGTCAAGCGCGCGCTGCACGAGCGCGCCGCCGACACCATCGTGCTGGCATCGGCCGAGAAGCTGATGGCCGCCTCACCCTTTGTCGTGGGCGGTCTGAAAGAGGCCACGTCCATCGTCGTACCGGCCGCGACCACCGAGCGAACACTCAAGGCGCTGCGCTCGGCAGGCGCCACGGCCAGCCGGCCGACACCGTCTGCCCGTGCATGACCGCCGACCCATGCCAAAATCGCGCCCCTTGCCGCCGTAGTTCAATGGATAGAACGGGGACCTCCTAAGTCTCAGATGCAGGTTCGATTCCTGCCGGGGGCGCCAGGCCTTGCCTGGGCGCCGAAGAGGCCCGCTCGAGGGTGGAATCAGCCCGCGCGCAGCGCGCGCGACAACAGCACCACGGGAATCAGCCCGACCGCCACGATGGCGAGCGAAGGCAGCGCGGCTTCGGCCAAGCGCTCGTCACGGGCAAACTGATACGCCACCACCGCCAAGGTGTCGCTGCCGAAGGGGCGCAGCACCAGGGTGGCCGGCAGCTCCTTCATCGTGTCCACGAACACCAGCAGCGCCGCTGCGATGGTGGTGCGTCCCAGCAGCGGCAGGTGCAGCTCAAAGAAGGTGCGCCGCCGCCCGGCCCCGAGCAAGCGGGCCGATTCGTCGATCGAAGGCGGCACCCGTGCGTAGCCGGCCTGAACCGATTGCAGGGCCACAGCGGAGAAGCGCACCATGTACGCGTAGAGCAAGCCGGCGATCGTGCCCGTGACCAGCGCCGCCGCGCCCCACTGCGGTTGCCAGGCCTGGAGAGCCCCCGCCCAGAGCAGGATGCCGATCGCCACCACCGCCCCCGGCACCGCATAGCCCAGCGAGACGATGCGCGCCGCCCCGTGCAGCCAGGCCGCCCGCCGGCCCTGAGAGCGTCGCAAGGCAAAGGCCAACAACAGCGCGAAGAACACCGCGGCGGCCGCTGCGGCCGCCGCCAACTGGAAGCTGGACACGGCCCAGCCCGCAAATCGCGCGAGGTATCCCGCCGACAAGATGGGCGATGCCGCCGCACCGTCATCGCCGCCGCCTGTCTCGCGCCAGAGCAGCCGAACCAGCCACACCACGGGCGCCACGAACCCCACCAGAATCGGCACGCCGCAGACGATCCATGCGACGGCCTGTTGAGCCCCTTGCAGGCGCAAGGGGCGCGATGCCACGCCACCAGCGTGCGCGGTGGGGCGGTTGCCAGCGAACCGGATGCGAGCCTGCGCGCGTTGCTCGGCCCACAACAGCGCGGCCACCACCACCAGCAGAACGCTCGCCAATTGGGCCGCGGCGAGGTGGTCGTCCATCACCAGCCAGGCCTTGTAGATGCCGGTGGTGAAGGTGGTGAGCCCGAAGTACGAGCCCACGCCATAGTCGGCCAGCGTTTCCATCAACGCCAGCGCCACCCCCGCCGCCAGCGCCGGCCTGGCCATGGGCAGCGCCACTTCGAGCACTCGCCGTCGCAGCGAAGCACCCAGCAAACGGGCGGCCTCCATCATCGGCGCGGCCTGTTCCGCGAGCGCCGTGCGGACGAGCAGATAGACGTACGGGTACAGGCAGGCCACGAACAGCACCACCGCGCCGCCCAGACTGCGGACATCCGGCCACAGCGCCCCCTTGGCGCCGGTCAGCGCCCGCAGCCCCACCTGCAGCGGGCCGCTGTAATTCAGGGCATCGGTGTAGGCATAGGCCAGCACATAGGCCGGCATCGCCAGCGGCAGCAACAGCGCCCACTCGAAGACGCGACGGCCGCGAAACTCGAACAAGGTCACCGCCGCCGCCGTGGCGCCGCCCACGGCGGCCACGCCCACCGCCACCGACACCACGAGCAGCAACGACTGCTGGGCATAACCCGGCAGTACCGTCTCGAACTGCTGTCGCAGCACGTCGAGCGAACCGGCATCGATCGCCGTCCAGGCTCCGAGAACGCCCAGCACCGGCAAGGTCAGGGCGACAGCCAGAGCGACCAACAAACCCCTCATTCAGCGCCCCGGAAGGCGGCCCGAGCCCGCCTTGATGCACAGCAAATACGAACGATGCTCATTTCCATTGGGCCGGTATCATAAGCGCCATGTTTTTGCAGTTGGATCGCGTGAGCGTCGCCTATGGCCGGCCGGGCCAAGGCAAAGCCGCGGTGTCGGCCGCCTCGCTGTCGCTGGGCCGCGGGCAGATCGGCGTTTTGATCGGGCCATCCGGCTGCGGCAAGACCTCGCTGCTGCGGGCCGTGGCCGGGCTGGAGCGCGTTGCCGCAGGCGCCGTGCGACTCGGCGGCGAACTGCTCAGCGACCACGCCAGCGGCGTGAACGTGCCGCCGGAACACCGCGGCATCGGCATGGTGTTCCAGGACTACGCACTGTTCCCGCACCTGAGCGTCGCGGACAACATCGGCTTCGGGCTGGCCCACCTGCCGCGCCGCGAACGCGATACCCGGGTGGCCGAGATGCTGGATCTGGTCGGCCTGGCGCATGCCGCGAAACGGGCGCCGCACCAGCTGTCAGGCGGCCAGCAGCAGCGCATCGCGCTGGCCCGCGCGCTGGCCCGACGCCCCCGCCTGCTGCTGCTGGACGAGCCGTTTTCCAGCCTGGACGTGGACCTGCGGGAGCGACTGGCCCACGACGTCCGGGCGATCCTGAAGCAGATCGATGCCACCGCACTCTTCGTCACCCACGACCAGTTGGAGGCCTTTGCGATCGGCGACCTGATCGGCGTCATGCAGCACGGGCAACTCGACCAGTGGGACGACGCCTATGCGCTGTACCACCGCCCGGCCACCCGTTTTGTGGCGGGCTTCATCGGCCACGGGGTGTTCACGCCGGGCCAGATCGTGGCCCACCCCGGCGGGCCGCGGGTGCGCACCGCGGTAGGCGAGCTGGCGGATGTCGACGAATGCCTGCTGCCCGAGGCCTACCCCGGTGGGGCGTGCGATGTGCTGCTGCGGGCGGACGACATCGTCCATGACGACGAAGCGACGGTGAAGGCGTGCATCGAGCGCAAGGCGTTCCGCGGGTCCGAGTTTCTCTACACCCTTCGCCTGGCCACCGGCGAACAGGTGCTGGCCCATGTGCCCTCGCACCACGACCACCAGCTGGGCGAATGGATCGGTATCCGTCCCCAGGTCGACCACGTGGTGACGTTTCCACGCGAAAACTGAATCCGCAACGAACCGTCGAATCGGCATCGCGCGCCCCGCATGCCCTTTTCCACCCGCCGCGAGCAGTTTTCAGGCACCCGAAATGCCCCTGGAAACGTGAAGAATTGTGAGCACCCGCTCACGACATTTGCCACGTCGCGCAAACAACTTTTCGGTTTTCCCGGGAACTCCTGCAAACCACGCAGACCTATACTTGGCTCGCATGCGTTTGCGAGCGTTTCAAGGCGAGACACGATGGGTGCAAAACTGAAAGTGGCGGGTCTGTTGACCCTGGGTGCGGTGGCAGGTGCATTGACAACGATGCAACTGACAGCCATCGCACGGAACAACTACGCGCCGATCCCGCTGGAAGAAATGCAGCAGCTCGCTCGCGCGTTCGACATCCTCAAGAGCGACTATGTCGAGCCGGTCGACGAGAAAAAGCTGATCAATGATGCCTTGGCGGGCATGGTCTCTGGCTTGGACCCGCACTCGCAGTATTTCGACAAGAAGAGCTTCAAGGAATTCCGCGAATCGACCACCGGCAAGTTCGTCGGCGTCGGTATCGAAATTGGCATGGAAGACGGCGTCGTCAAGGTCGTCTCCCCGATCGAAGGCTCGCCGGCCTTCCGCGCCGGCATCAAGTCGGGCGACCTGATCACGAAGATTGACGACACGCCCGTCAAGGGCCTCGGCATGGAACAGGCCGTCAAGCGCATGCGTGGCGACCCGAACACCAAGGTTGTGCTGACGGTCTTCCGCAAGTCGGAGAACCGCAGCTTCCCGTTGACGATCACCCGCGAAGAGATCCGGGTGCAAAGCGTGCGCGCCAAGGTGGTCGAACCCGGTTACGCCTGGCTGCGCGTCACCCAGTTCCAGGAACGCACGATCGACGATTTCAGCCGCAAGCTGGAAGAGCTTTACAAGCAAGACCCCAACCTGAAGGGCCTGGTGCTCGATCTTCGCAACGACCCGGGCGGCCTGCTCGAAGGCGCGGTGGCGCTGTCGGCAGCCTTCCTGCCCAGCGATGTGGTGGTGGTCAGCACGAATGGCCAGATCGCCGATTCGAAGTACACCTACCATGCGTCGCCTGACAACTACATGCGCCGCGGCGGCGTCGACCCGCTCAAGCGCCTGCCGGCTGCCGTGAAGACGGTGCCGCTGGTGGTGCTGGTCAACGAGGGCTCGGCCTCGGCCAGCGAGATCGTCGCCGGCGCACTGCAGGATCACCACCGTGCCGTGGTGATGGGCGCGCAGACCTTCGGCAAGGGCTCGGTCCAGACGATCCGCCCGCTGTCGGCCGACACCGCACTGAAGATCACGACCGCGCGCTACTACACGCCCAGCGGCCGCTCGATCCAGGCCAAGGGCATCGTGCCCGACGTGTGGCTGGACGAAACCGCCGAGGGCAATGTGTTCGCCGCGCTGCGCATGCGCGAAGCCGACCTCGAAAAGCACCTGCAAAACGGCGAAGAGAAAAACGAGGCTCGCGAGAAGGCGCGCGAGGAAGCCCGCAAGAAGCTCGAAGAGCAGGCCGAGAAGATCAAGGACGGCTCCATCAAGCCGCTGCCCGAATTCGGCAGTGCTGAAGACTTCCAACTGGCCCAGGCCCTCAACCGGCTGAAGAACCGGCCGGTGATGGTGAGCAAGACCATGACCGAGCGGCCGCTCGACACCGACACCGACCACTGATCGACAGCGTGCCACGCACGCCATCCACCCACGAGCGCCGCCGGCCCGCATGGGCTCGCGGCGCTTCTTCTTGGCACTTGCCACGATGACCGACGACGACCTGCTGCGCTACTCGCGTCACATCCTTTTGGACGAGATCGGCATCGAAGGCCAGGCCCGCCTCGCCGCCGGACATGCGCTGATCATCGGTGCCGGCGGTCTCGGCTCACCGGTGTCGCTGTACCTCGGCACGGCCGGGGTGGGGCAGATCACGCTGGTCGACCATGACGCCGTTGACCTGACCAACCTGCAGCGGCAAATTGCCCACACCATGGCGCGCATCGGCACGCCGAAGGCCGAATCGGCCCGCACCGCGATGCTGGCCATCAACCCGACGCTTCAGGTGCGGGCCATCTGCCAGCGTGCAGACGCCGCCTCCCTGGATGAACTGGTGGCCGAGGCCGACGTGGTGGTCGATTGCAGCGACAACTTCTCGACCCGCCATGCGGTGAACGCCGCCTGCGTCCGGCATGCCAAGCCACTGGTGGCCGGCGCCGCGATCGGCTTCGATGGCCAGATCTCGGTCTATGACACCCGCCAGGCGACGGCACCCTGCTATGCCTGCCTCTTTCCGCCGGACGCGACGACCGAAGAAACGCGCTGTGCGTTGATGGGCGTGCTGGCGCCGCTGGTGGGCATCATCGGCACGATGCAGGCGACCGAAGCCCTCAAGTTGCTGGCTGGCGTGGGCGAATCGCTGGCAGGACGGCTGTTGATGCTGGATGCGCGCAGCATGCGCTGGGACGAGATCCGGCTGGCCCGCCAGGCCGATTGCCCAGTCTGCGCCTCGGTGCGGTCGCAGCGCCGCTGATTGCGCCTGTGCTTGGTGCACCGTCGCGCGCCAGCACGGTGCGGCAGGGGTAAGCTCACTGCCCCAGTTTCAACACCTGCCGCCGGATGGACAAGCCGATCGACCTGACCGCCCGCAACTTCCCCAGCGCCGAAGAAGAGGCGCAGGCGCTGACCGCGCCGCCGCGCTACGACGGGCCTGAAAGCAGCTACCGCCTGGCCTTCACGGACACCGATTTCCTCGTTCGCCCCGAGCTGCGCCCGGTGCGCATGCAGCTCGAGTTGCTCAAACCCGAGCTCGTCCAGCAAGAGCTGGACATCCGCAGCACCGTGGTGATCTTTGGCAGCGCCCGCATCGTGCCCGCGGATGTGGCGCAGGCCCGCCTCCACGATGCCCAAGCCGTGGGTGACGCCGCGGCCATTCGGCGCGCCGAGACGCAGCTGTCGATGAGCCGCTTCTATGAAGAAGCCCGGCTGTTCGCCACCTTGGTGACCGAGCGCTCACGCCGCCTGGCACGGCCGATCTATGTATGCACGGGGGGCGGTCCGGGCATCATGGAAGCCGGCAACCGCGGCGCCCACGAGACCGGCGGCAAGAGCATCGGCCTGAACATCGTGCTGCCCCACGAGCAGGCGCCCAACCCGTACATCACGCCGGAGCTGTGCTTCCAGTTCCACTACTTTGCGCTGCGGAAGATGCACTTCCTGATGCGTTCGGTGGCACTGGTCTGCTTCCCCGGCGGCTTCGGTACGCTGGACGAGCTGTTTGAAGCCATGACGCTGATGCAGACCGGCAAGTGCCGGCGCCGCCCCATCCTGCTGTTCGGGCGAGAGTTCTGGACGCGCCTGATCGACTTCGAATTCCTGATCGAAACAGGCATGATCAGCCCGGGCGACGAGACGCTGTTCCGCTTCGTCGAAAGCGCGGACGAAGCCTGGGACGTGCTGGCGCAGGACTACGGCCTGGACACCGGCGAAGACGGCAACGGCGACTACGGCAGCGGCATCTGAGCGCTTTTCGCCGCCGAAAATCCGGCCAGCCAGGCTCCTGGACGCATCCTTCTCGGCCCTGAACCCCTGACAATACGCACCCATGCTGAAAAAAGTCTCCCTCATCGGCGCGCCGACCGACATCGGCGCCGGGGCGCGCGGCGCCAGCATGGGCCCCGAGGCCATGCGCGTGGCCAACCTCGGCCCCATCCTGCAAGGCCATGGTCTGGAAGTGCTGGATCGGGGCAACCTGATCGGCCCCTCCAACCCGTGGCTGCCACCCACCAACGGCTACCGTCACCTCGACGAAGTCGTCGCCTGGAACCAGCTCGTTCACGATGCCGTGTACACCGAGCTGTCAGACGGCCGCATGCCCATCCTGCTGGGTGGCGATCATTGCCTGGGCCTCGGCTCGATCAGCGCGGTGGCGCGTCACTGCCGTGAAGCCGGCAAGAAGCTGCGCATCCTCTGGTTGGACGCCCACGCCGACTTCAACACCAACGAGTTGACGCCCAGCGGCAACATACATGGCATGCCGGTGGCCTGCCTGTGCGGCCATGGCCCGAAAGAGCTGATCGAGATCGGTGGGCAGGTGCCGGCCATCAACCCCAAGTGGGTTCGCCAGATCGGTATCCGCTCGGTCGACCCCGGCGAAAAGAAGTTGGTGCATGAGGTGGGCCTCGAGGTGTACGACATGCGCTACATCGACGAGATGGGCATGCGGCACACGATGGAGCTGGCCTTGGCCACGATGGACGTGAACACCCACCTTCACGTCAGCTTCGACGTCGACTTCCTCGACCCCGACATCGCACCAGGCGTGGGCACCACCATTCCCGGCGGCCCCACCTACCGCGAAGCCCAGCTGTGCATGGAGATGATCGCCGACACCGGCCGCCTCGCCAGCCTGGACGTGATGGAGCTGAACCCCGCCCTCGACGTGCGCAACAAGACCGCGATGGTGGCGGTGGACCTGATCGAAAGCCTGTTCGGCAAGAGCACTTTGATGCGCAAGTGAGCGCCTGCTGCGGCCGGAAGCTCTTCCTCGCCGCCAGTTCGAAGCACCCCAGCCCCGCTTGGCCACGCCAGCGGGGCTTTTTGCTGCGTAACACCTGCTCACCACTGACAACCAAACAGCCGGCATGCGCGTTGCTCACGCTGGCGAGAATCCGCCAGCTTCCCATCCGGCTTTGATGTCGCCTCTGCCCATGCGCTCCTACCTGTCTGCTCTGGCCCTCTCCTCCTTGAGCCTGCTGGCTGCCTGCGGCGGCGGCGGGCAATCCAGCCAAGCCGTTGACCTGTTCCAGACGACCGTCTACGGCGCCGCCGAATTGCGGGTCTACAGCGATGTGACCTACTCGCGCCGCCCGAATTGGAACGGCGTGCAATACACCTCCGATTCACGCAAATCGCAGGAACTGGGCACCGATCAGCTGACGCTGAAGATGGACGTGTGGGTGCCGCCGAACGCCACCTCGGCCACCCCGATGCCCTTGGTCGTCTTCGTCCACGGTGGCGGCTACGTGCAAGGCGGCAAGGAAGAGCGTGCCGACGACGCGAGCGGCTACGCCCGCGCCGGCTTCGTCACCGCATCGATCAACTACCGGCTCACCCCCGACAACACCGACAGCGCCGACCTGCGCACCATGGCCATCATCCAGGCCAGCGACGACCTGATGAACGCGGTGCGCCATCTGAAGGCGAACGCCAGCGTCTACCACGTCGACACCTCGCGCATCGCGATCGTCGGCACTTCGGCCGGCGGGGGGCTGTCGCTGGTGGGTGCCATCGAAGGGGGTGATGCCGTGCCGCTGGCGGGCACCTCGTCGGACTACCCAGGGGTCTCGGCGGACGTGGCGGCGTCCGTGTCCACCGGCGCAACGCTGATCGACCCGATGTTCGACTCGGATGCACTGCTCAACTACGATCGAGCCGACGCACCGGTGCTGCTGTTCCACGCCACCCCGCAAGACCAGACGACCGGGGCCACCTGGGATGGCAACGTGGTGCCGACTCAATCCCGCATCAATGCGTCCGGCAACAGCTGCACCACCGTGCCGACACCCGATGCGCCGCACACCGTGCCTCTGGGGATCGACAGCAAATGGTGGCCGACCGTCCGCGACTTCCTCTGGGCCCGTCTCAATCTCTCGGTGATCTGATCGCCCGATGGCGCCGCCTCGGGCGGCGCATTTTCACAGGCGGCCTGGCCGCCGCCTTGTGCACCCTCAGCCTGGTGCCCGCTTCCGCAGCCACGCTGCGTGTGGCCAGCGGCTTCGATCCCCAGTCGATGGACCCCCATGCCATCGCGCTGCTGTACCACTCGCGCGTCGTCTACCAAGTCTATGAATCCTTGGTCGGCCGCGACGCCCGCTTCAAGCTCGAGCCCGCTCTGGCGTTGAGCTGGAGCCAGCCCAACCCGACCACCTGGCGCTTCAAGCTGCGCCCCGGCGTCAAGTTCCACGACGGCACGCCGTTCACCGCCGACGACGTGGTCTTCTCGGTGGAACGGGTGCTCGCCCCTCCGTCCCAACGCGCGTTCCAATTGCAGGGGGTCACCGGTGCGAGGGCCGTGGACCCGCTCACCGTCGATCTGCTGCTCTCGGCACCCGACGCGGTGTTGCCAGAGAAGCTGCAGTACTGGAGCATCATGAGCCGCGCCTGGGCGCAGAAGCACGGCGTGCTCAAGGCCCAGGATTTCAACGGCCAGCAAGAGACCTATGCGGTACGCCACGCGAACGGCACCGGCCCCTTCATGCTGGATCGCTACGAGCCCGACGTACGGGCGGTGCTCAAAGCCAATCCGCAGTGGTGGGGGCGTGGTGACCCACGCAACGGCAACCTCGACGACGTGCACTTCGTGCCGATTCGCTCCGACGCGACACGCCTGGCCGCGTTGACATCGGGCGAGATCGATCTGGTGCTCGACCCGCCGTTCCAGGATGTCGAGCGCCTCGGCCGGGACAGCCGGGTCAAGCTGATGCAAACCACCGACATCGGCCAGCAGTACCTCACCTTCGATCAGGCCAACGACGAGCTGGCCGAGAGCGACCTGAAGGGCAAAAACCCGTTCAAGGACCTGCGGGTGAGGCGGGCGATCCACCACGCACTGAACGTCGATTTGATCGTGGCCAAGGTGCTGCGGGGCCAGGGCGCCCCCACAGGCGCTCTGCTGTCGCCGATGCTCGACGGCTCGCCAGGCGAACTGGACAAACGCCTGCCTTACGACCCCGCCAAGGCGCGCAGCCTGCTCGCTGAAGCGGGCTACCCCCAGGGCTTCTCGGTGACGCTGGACTGCGTGAACATCGCCTTTCGGGAAAACGTCTGCCAGGCCGCGGCCGCCATGCTCACCCAGGTGGGCATCCGCACCAAGCTGCGCTCGTCACCCACCAATCAGTTCTTCCCCAAGCTCAGCCAGGCCAGCGCCAGCCTCATCGAATTCGGCTTCACACCGCAGCCCGACGCCTGGACCACGCTGAACGCCCTGTTCCGCAGCAAGGCGCCCGGCAGCGGCACCTTCAACGCCGGGCGCTACAGCAACCCCCAGCTCGATGCGCTGATCGACGCCATCCGCATCGAGCCCGACCTCGCACGTCGACGGGCCCTGATCGGCACCGCCCTGCGCCTGGCCAGCGACGACCTGCCGGTCATCCCGCTCTACCGCCGCACCCTGACCTGGGCGATGGCCAAGAACGTGCAAGCCGTGCAGTGGGCCAACGACACGATCGAGCTGCGGTGGGTCAGCGTGAAGTGAGTGGCGTCATCGCCCAGCAGTTGCTGTAGCCAGCACCGTGCCGTTTTCGCCGACGATCCAGCCGGTATATCCGTCCAGGAAGAATGCGCTCCGAAGCGCACGGACCGTTCCGGTTGGCTGTACAGCCCAAGTCTTGCCTCCGTCCACAGTGGACAGGACCGTGCCTTGATCTCCGACGATCCAGCCGTGCATCGCGTCGGTGAATGTGACGCTGTTGAGCGTGTCGCGGGTCGGCACCGGAACTCTGCTCCAGGTGAGCCCGGTGTCGGTCGACTTGATGACAGTTCCATCCCACCCCACGGCCCATCCGGTTGTCGCGTCGCTGAACGTCAGCGCGGACAGCGAGTTGAACTGCCCGGTGGGCCTGACACTCCAGGTGGCTCCACCGTCATCCGTGCGCTGAACGCCGAGGGCTCCCACCACAAAGCCCACCCTCGAATCAAGAAAGTGAATTCCCCACAAGCTGCTGGATTCGCCCTCGGTTTGGCGTTGCCACGTATCGCCACCGTTGCTGGTGACGTAAATGTCTCGCCCTTCGGAGATCGCCCAGCCGTGCGACGCGTCAGCAAAGTGAAAGTCGTAGGGGTAGCTCATGGCGTCGCTCAGCAGCGGTGTCCACCATGTGGCACCGCCATCGGTGGTCTTGCTGATGCCCCAGTCGCCTGAAATCCACCCGGTCGTCGGCGAAATGAACTGCAGTCGGCTGAACAGCCCACTGCTGTTGCCTGTGAGCGTCTTCTGCGTCCAAGTCCGGCCACCATCGGCCGTCTCCAGCAACGATCCGCCTGTTCCTGCCGCCAACCCCTTCTTGGCATCGAAAAACCAAACGGCGCTCAATCCGGCCGAGTCTTCGCCAACCGCCGAGCCAAAGACTTGCCGCCAAGATCGACCGCCATCACGCGAGCAGTAGACCCGGTCGCCGTAGCTCAACCACCACCCACCCGCATTCATGACGAATCTGCTGGGCCATGCGCTCTGCTCGGCATCTACCCCGAAATGCGTCCAGTGCGCGCCGGCATCGGTGGTGACGTAGCCACCTCTCCCTTCGAAAAACCAATAGGTGCGCTCATCCACGGCCTGGCCCGAATAGGCCGGCTGCGAGGGATAGACATCCGGAGGCAGCACCACCTTGGACCAATTGGAGCCAGCGTCAACGCTACGAAACAACCCCTCGTAACCCGCTGCCCAAATCGTCTTCTCGCCAAAGGGATGTAGCGAGCTGATGTCTTCCGGTAGCCCTGCGGGGGTGAAAGCCACCCACGACGCTCCACCATCAGCGGTTCGAACCCAAGAGTAAGAGTGCAGGCCTGACGTCCATACGGCGTAGCGCAAGAGGCCCGAGCGCGCGTCGCCCATTCCGAACAGCTCGATGTACCGACCGCCGTCGGAGCTCCCGAACGATGTCACCAGTTCATCGGTCCCCATGTGCCCAGACTTGTAGACCGCACCGTATGAGGCTCTCCAGACCACCCCATCGTCCGTCACGTCATCGGCCCCATCCAATTGCCCTACGGCCCAGGATTCACCTCCGTCCAGTGTTCCGCGCAGTCGATAGCTACCGATGTCAGCCACGACACGCGACTCGTCGAGCACCACGAGCCCTGGATCCCGCGGAGAGCTACCGAAATCTGCCTGAGGGGCCTGTTGGCGCCATGTCGCCCCGGCATCGGTGGTGTGGAGGATGGTGCCCCCGTAGCCGAGGATCCAACCGGTGCTCGTACCGGCAAAGCGTACGTGCGTCAGGGTTGCGGTCACGTTGGATGCCTGCTGCACCCACGTTTGCCCACCATCGGATGTCTTCAGAATCTGCCCGGCGTCGCCCACCGCCCAGCCAGTATTGGTGTCCACAAAGGCCACATCCCGGATTTCGTTGCCGACGGGCAAAGGACGCTGCCAACACCAACCCTGGCTGGCCCCTCCGGCGCAAGTGAGGTCCTTGACGAGCGAGAAGCGCCCCGAGGTCACCTTGAATTTCGCCTCTCGGGTCGCTCCGTCCGCGTTGCTGACCGTGAGGGTGACCTCATACTCGCCAGGCTGGGCGAATTGATGGCCAGGAGCCGAATCGCTGCTCGACGAGCCATCTCCGAAGTCCCAATGGAATGTCAGGCCTTCCGCATTGGGAACATCGCTGCCAAAGGTCACCGTCGCTTCGGTATCGACGGTACCGGTGCCACTGATGGTCACCGTGTCAGGCAGCGCGACCACAGGGTCAGAATCGCTCCCTCCGCCCCCGCCGCAGGCACCCAAGAAAAGGCAGAGGCTCAACGAGCCGATCCAGCCAGAGTGACGCCAATCCATCCCTCTATTCCCTCGCAAGTTGTGTTTTAAGTAACCAATAATCATACAAGGGTGAGATCGGCCGCCTTCTCAATGCAGCCCGCTGCCAGGCTCACACGGCCCATGCCTCTGCCGGAAATCCCGCGGGCGCTCTGGCCGGGGCTGAGCGAACAGGCCGCGGTGGCCGCGGCGCGCGGTGGCCTCTTCGGCGGCGTAGGGGCCGGGGTCGTCGTGAAAGCGGTCGCTCCACGCATGGCCTTCGAGCACCAGTCGTGCCCCCAGGTCGTGCTGATCGACCGAGATGCGTGCAAGGGTTCGGCCCCAGGCGTCGCGGCCCAGGGTGTCGACCTGCAAGGTGCGATGGGCCACCAGTCGATCCAGTGCCGCACGCGCCGCGGCGCCACCGGCTTGGCAGATCTCTGGTGCATCCAGGCCTTGAAGCCGAAGCTTGACCGGCTTGCCCCCACCTGAGGGCCGCAGCCACAGGGTGTCGCCATCGCTGACGTGGCTGGCCGTGCCGGTCAAGGCCCACGCGGCACCGGGGCACAGGCTGATCAGCAGCCCGGCCCACAAGCTGCTCGCCAGGCCGCGCATGACGCCGCGCCCGGGGCCACGCAAGAGACCACGCCCTCTCATGAGGCGAAGAAGGCCGTGTACGCCGCCCAACCCAGCAAGCCCAGGACGGCCAGCCACACCAGCGCAATCAGCAGGGCACCCCACCACAGCCTGGGCAGGCGACCCGCATGCGATTCGGCCTCGTCCAGGCACCGTTGCCACAGCGTCGCCGGCACCATCTTCACCACCAGCGCCACGCCCAGCGGAATGAGGATGATGTCGTCCAGCTGCCCGAGCACGGGGATGAAGTCCGGCACGAGGTCGATCGGGCTGAGCGCATAGGCCAGCACGCTCCAGGCGACCCACTTGGCGGCGCGCGGCGTCTCACGGTGGCGAACCAGTTTCCACAGTGCGATCAGGTAGGTGGCCAGCCGCACCTTGCGGCCCAGTTGCCAGGCTTTGCCAAACAGGCTCATGTCAAGGAATCGTCGCGGTCAGGTGGCCCGGTGGGCGGCGCAGGCGCCAAATTGTAGGCAGCGCTTTCGGCAGGCGCTGGGATGGGCCGTATCGGTCGTCGCCGTGCGCGGGGCGGCCGAGCTGCTTCGGCCGACGGCGATGCCACGGGCTCTGGGGCCGGCGCCGCGGGCGAAGCGTCCAGCCGCTGCTGGGCTTCGGCCAACAGGCGGGCGAGGCGGTCCTGCATCTTCTCGTTGCTCAGTCGCTCGCGCAAGCGCTCCACCATCAGCGGCAATGCGAAAGGGCTGGCGGCCCGCAGATCCACCAATCGCGCGCGGCGGCCAGCCAGGTCACGCATCACTTCGCGCAGCCGGCTCAGCTCCAGCTCTTGCGACAGTGCCTCGTTCTCGGCCTGGCTGAGCAAGCGGTTGCCCGCGTCGTACTTGCGAAAAACCTCGTAGAACAGCGAAGACGAGGCCTGCAGTTGCTTCAACCCTTTGTGCGCGCCAGGGTAGCCGGTGAAGATCAAGCCTGCCACGCGCGCAATCTCGCGGAACCGGCGCTGCGCCAGCTCACGCGCATTCAAGCTGGCCAGCACATCATCCAGCAGGCCTTCCACCGACCACGCGCTGCCATCGAGCAACGCAGCGAGATCGACAGGCTTGGCGCCCAGCAGCTCGAAGCCCAGATCACTGAAGGCCAGCGAGTAGGTATTGGGCTCGTGACGGGCCAGTCGCCAGGCCAGCAGGCCCGCCAGACCCAGGTGCACATGGCGCCCTGCAAACGGATAGATGAAGAGGTGATGCCCTTCGCGCGAGCGGTAACGCTCGATCAACAGCTCGCCGGGTTCGGGCAGGCGCGACAGGCTCCGTTGGGTCTCCAGCATCGGGCCCGCTGCCCGCAGCTCGGGGCTGTCGAGCACCAGCGCCCCCCCGGGCCCTGAACCCGCGCGTTCGATCACCGCGCGTACGGCGTCGGCCATCGCGCTCGAAAACGCCATACGCGCCCCGTTCCATACGACCACGCGGCCCGTGGCCCGCGCCGCCAGGCGCACATACGCGGTCATCTCGCGGGTGCGAACGTACTCGAGCACGCGGCCGGCAAAGACGAAGCAATCGCCAGCCGACAGGCGCGCGATGAAGCTCTCCTCGATCGTGCCGAGCGAGCCGCCCGACAGCCAGGCGACCTTCATCGCGGTATCGCCCACGATCGTGCCGATCTGCAGCTTGTGGCGCTGAGCGATGCCGCGGTCCACCACGCGGTACCGGCCTTCCGCCTCCACCCAGCGAATGCGGTGGTACTCGGGGTAGGCGTGCAGGCTGTGGCCGCCACGTTCCACAAAGGCCAGGACCCAGTCAAACTCTTCGCGGGTCAGCGCCGCGTAGGCCGGGGCGCTGCGCACTTCGTCGAACAGTTCGTCGGCGGTGAAGCCGCCCCCGAGCGCCACAGTGACCAGGTGCTGCACCAGCACGTCCAGCGGCTTGTCTGGCGAGCAGCGCTCTTCCACGCGACCGGCCAACGCCGCCTCACGGGCGGCCACGGCCTCCACCAACTCCAGCGTGTGGGTGGGCACCACCGTGACGCGGCTCGGCCGGCCCGGCGCGTGGCCCGATCGGCCCGCCCGTTGCAGCAACCGCGCGATCCCCTTGGCCGAACCGATCTGAAGCACCCGCTCAACCGGGAGGAAATCCACGCCCAGATCGAGCGAAGAGGTCGCCACCACCGCCTTCAGCGTGCCAGCCTTCAGGCCCGCCTCCACCCATTCGCGCACTTCCTTGTCCAGCGATCCATGGTGTAGCGCGATCTGTCCGGCCCAATCCGGCCGGGCCTCCAGCAGCAGCTGATACCAGATCTCGGCCTGTGAGCGAACGTTCGTGAAGATCAGCGTGGTGCCGGTGCTCGCCTCGATCTCCCGCACCACCGCGGGCTGCATCTGCGCCCCGAGGTGGCCACCCCAGGTGAAGCGCCCGGGTTGATCGGGCAACAGCGTGTCGATGACCAGCGATTTGTCGATGCGCCCGCGCACCAGGCACCCTTGCTCATGGCCGAGCAGCGTGTGCATCGCCTCTTGCAGGTTGCCCAAGGTGGCAGAAAGGCCCCAGACGATGAGGTGCGGGTTCCAACGCCGCAACCGCGCCAGCGCGAGTTGCACCTGCACACCCCGCTTGCTGCCGATCAGCTCGTGCCATTCGTCGACGATCACCGTTTGCACCGATGCGAGCTCGTCGGCCACCTGAGCGCGGGTGAGCATCAGGCTCAAGGACTCGGGGGTGGTCACCAGCACGGTGGGCCAGCGCCGATCCTGCCGGGCCCGCTCTGCCGACGGGGTGTCTCCGCTGCGAAGGCCGATCGTGGCCCGCGGCCTCAGATCGGCCAGCGGCGCCTGGAGGGCGCGCAACGTGTCGGCCGCGAGCGCGCGCATGGGCGTGATCCACAACACCGACAGCGGGGGAGCACCCTGCCCGCCTTGCGGAATCCGTTCGATGGCCCCAAAGGCCACCGCGTAGGTCTTGCCGGCACCGGTGGTCGCATGCAGCAGGCCGCTGTCGGCACGAGCCGCCGCGGCCCAGACCTCACGCTGGAACTCGAACGGACGCCAGCCGCGGCGCGCGAACCAAGCGTCCGCCGTGTCAGGCATCGGCTGGCACCGCGCTGACGATCCAGCCTTCCAGCGGATCGAGCCGAGCCGGCAGGCCAAAGTTGGGTTGGGTGCTCGCCCAGCCCGCCTGCACCATGCACAACACCGCATCCAGCCGATCACCCGATGCATCGGCCACGAGTGCATCGCGCTGCGCATGGCTCAGTTTCAAGCGCAGGCCCAGGCGGCTGCGGCCCTGCTCCAGCGCCTCGACGAGGTCTTTTCGGGCGATGAGGCGCTCGGGCGTCTGCTTGGCCTTGTCGTCACTCTTGTAAGAGCGCGACCCTAGCAGCTCGCGCGCCAACAGGCCCGGGTACGACTCCAACGCCACGCGCTGTTCGTCGCCCGCCTGCAGGCCGTGCAGATGAACGCCCGCGGCCCTCAGCCGAGGAACGCCCGCATGCAGCATGAAAGCCACTGGGGGATTGACCCACTTCATGCTCGGCGACGAGCCAGCCGGGCCATCACAGGCTCGATGCGCGAACTTGGCACCCACGGGCCGTGCCGCGCAGAAGGCCGCGAAGGTCTCCCGGATCTGGTCGCGGCTCAAGCCAGCGTAGTGGTGGATCAACGTCGGCCAGTCGGTGGGCCAGCCCAGGTGCTCCACCAGCTCGCGCGGCAGCCCAAACGGAAGATCGAAGCCGCCCACCCAAGGCCCCGGCGTGCGCAACAAGGCCTCGAAGGCCTCCAGGCTGGGCAGCGCCTCGATCGAATCCAGCTTGAGAACCGCCCCCGAGCGCCTGCCCCACGCAGCGACGATGGGCTTGGCCGGACGCGGTGCGCTGGAAAAATCGACGCCCAGCAGCAAAGGCGTCGGCAGGGCAGGATCGGGCAAGGCGGGAGACGCGGACATGGCGTGACGATTCTCGCCGTGAGCGTGCGAATGCGCGGCGCTGGGGGCTTCGGGCCGCAGGACAATCTGACCATGTTCCATCGCAGAAAGACGCTTCTTGTCGCCGCCGCCATGCTGCTCGCCGGTGTGGTCGCGGCCTACCACCTGGCTGTTCTGAGGCTCAACGGCGCGCTGATGTCGGCGCTCGGCCCCCGGGCCAGCGTAGGGGCCATCGAGCTGGGCTGGTCGGGCATCACGGTGCGCGACCTGCGCATCGGCGCCGCACCGGGCTGGCCGGCTGATGAAGAGCTGCACGCCAGGCGCGTGCACGTGCGCCCGGATCTGTCCAGCCTGTTCGGCGGCTGGCGTGTGCAACGCATCGAGATCGACGAGGCGCGGGTGGTGCTGCTGCGCCGGCGCGACGGCAAGCTCAGCGTGCTGCCCGGCGTGCTCGATCAACCCAAGCCGACGGCGCCCGCAGCGCCCAGCGCGCCGGCACCTGCGGCGCCACTGCGCATCGTGGTCGACCACCTGCAGCTGAAGCAGGTGCTGGTCGATCTGTACGACGCCAGCCTGCCGCAGCAGCGGGCGCCGCACCACGTGCAACTGGCCGATCTGAATGCCACACTCGATCACCTGGTGGCGCCCTCGTTCGATGAGCCACTGGCGATCACCCTGACCGCATTGCTGAAGGGGCCCACGCAAGACGGCCGCCTGGCCGTTGATGGCGACCTGACACCCGCCACCCGAGAGGCCGATCTGAAGATCCGTCTGCAAGGCGCCGACCTGCTCGCGCTGCAGCCCTACTTGTTGAAGGTCGCCGACAGCGGCATCAAAAAGGGATTGCTCGATCTGTCGCTCGATGCGAAGGTCCAGCACCAACAGTTGCGCGCCCCCGGCGAGGTGGTGATCACCGGCCTGCAATTGGCCAGTGGGGCTGGCGTGATGGACCGATTCGCCGGGCTCTCTCGCCAGGCGGTGCTGGCGGGCCTGGAGCGCCAGGGCCGCATCGACATGAAATTCACGCTCGAAGGGCGGCTCGACGACCCTTCGTTCTCGATCAACGACAGCCTCGCCCGCCGCTTCGCGAGCGGCCTGGCGGAATCGCTGGGTGTCAGCGTCTCGGGCGTCGTCGAAGGGGTGAGTGACATGGTCAAGGGCCTGTTCGGCCGCTGAATGCGTGGGTGCCCGCAGGGCGCCGCTTCAGCGACCGATCAGCTCCGAGGCCCGCGTGACCACGGCGAGCAACTGGTCAAGCTCGATGGGTTTGGTCAGGTGCTCGTCAAAGCCGGCTTCGCGGGTTCGCTCGCGGTCGCCGCGCTGGCCGTGACCGGTCATCGCGACGATGCACATCGGCTGGGGCCTCTGCTGCCTCAGCGCCCCGATGATTTCGAACCCGTCGCGGCCGGGCAGGTTCAGGTCGAGCAGCACCAGCGTGGGGGCCACCTCCTGCCCCAGCCGCAACGCATCGTCCGCATCGTAGGCTCCGTAGGCCTCGTACCCGAGCTGGTCGAGCAGCATCACCATCGAATCGGCCGAATCGCGGTTGTCGTCCACCACCAGCACGCGCAGGTAATGGGGGCGTGGCGCGGCCTGGCCCAACGTGGCGTCGGCCAGAGGCTCGGACGGCTGGCATGGCAAGGCCAACTCGAACATGGCCCCGCGACCTCGCCCTTCGCTGTGGGCCGTCAGGGCACCGCCGTGCAGCTCGGCCATCGTCCGGGCCAGGGTCAGGCCGATGCCCAAGCTGCTGTCGGAAGGATCGCGCGCCCCGGCGTCCTCCTGTTCGAAGAGACCAAAGATGCGCTCGAGAGACCCCGCCGCGATGCCCTGGCCGTTGTCACGGACCTGGGTGATGCAGCGAGCCCCGTCGCGTCGCGTGGTGATCGACACCTCCCCGCCAGGCGGCGTGTAGCGGGCGGCGTTGACGAGCAGGTTGTGCAGCACCTGCGCCAGGCGGGTGGCATCGCCACGCACATGCAGGCCCTCAGGCGCCTCGACCCGAAGCCGATGGTGCTTCGCATCCATCAGCGGCTGGACGGCATCGGCGCTGGACAGCACGATTTCCCGCAGGTCCAGCTCATCGTGGTGCAACGACAACTTGCCGGTGACGATGCGGCCCACGTCCAACAGGTCGTCGACGAGCCGCGCCAGGTGCAAGGCCTGGCGATCGGCCATGCCCGCCAGCTTGCGGACGGGCTCGGGAAGATCGGGCTGCATCCGAATGACGCTGACGGCATTGCGAATGGGCGCCAGCGGGTTGCGCAGCTCGTGCGCCAGCACGGCAATGAACTCATTCATCCGGCGGCAGGCCTGCTCGAGCTCGAGCAAGCGGCGCTGCGGTGAAAGATCTCGCGTGACCTTGGCAAAGCCGCGGTGAATGCCCTCGGCACCCCACAGCGGGGTGATCACGACATGCGTCCAGTAGAGGCTGCCATCTTTGCGGCGGCGCTGGCCCTCGAACTCGGCCCTGCCAGTGGACAAGGCCAACGCCAGCTCCGCCGCCGGCAATCCCGCTGCCGCATCAGCGTCGCTGAAGAACATGGAAAAGTGTCGGGCCAGGACTTCGCTGGCGCTGTAGCCGGAGATGGCAGCGGCCCCGGCGTTCCAGGTGAGCACATGCCCTTCGGGGTCGAGCATGTAGAGCGCATAGTCCTTCACCCCCTCGACCAACAGGCGGAACTGCTCTTCGCTGCGGCGCAGCACTTCGCCCTGCAGGCGCCGTTCGGTGAGATCGCGGGTGACCTTGCCGTAGCCTTTGAGCTGCCCGTCGTGATCACGCAATGCGGTGATGACCACGCTGGCCCAGAAGCGCGTGCCGTCCTGACGCAGGCGCCAGCCTTCGTCCTCGATGCGGCCATGCAGCGCAGCCAGACGAAGCTCTTCTGCGGGCCAGCCGGAAGCCACCTTGTCGGCCGGGTAAAAGCGCTCGAACGAGTGGCCGATGATCTCGGCGGGCCGATACCCCTTGATGCGTTGCGCCCCGGCGTTCCACGTGACGACGCGCCCCTGCGGGTCGAGCATGAAGATCGCGTAGTCGGTCACGCTGTCGACCAGCAGCCGAAAGCTCTCCTCCGACATCGGTGGCACCTCCGATGCCGCGCTCTCGGTCGGGGTCTGATCGGCGGCCGGGATGGAGATCGTGGCGGGGTTCAAGGGCTGCTGGGGGCTGTCACGTTGTCGCAGAAGCACCGCCAGAGACGGCGGGACGTTGTCCGCGCATTTTCGGGCGTGGCAGACGCCGCGGCAAACCGCGTTCCCGGCCCTTCGCTTCGGGCGCGAACGCCAAGGGCATGAAAGCGTCGCACGTGGTGCGAACGATCATCGCCACCGAGCAGAGCCGGCCGGCATGCACCTGTTGTTCACATGAGGATTGTTGAGTGCGCCACCGCGTGGCGCGCCGCGGCGCACTGTAAGGTCTGCCGCCTTGGCCGCACCTGCCCCTTCTGCTGCGCGGCCGCATATTCCTGCAGGAGACCCTTTTGACCACCGCCGCACGACGCCCCGCTGACGCCGCCTATCGTTCGATCCGCCCTCTCCACCACCTGCGCCCTGTTCATCGCCTGGCCGCAGCGGCCGCGCTGCTGCTGAGCGGGGCCGCCGCCACCCACGCTGCGCCGGTGTGGGTTTCAATGGACGAGGCCGCCTTCCAGGTGCTGCAAGCCCAGCGCATCGCCCACACCGAGGTGGAGCGCCATGCGCTGCCCGCTTCAACAGAGCGCCTCAGCCGCCCGGGCCATGAGGCGCTGGTCATTCTGCAAGCCGAAGAAGACGACCTGGCCCGCCTCTCACTCGCGGCACACCAGGCTTTGCACCGCTGCGGCGGCTTCATGGTGCACGAGTCCCGGCAAGAGGCCCGCCAGGCGGTGGCCGCGGCCGATCGCCACCTGCGCCAGGGCCGCATGGCCACCCAGGCGACGGTGCCGGACTACCGATTGAACGACCAGTCCAAAGTGAACCCGCTGCTGCCCCAGCTGAAGGAAAGCGAGATCCTCGCGACGATCTCCAAGCTGCAGTCCTACACCAACCGTTATTACCGCCACAACGTGGGCGCGCGTGCGTCCAACGAGCTGGCCGACAGCTGGCGAGCCCTCGCTCCTGGGCGCACCGATGTGACGGTGAGCCAGTTCAACCACCCGAATTTCGTGCAGAAGTCGGTCATTCTCGAGATCCGCGGCACGGTGGCACCGGAGGAGATCATCGTCATCGGCGGTCACCTCGATTCGATCACCCCGCAGGCCGTGCTGCGGCCAGGCGGTCGCGCGCCCGGCGCGGATGACGACGCCTCCGGCATCGCCACGCTGCAAGAAGTGATGCGGGTGCTGCTGCAAAGCGGCTACAAGCCCGAGCGGACGATCCAGTTCATCGGCTATGCCGGCGAAGAGGCCGGCCTGCTCGGCTCGAAGGACATCGCCAAGGCCTACGCCGCCCAGGGGCGCAATGTGATGGGCGCGCTTCAGTTGGACATGACCGACTACAAGGGTTCCAGCAGCGACATCACCCTCATCACCGATTACACCAACGCCCCTCAGGACGATTTCGTGGCGGCGCTGGCCGCCGGCTATCTGCCTGAGCTGAAGGTGGTGCGCGATGTGTGCGGCTATGCCTGCTCGGACCACGCCTCATGGACAGCCAACGGCTACGCCGCATCGTTCCCCTTCGAGGCCGCCTTTGGCGAAGACAACCCGCGCATCCACACCACGAAGGACACGCTCAGCCAGATCGGCAACTCGGCCGCGCACGCTCTGAAGTTCGCCCGCCTGGCGCTGGCCTACGCGGTCGAGCTGGGCAGCGATCACGGCCCCGCCGCGCCCTGAACCATCGCGCCGGCCCGACGGGCCGGCCGCGAGCACCCGGCGGGCGCCTGCGGGGTTTTTCCCGCTCCGGGGCGAGGCCGCAAGCCCTTGAAGATGGCGGGGCGGCGGCAAGCCAGGGACAATAGCCGGTTGGCGCCGCCCGGCGCCCGGCTCGCCGGCCGTGCATTCCGGCGGCCGTCTGACAGGGCCCCGCCCGTGACCACGACCAACGCCACCCTGCGCCCCGCTGCGCCCACCACGTCCGACGCCCCGCGCGCCAAAGCGCCCTCGCCGAAGCCGATCACGGCCTACCGGCCCTATTGGGCCAAACGTTTCGGCACGGCGCCGTTCCTGCCGATGAGCCGTGCCGAGATGGACAAGCTCGGCTGGGATTCGTGCGACATCATCATCGTCACCGGCGACGCTTACGTCGACCACCCCAGCTTCGGCATGGCGGTGATCGGGCGCACGCTGGAGGCCCAAGGCTTCCGGGTGGGCATCATCGCGCAACCAGATTGGCAATCGGCCGATCCATTCAAGGCGCTTGGCAAGCCCAACCTGTTCTTCGGCGTGACCGCCGGCAACATGGATTCGATGATCAACCGGTACACCGCCGACCGGAAGATCCGCAGCGACGATGCCTACACGCCGGGCAACGTGGGCGGCAAGCGGCCCGACCGCGCCAGCCTCGTCTACGCTCAGCGCTGCAAGGAAGCCTACAACGACGTGCCCATCGTTCTCGGTGGCATCGAAGGCAGCTTGCGCCGCATCGCACACTACGACTACTGGCAGGACAAGGTCCGCCGATCGATCCTCGTCGATGCCAAGGCCGACCTGCTGCTGTACGGCAACGCCGAGCGGGCCATCATCGAAATCGCGCACCGGCTGGCGGCACGCGAACCGGTCGAGCGCATCACCGATGTTCGCGGCACCGCCTTCATCCGCCGGCACGACGATCCCACCGCTGCCGGCTGGTTCGAGATCGATTCGACCGAGGTCGACATGCCGGGCCGGATCGACGACCACATCAACCCCTACGGCTGGGATACCTCGGGCGGCGACTGCGCCCGCGAGGCCGGGGGCGCCGCGCCGCCAGCGGCCGAGGCAGCGCCTGCGTCCAGCGAAACCCCCGCCCCGGCGGTGGTGGCGATGCCGACGAGCCGACGAGCCGCCCACAGCGGCCGCATCGTGATGCCGCCGCGCGAAAAGACGGTCATCCGGCTGCCCAGCTATGAGCAGGTCAAGAGCGACCCCGTGCTCTATGCGCACGCCAACCGGGTGCTGCACCTCGAAACCAACCCTGGCAACGCCCGCGCGCTGGTGCAGCGCCACGGCGAGGGCAAGACCGCGCGCGAGGTGTGGATCAACCCACCGCCCATCCCGCTGACCACCGCCGAGATGGACCATGTGTTCGACCTGCCTTACGCCCGCTCGCCGCACCCGGCCTACGCAGACGACAAGGGCGGCCACGACGGCGCGACCAAGATCCCCGCGTGGGAAATGATCCGATTCAGCGTCAACATCATGCGCGGCTGCTTCGGTGGCTGCACCTTCTGCTCGATCACCGAGCACGAAGGTCGGATCATCCAGAGCCGCTCCGAAGACTCGGTGATCCGCGAGATCGAAGACATCCGCGACAAGGTCAAGGGCTTCACCGGCGTCATCTCGGATCTGGGTGGCCCGACGGCCAACATGTACCGCCTGGCCTGCAAGAGCCCGGAGATCGAGGCCGCCTGCCGCAAGCCCAGCTGTGTCTACCCCGGCATCTGCCCCAACCTCAACACCGACCACGCACCGTTGGTGAAGATGTACCGCCGGGCGCGTGCGCTCAAGGGCGTCAAGAAGATCCTCATCGGCTCAGGACTGCGGTACGACCTGGCGGTGAAGTCGCCCGAGTACGTGAAGGAACTGGTGCAGCACCACGTGGGCGGCTACCTGAAGATCGCGCCCGAGCACACCGAGAACGGCCCGCTGTCGAAGATGATGAAGCCGGGCATCGGCGCCTACGACCAGTTCAAGGCGATGTTCGAGAAGTACAGCGCCGAGGCCGGCAAAGAGCAGTTCCTCATCCCGTATTTCATCGCGGCGCACCCAGGCACCAGCGATGAGGACATGATGAACCTCGCGCTCTGGCTCAAGCGCAACGGCTTCCGTGCCGACCAGGTGCAGACCTTCTACCCCAGCCCCATGGCCACGGCCACCGCGATGTACCACAGCGGCCGCAACCCGCTCAAGGGCATCCACCGCGATCCCAAGCGCGGCGGCGAGACGGTGGACATCGTCCGCGGCGAGCGCCGCCGGCGGCTGCACAAGGCGTTCCTGCGCTACCACGACCCCAACAACTGGCCGCTGCTGCGCGAGGCGCTGAAAGACATGGGCCGTGCCGACCTCATCGGCAACGGCAAGCACCACCTCATCCCGACCTGGCAGCCCGCCACCGACGGCAGCTACCAGAGCGCCCGCCGCACCAACTCGACGCCGGCACCATCGGCGAAGAAGGGCGTCGCGACGAAAAGTACCGCGCCGGTGAAGGGGCGCATCCTGACCCAGCACACAGGCCTGCCGCCACGGGACAACGGCAGTCGGCCCGCCAGGCCGAACGCTGAAGGCCGACCGGCGAGACCCGGCGCCACCGCTGCACGCAAGGCGCGCGCTCGCTAGTGCACGACTACTCCGCCGTGGTGCTCGCAGCGCGGGCCCCACTCCGGCGGACAGGCGTGTGCGAGATCGCCACAGAGTTGCCGTCCGGCTCCCTCCCGGCACGGCTCATCGCGGCTGAGGCGACGCTCTGACTTTTCCTCAGGCAGGTGGCCCTCACGCCCACGATGACCGAGCCGGTCGGAAAATCGCTTCGCCTCATCGCAGAGGTCCGATTGAGCGCAGGGGAGGCGCCACATCGAGCAAGATGCCGTATCGCTGGCTTGTCCTGACGGCATGCACATTGGGCCGCCCCGACAATCACGTCGAGACCGCCCTCGCGTTGGTCTCGACGTCCACCGGGAGGAGCTGTCATGGATGTGGGGGTTCTGCAGATAGTTGTCCCAGCCGTGGTCCTGGTGATCGTGGCGTGGCTGGCCCTCGGTCAACCCCGCCCGAAGATCGCCAGAATCGGCAGCGGAGCTTTGTGGCGCATCGCCGTCGTGAAGGAAGCCGGTCAGCCGGACCGGGTGGCCCTTAATCGGGGTTGTGACCACCGAATCGAACCGCACGAAGCGTTCGCACTGGCCACCCTGTTGGACGAGGCCGCCCGGCTGTGCGAGGCGCCTTCGAACGCCGAGAGCCCTCCCGATGACGACTGATGCGCTGCAACCCCATCCGGTGGGGGTGCTGCTGGCCATCGCATGCCTGTCCGGCCTGATCCTCATCGGAGTGCTGCTGCGCCGGCAAAGTCGCAGCAAGGTCGCGAAGCAGGATCAGCGGGTGCAGCGTGTGGGCTCGCTCCAGGCCGTCCGCCGTGCTGACCATTCGCGACTGATCGCACTACGTATCGACGTCCACGTGGTGGAGGCCGTGCGCAGCGGAGAGCGCCGAATCCAGATCACTGTGGCGCGCAACGGCGCTACCGTGAGCCTCGACAGCGCGTCGGTCGGCGATGCCAGGAGCCTGGCTGACCGCCTCCGGAAGGCCGCAGCGCGTTGCGGCGCCACATAGAACCCGGTTGCTGAGTCGACGACGGTGCGCCTCCTCAGGCGCTCCGCTCCGCGAACTGCCGCCGATAAGTCGCCGGGCTGACGCCGGTGATCTGCCGAAAGTGCCGGCGGAACGATTCTTCGGAGCCGAAGCCGGTGCGCTCGGCGATGTCGGCCATGGGTCGGCGTGAGCCTTCAAGCAGTTCACGCGCCGCCGCCACGCGCTCGCGCGTGACCCACGCCAAGGGTGTCATGCCTGCCGTCTCCTGAAACTGCCGCTGAAGCGTTCGCACGCTCACGGCCGCGCGCTTGGCCATCGAGGCGGGCGTGTGCGCTTGCGCGGGATGCGCCCGCACCCAGTCCATCAGCCGCGACAAACGCGCTGCCTCGTCCAACGGCATCGGCCTGGGCACGAACTGCGCCTGGTCGCCCAGGCGATGCGGTGGTATGACCAGCCGCTGAGCCACTTGGTTCGCCACCTTGGCACCGTGGTCGCGGCGCACCAGGTGCAGCAGCATGTCGAGGCCGGCCGCCGAGCCGGCCGACGTCAGCACCTGGCCCTCGTCGACGTAGAGCTCGTTCGGGCGCACGTCGATCGTCGGATGGCGCTCGCGCAGCTTGTCGGCATAGCGCCAGTGCGTCGTGGCTGCCCGGCCATCCAGCACACCTGCCGCAGCCAGCACAAAGACGCCAGAGCAGATGCTGGCCAGCCGTGCCCCCCTGTCATGCGCGCGGCGCAGCGCGCGCAGCAAAGGCTCGGGCGGCGGCACATCGGCACCACGCCAGCCGGGGATGACGATGGTGTCGGCCCGGGCCAGCATCGCCAGCCCATGCGGCGCAACCACCTGGATGCCCCCCGCTGCCTTCAAGGGCCCACGCTCCGACGCGCACACCGCGAAGCGATACCAATCGACGCCCAGTTCCGGCCGTTCGAGCGAGAACATCTCGACCACGCAGCCGAACTCGAAGGTGCACAAGCCGTCGTAGGCGAGCGCCACAACGCAGTGATCTTTCATTTCGCGAGGTGATCCTTCATGTCGCAATCTTACCGATACATGTCGCTGCGGCCACTGTGATCAGGCCGGCTTCGTTTCGACAATGCCATCACCACTCAACCAACGGAGCCCTCCCGCCATGACCACCGCCGTCACCGCCATCGACCCGGCTGCCTCGGACGAAGCCCTGGCCCATTTCGAAGCGGCAATGCGATTCGAAACCGACTGCTGGGACGTCCACGACGCCATGACTCAAGGTGCCGACTTCGTGTTGCTCGACATGCGAAGCGCCGAGCTCTACGCCCGCGGCCATGTGCCCGGCGCCATCCATTGGCCCCACGGCAAACTCACCGAGGGCAAGCTCGCGGGCTACCCCGCGGACACGATCTTCGTTGTCTACTGTGCAGGCCCGCACTGCAACGGCGGCCACCGCGGCGCGATCCGCCTGGCGCGCCTGGGACGCCCGGTCAAGCTGATGATCGGCGGGATCACAGGCTGGCTGGACGAAGGCTTCACCCTGGCCACCGGCAATGAGCCCGGCAGTGTGCTGGCTGGCGCCGGGCGGGCGCCCGGATGATGTCTGGGCTCAATGCTCGCCGTGCGACGGCGGTTGATGCCCCAGAGCTGCTGAGGCTGATGCGCGCGCTGGCGGTATTTGAAGGGTACGCCGATCGCTTTGCGGTGACCGAGGACGCCTTGCTCTCCAGAGGACTCAATGCCGCGGATGATGCAGGTGAGATGGCTGGGGCGATCGGCGTGGCCGGCGCGCCGCAGTTCACCGCCTTCGTCACCGAAGCAGGGCGCGATCATCGCAGCCTGTCGGGCATGGCCGTGGTCGTCGAGCGATCGTTCACCTTCGATCTTCGGCCCTCGCTGCTCCTCAAGGAACTGTACGTGGACACGGCCTCGCGCGGCCAAGGCGTTGGATCAGCGCTCATGGAGGTGGTGCTGGAGCATGCCCGCGCACGCAACGCGAGCGAACTCGTCTGGGACGTGCTGCCCGACAACGAGTCCGCCAAGGCGTTCTACCGGCGATGCGGTGGCGCACCTGTCACCGCGTGGGAACGATGGTCGTGGCGGCCGAGCGCGTGATCGCTTGGTACCGTGGCGCCGCAGTTCGCTGGCTGCCGATGCTGGAGCCGTCCGACCATCTGTGCCCACGCGGCACCGCGACCGACGCCCGCCTCCGCTTGCCCTCAACGAGTTGGCGATAAAGGGGGTGACACGCCCCCCGTTGCCGGGGCAGGCGTTCCGATGTGCTCCGCCAGAAACGCCTCCATCTCGCGGAAGAACTGAGTGCGGTGTGCCTGGTGGCTCAGGTGGTGGTCGCCGTCTTCCTGGACGATGAAACGGTAGCGCTTGCCGGCGCCCTTGAGGGCGTTGGCCATCATCTCGCCTTGCTCGAATGGGACGCTGCGGTCGAGGGTGCCGTGAATCAGCAGGACGGGGGCCTGGATCTGCGACACCAGCCGGCGCGGGGACGTGGCCTTGAGCCGGTCGCGGTCGGACCAGGCCGAGCCCACCATCTTCTCGAAGACCGCCGAACCGCCGGCGAAGTGGCGCTGGTGGGCGGCCAGCTCGATCAGGTCGGACACGCCAGCGAAGCTGAGCACGCACCGATACAGGTCTGGCGTCTTGGCCGCGCCCATCAGCGCCGCATAGCCGCCGTAGCTGGCGCCCACCACGCAGATGCGGCGGGGGTCGGCGGTCCCGCGGTCGATCGCCCACTGCACTGCATCGCTCAGGTCGTCCTGCATCTCCAGGCCCCAGCGTTGGAGCCCGGCCGCCATGTGCTCATGCCCCAAACCCGAGGAACCCCGAAAGTTCACCTGCAGCACCGCATAGCCGCGGTCGGCCAGAAACTGCACCCATGGGTCGAAGTCGAACGAGTCAACGCTGATCGGGCCGCCATGCGGCATCAGCACCATCGGCAGGCGGTTCGGCGCTTGGCCCAGGGGCAATGTCAGCAGCAGAGGGATTTCCATGCCGTCGCGCGCCCGCAGCACATCGCCGCGCTTGCGTGGCAGTGACCGGCCGGACAGGGCGGGATAGGCATCTGCCAGCAAGGTCAGTTCGCCGCGCTCACGCGAGCCGAGCAGGAACTGGTCGGGCACACCATTGCCGCTCGAATGCAGCAGGTAGCGCGAGCCGTCGGCGCTGAACTGCATGATCCGGTTGTGGCGCTCCGGCAAGGCCTGGTCGATTCCGCGTGCCAACTGCCGGTAACCCGCGTCCCAGAAGCCTTCACCCGACGACCCGAACACACCGGTGACGATCCCCACGGCGGCGCCGGTCTTGGGGTCGTGCATCAATTCTCCGCCCACATCGAAGTCCTGGTCGCTGAGCAGCAGTTTGCGCGGCAACGAAGGGTCAACGAGATCGACCGAGAAGATCGCTCGCCGGCCTTCGTGATCGGCCTCGACGAACAACTGGTTCGGGTCGGCGCCGAAGCCCAGGGGCTCGACCGCGCCGCGTTCGAACAAGCGGTACTTCCACGCGGTGCGCCAGCGGGTGCCATCCGGGTCGCAGACCAGCACTTCCATGTCGAGGCCGTCGCGCCGGATGCCCACGCGAACCCGGTGCGACCGATCGGTGAGCCACTGCTCGACGCCACGTCGCCCCCAATGCACCGCCTGCCGGCGGCCGGTCGTCACGTTGACCTTGAAGACGCTGGGTTCGGCGATGCTGTCTTCGTCGATCTCCATCAACACGTGCTGACCGTCCTCAGGCAACCAATCGATCACCCGATCCTGGAACTGGGCCGGCATGTCGGAGGAGGCGAATCCAGAGCGCCGAACCAGATTCACCGGGTCGCCACCGTCACGGTGGATGGAGATCAGGCGCGTTTCAGAGACATCCGTCCAGCCGCGCTGGCTGGGGTAGACGATGCTGACGAGCACGCGTTCATCGTTGGCCCATCGGATCCAGCGGAACCGGAATTGTTTGTTGTCCGTTCGAAGCAGCGGCTGCAACTTCTGGCCGCCCGACACCTCGCGCACGGCCAGCACCGTGGCATCGCCACTGTTGACGAGCGCGGCAAAGCGGCGGCCGTCCGGCGACAGCGCCATCGACGAGATCAGTGGCAGGTTCGCGAAGGCTTCCAGCGGCAGCGGCGGCGCCGGCGCCACCACAGCCGAAGCCGCAGGTTCGGCGGCCCGCGCGCTCTGGTGCAAGCTCAGCGGCAACCCCAGTTGAAGCCCCAGCGCCAAGCCCCAGGCCACCGCCACCCAGCCACGCCGGCGGCCGATTGTTGTCGTCATCATCGATACCCCCCGCCCCGCGCCGCATCCCCGCGGCGAAACCTCAATCGGGCAGATTGTCGGTTCCGCGAATGAAGCGCGCCACGTCGTCGTGCAGGCGCTTCAGCGACGCCGGATCGTCGTACATCATGTGCCCCGCCGGGTAGTGCTTGACCTCGATGTTGGCGCGCAGTTCGGGCGGCAGCGGCAGGTGATCGAGCTCGAATTCGGCAGCGTGGAAGGTGGTGGCCAGGTCGTAGTAGCCGGCGTACATCTGCACCTTCAGGCGCGGATTGGCCTTCATCGCAAAGGCCAGGTCAGGCATCACGTTCACGGTTTGCGACAGCGGCATGTCGACATGGGGCGGCTTGTGCTTCCAATCCCAATGGCGCCACACCTCGATGCCGGGCTTGTAGGTCAGGTCGGTACCAAACTTCAGCGTCGCGCGCAGGTAGTGGTTCATCGCGGCCACGTAAGCGGGCCCGATGGCCACCGACTGCGGATCGTAGTCGGCCTCCTGGCTGGTGCGGTCGAGCGCGGGCCCGGCGTAGCGGGTGTCGAAGCGGCCGACGATCTTGCCCTCGTCTTCCAGCAGGCGCTGCGAGAACATGCCGCCATTGACGCGCAGGTTGGCCTGGTCCAGGTAAGCCGGCTTCAACCCGGTGTAGCGCGCCAATTGGGCGAGCACCTCCTGGCGCCGCCCCGCTGCAAGGCCACTGCCCGCCTGCAGGGCGCTCAGGTAGTCACCCAGCGCGAATCGCTTCACCTCGTCCACCAGCGACTCCAGAGAACTCGTCTCCCGCGGGAAGGCCGGCAGGCGGCGGTGATACCACGCGGTCGCGGCGAAGGTGGGCAACGCCAGCGCATAGGGCAGGTCGATACCGGGGTTGAACTGGGCCTCGTCGATCGACAGGCCGAAGTTCAGCACCTGCGACAGCAGCATCACGCCGTTCAGGTCGATCTCTTCTTCCCCCTGCAGATGCGCGGCCAGCACCGCACTGCGGGTGGTGCCGTAGCTCTCCCCGAACAGATACTTCGGCGCGTTCCACAGCTGGTGGCGGGTGAGGAACTTGTGGATGAACCGGGCGAAGGCCCGCGCATCCTGGTCGACACCGAAGAACTCCTTTTCCATCTCCTTCTGCTGTTCGCGCTCTTTCTCCTTGTCCTTGTCGACAGCCACCACACGACCGAAGCCGGTGCCGGGCGCGTCGATGAAGACCAGATCGCTGACATCGAGCAGCGAGAACTCGTTGTCGACCAGCTGATAGGGCGCCGCCGGACCGCGCTGGCCATTGGCGGTGAGCACACGCTGGGGGCCAAATGCACCCATGTGCAGCCACAGCGTCGCCGAGCCCGGCCCGCCGTTGTACAGGAAGGTGACCGGACGCACCGCCCCGGCCGATCCGCGCTTGAAGTAGGCCACGTACGACATCGTGGCGCCGGGCTCGTCCTTGCTGTCTTCGATGCTCAGCAAACCGGCGATCGCGCGGTACTCGATGCGCTGGCCACCGATCTGCACACTGCCCTGCGTCTCGCGCTGGCGTTCACGCAGCCGCGGGTCGAGCGCGGGCGGCGTGCGCAGGTCGGCGTCATCGGCGGACGAGGCCGACGAGGCTGCGCGAGAGGATGATTCGGCGGGCTTGCCCGCGGCGGCGGCGATCGGCGCCAGGGCAGACAGCACGAGGCCGAGAACGAAGCGACGGTGCAGCAGCGAAACAGGCATGGGACCAGGACCGGCTTGGATGGGAGGCCGGCATCATCGCGCAGTTGTCGCCGTCAATAACTCGGTGATGGCGATGCCGGCCGAATCTCCTGCGGCATGCCCGACTGAAGCGGAAAGACCGCCTGCACCATCTGCGGCCCATCGGGGTGTGGCCGTGTGGTGGCGCCCAGACCGCGCATCAGCACCAGCATGCGGCGGTTCTCGGGCAACACGTCGCCCACCAGGGCGTGCAGGCCCTGGCCCCGGGCGTGACGCGCCAGCCGGTCCATCAGCGTGCGGCCCAGCCCCAGGCTCTGCCAATCGTCGGCCACCGCGATGGCGAACTCGGCTTCAGTGGGTGCATCGGCCAGGCGGACGTATCGCGCATCGGCCACGATGCGCCGCGGCTCGGCGGGCGCATCGGCCACGGCCACCAAAGCCACATGGTCGCGGTGGTCGATCTCCGTCATCTGCCGCAACATCGCCGGACTGAGTTGGCGCAGGCCCACGTGGAACCGAAAGTGGCGCGCAGCGAGCGACAAGCCCGCGACGAACGCCTGCTCGGCCTCGGCATCCTGTGGCTGGATGGGGCGCAGCAGCACGTTGCGCCGCCCCGGCAGGGCCACGCGCTCCGCATGCGGCCCCATGGGCGCCCCAACAGGGCCGGGCAGAGATGGGCGGCGACATGCATCGGCGGGCCACCTTTCGTTCAGCAGCCCGCACGGCTCGGGCGATGGGTTCAACATGGCAGGGCTCCGGTTCGAAGCGTCGGTGGGTGGTCCGGCTTGGCATGCGGTTGGCGCATGAGGCAGCGGCCAGCGAAGTGCGCTTGCTTTCAAGTGCGCTTGCTTTTGTCAGGCGCCGGGCGGAATATTCGCTGCCCGGGCGGTGCGCTGACAAACGATGGTTGCGCATGCCTTGCATTCCCTGCACGCATGCGAAACCGACCTGCCGATCGACTTCCCCCGCTGGACTTGCTGGCCTCGTTCGAGGCTGCGGCCCGCCATCTCAGCTTCACGCGCGCCGCGACCGAACGGTTTGTCACCCAATCGGCGATGAGTCGCCAAATCCGCGCGCTCGAAGAGGATCTGGGGGTGGCGCTCTTCACCCGCCATCACCGGTCGCTCGTGCTCACCCCAGATGGCCAGCGCCTGCTGCAGGCTTGCACCACAGCACTTGGAACGCTGCGCGGCGCGGTGCGCGAGATCAGCGAGCCGCGCCGCCGAGAGGTGCTCTCGTTGACGACCACACCGGGCTTCGCAGCACTCTGGCTCATCCCTCGCCTGACTGGCTTCACCCGCGCCCACCCCGGCATCGATGTGCGCCTGGACGCCACGCTCGACAACCGGCGGCTGGCCGCAGAGGGCTTCGATGTCGCGATCCGTTATGCCAAAGTCCACCCCGCCAGCGGCGTGGCCCTGTTCAGCGAATCGATGCTGCCGGTATGCAGCCCACGGTTGCTGAGCGAACTCGACGTGCCCCTGCGCCAGCCCAGCGATCTGGCCCGCCACACGCTGCTGCACATGGCGATGACGGATGACCACAGCGGGCTGCCGATCGAGTGGGAGGCCTGGTTCTCCAGCTGGGGCCTGGCCGACCTGCAGCCCGCCGCGCGGCTGAGCTTCACCAGCTACGCCGAAGCCATCACGGCGGCAGTCGCCGGCCAGGGCGTGGCACTGGGTCGCCGGCCGTTGGTCGACGGCCTGCTGGAGTCGGGCCAGCTGGTGGCGCCCTTCGAAGGCCAATTGGCCTCACCTCGCGCCTACCAACTCATCATCGAACCCACCGCGCGCCACCGGCCCGCCGTGCGAGCGCTGGAGCAGTGGCTGCTTGACGAGGCCAGGCGGTCCCGTGCGGCCGATTTCCTGGCCGAATCCCGGCCCGAGTCTTTGCCTGTCGAAGCCGCGCCAACCGCCGCCTCGACAGGCTGAGGCTTACGGCGTATTCACACGACGCAGCCCCGTGCGAACGGGTTGTCCAGGGATGCAGGGCAAGGCGCCCGACGCCACCCAGGCTGGTGCCTGGGCAAGTTGGGCAACGCCGCCATGCACCCTGGACGGCCCGTTCCCGAAGGGTTGCCACCAGAACCAGCCGCCCGCGGCGTTGCAAAGCCTCGCCGGGGCTGCACCCCGGCTTCGTTTTACGCCTTGCGCTCGACCGGTTCTGGTGGCAACGCATCGGGGCTCCGTGGTGTGAACACGCCCTAACGCCCTAACGGGGTAGGTAGTCGTTGGCCTCGACCAGTTGCCAGCCTGGCATCGCCTGAACGCAGTGGCGCAGCAGGTAGCTGTGCCCGGATCCATAGACCACCACCCACCGATCTCCCGGCCGCGCCAGCTGAACCAGCCGCGCACAGATGCCCAGGTTGCGGGCGTACCAGCTGCCCACCAGCGACGCGCCGGGCTGCTGGGCGGCCTGGCCATACGGCAACACGCCCATGTACCAGTGGTGGTCTTGCCGTATCGCCTCGGGCTCATTGATCCGGCGCAGCAGCTGCCCGATGGTCGAGGTGGCCTGCGAGGCCTCGAACTCGCGCAGCCGGGCCGTCAGCTCGTCCAGCATCTTTTGCAGGGCCGCCCCCTGCCCCTGAGCGGTGGCATAGGCCTGCAGCGCCTCGAACGGGAAGTCGCCGTCCACGTCCACGCCGAACACTTGCGTATGGCCCAGCTGCCGCGCCAGCCGGAAGCCGATCTGGTCGATTTCATTGCGCTGATCGCGGCGCTCGCCGGCCATGAAAGCGGCGTACGTCGGCACGGCCCGACCCGGTCGGTCGTCTGCCGCCACCTCGACCGCCACGCGGTTGGGCTGGAAGCGCGCCAGGCCATCGGCCACCGCACGCAACTCGGCCTGGCGCGCGGGCAGCAACACGTCATCGGCCTTCACGTTCGCCACGTCCAGACCCGGGTTGCCGAAATGGTAGGTGCCCAGCACCATCACCTGCACCGGCTGTGCCGGCGCACCATCGGCCCAGGCCATGGCGGCCACGCACAGCCCCGAGGCCAACGCCATGAGCTGCCGCCCGATCCGCCACGCCGTGCGGCCCCCCTGCTGCATCACCGATCCACCCTTCATCGCCCCTCCTCGGCGCCACCGTGGCGCCACGCTGGGCAATCTAGGCGCGGTATTCGCCGCTGTCTCAGCGATGCGATGAACCGTCGGATGCCGTGGATGAGCGGATCGATTGCAGCTGGGCGCCCAGCCAGGTGGCACTCGGCACCGGCGCCGCCTGCCCACACCGAACCTGGTAGGCCTGGCCACTCATGCTGCTGCGGGTCGCGGCCAGCTCGATGAACTGTTCCGTCTTGGCCACGGTGGTGCTGCCTTCGATCGCTTCGAGCTTTTTCAGCAAGTGCGCCTTGGCCTCGGAGGCGCTGTGCCAATCGCCGTTGCGCAAGAACTGGCAGCCCGAACTCTCGAGCCGCCCCATCAACGCGTTGATCTCGGCGCGCACCGGTGGCGGCGTCGCACCGGCCCAGGCATTCGGTGCCATCACGGCACACCCCCAAGCACCCACCAGGGCCAGCGCCACTCGCCGGCCCGACTTCATTCCACCATCACGCATGCTTCAGAACCAATCCCTCTCCGTGGGGTGCAGCCTGAAAGGCGGGCATCTGCTCGGCCCGGGCTGACCAGGCCTGCAGCGCCGGAAACGCCTCGGCCTGCACCACGTCCGGCAGCATACGCTGGATGAAGTGCCAAGCCACGGCGGTGGTCACGCCGGCCTGGTCGACACGCGCGGGGGGCGCTGCGAAGGGATGACGCCCCACCGCATCATCCAACCTCTGGCAAGCGGCATGCAGCTGACCCGCCACGCGGTCCAGCCAGGGCTGATGCTGCCGGTCGGCCGGCCGTTGACGCTCGTAGATGATCTGCACCGCCTTTTCGCAGGCGGCCAGCGCCAGCCCGATGCGGTGCAGGGCATGCTGCCGTTCTGGCAACGAGGGGGGCATCAAGCGGCGCTCGGGCGCGGCCAGGGCTTCGGCGTAGTCGAGGATCAGCGATGAGTCCATCAGGATTTCGCCGTCGTCACACACCAGGGTGGGGGCCTTCACCACCGGGTTGATCTCGGCAAAGTGCTTGAAGGTGCGAAACACCGACAGGTTGTGGTGCTCGAACCTCAGCTCCATCAAGTTGAGCGATACGGCCACACGGCGAACATAGGGTGAATCCAACATGCCGATGAGTTGCATGACTGCTCCTGGTGGATGAATGAAGGCAGCATCCGGACGGGCCGCCCGGGAATCAGCCGCCCCTTTGCCACCGGCCCATCTTTGTACGTGGTGCCGATGCTGTCCAGTGCCCAACCCTGATACCAAAGTGTGCTCGGGGGTTCACCCATCGGCACGGAAACATGTGCTTGCCATTCTTGGTAGAAGTGCCGGGGTGTTTGGGTAGTTTGGCGAATGGCCGGCCGCAGGTGCCGCATCGAAGATCGCGCCTGCACAGCCGCCGCCGGCCACCACACGATGCCAGCCGGTACCACCTGCGAAATACCCATCCCAGCAGACGAGGAGACCCTATGACGAAGAACGTCCACCCACATGCCTGGCTCACCGTCACGGCCGCCGCGACGATGCTGATGGCCTCGGCGGCCGCGCATGCCACCAAGTACGAGGTGAGCGATGCGAATGGCCTGCTGTCCGCCCTCGGCAAGGTCGTGCCCGGCGATGTGATCGTGCTGGCCCCAGGCACCTACCGCGGCAGCTTCGTGGCCACGCGCAGCGGGGCGAAGGGCAATCCGATCACGCTGAAGGGGCCATCGAGCGCCGTGCTCACCAACAGCGGCTACGGCTTCAGCTTGAAGGCCAACTACTGGAAGCTCACGGGCTTCACCGTCGACGGCGCGTCCAAAGGCATCGTGCTCGACAACGCGCGCAACAACCTGCTGGACAAGCTGACGGTGAAGAACGTCGGCGGCGAAGGCATCCATTTCCGCACCTTCAGCAGTGACAACGTGCTGCGCAACAGCACCGTCCGCGACACCGGCAAGGACACTCCGGGCTACGGCGAAGGTGTCTATGCGGGCTCGGCCGTGTCCAACTGGGACGTCTACACCGACGGCAAACCCGACACCAGCGACCGCAACTGCATCGCCAACAACCACATTGGCCCGGGCGTGACGGCTGAAGGCATCGATCTGAAGGAAGGCACCACCGGCGGCATCGTCGTCGGCAACACCTATGACGCCACCGGCATCTCGGGCGAGAACTATGGCGACAGCTTCATCGACGCCAAGGGCAACGGCTATCACATCTACGGCAACCAAGTCAGCAACCCCGGCCGCACCAAGGTGCTGAAGGACGGATTCCAGACCCACGTGGCCTACACCGGCTACGGCAAGGACAATATCTTCCAGGCCAACACCGTCGACCTGCAGTCCACCGGCTACGGCTTCTACATCACGACCTCCGGCACCGGCAACAAGGTCTGCTCGGACAACAGCGTGAGCCACGCCGATTCAGGCGTGGCGAACATCTCGACGGTCAGCTGCTCGAACCCGAAGCCGATCTGCCCGAAGGTGTTGAACTTGCCGTTGCGTTGACAACTCTCGCCGTTGATCTTGCTTCGGCGAGATCGCGCCATCGCAACGGCCCCGGGCGCTCCCCTGGGCCGTTGCTCTCTCAGCGCGGCGTAGCCGGCCGCGCCAACACCGCGAGTGCGTCGGTGAGGAATTCGATCCAGTTCTCTTCGAACCGGATGCCGGCCTTCAGCACCAGGTGGCGCAGCGCGGTTTCGCGGTCGTCGGTGTCGGCGCTGAAATCGCGGGCCTCGATGCCGCGGTAGAGCGCCAGCTTTTGTTCGTGCGCGGCCAGCCGCTCGCGGATGAGTTTGTCCAGCCCAGTGGGGCCGACCGCGGCCTCGGCCCGGATGCGCACCATCAATTCGTCGCGCATGCCGGCCGGCTCGTGCTGCTGAACGATCCAGCGCTTGAGTTCGCGCCTACCGGCAGCCAGGATGCGGTAGGCGCGCTTGCGGCCGCGTGTCGATTCTTCGGGCAGCGACTCAATGAACCCCGCCTCTTCAAGCCTCGCCAGTTCGCGGTAGATCTGCTGGTGCGTGGCCTGCCAGAAGTAGCCGATCGACTTGTCGAATCGCCCCGCCAGTTCAGAGCCAGAACCAGGGCGCTCGGCCAATGCGGTGAGCAATGCGTGCGGAAGAGACATCGGTGAAGGTTAGCGCGGTGAGCCACAGGGTTTGCCCCAGTCTGCCGTTTATGCAACTGGTTGCATAGTCGGGAGAACGTTTATGCAACCAGTTGCATTGAGGACCATGACGCCCTACCCCCACCTGTTCCGCCCGCTCGACCTCGGCTTCACCACGCTGCGCAACCGCGTCCTGATGGGCTCGATGCACGTCGGCCTCGAGGAGGCGCCCCACGGTTTCCAACGCATGGCCGCCTTCTATGCCGAGCGCGCTCGCGGCGAAGTGGGTCTGATCGTCACCGGCGGCATCGCACCGAACGAGCGTGGCCGTCCGATGCATGGCGGCGCGATGCTGACGAACGAAGACGAGGCGAATCGCCACCTGCCGATCACCGCGGCGGTGCACGCCGAGGGCGGCAAGATCGCCATGCAGATCCTGCATTTCGGGCGCTATTCGTACCAGCCCAGCCTGGTGGCACCGAGCGCTCTGCAGGCGCCGATCAACCCCTTTGTGCCGCATGAGCTGAGCACTGACGAGGTCGAAGACACCATTGACGACTTCGTCCGCTGTGCCGCGCTGGCGCAGCACGCCGGCTACGACGGCGTGGAGATCATGGGCTCCGAGGGCTATCTGATCAATGAGTTCATCGCTGCGCGCACCAACCACCGCAGCGACGAATGGGGGGGCAGCTACGAACAGCGCATTCGCTTCCCGATCGAAATCGTGCGCCGCGTGCGCGAGCGCGTCGGCCCGAACTTCATCCTGATCTATCGCCTGTCGATGCTCGATCTGGTCGAAGGGGGCTCGACGCTCGACGAGGTCATCCAACTGGCCCAGGCCATCGAGCGCGCCGGGGCCACGATCATCAACACCGGCATCGGCTGGCACGAGGCGCGCATCCCGACGATCGCCACCAAGGTGCCGCGAGGCGCCTTCGCCTGGGTCACCCAGAAGCTCAAGGGCCAGGTCGGCATCCCGCTGGTCGCCACCAACCGCATCAACACGCCCGAGCTGGCCGAGAAGCTGCTCGCAGAAGGCCAATGCGACATGGTGTCGATGGCGCGCCCCTTCCTGGCCGATGCCGAGTTCGTGCGCAAGGCGCGGGAGGGACGAGCCGACGAAATCAACACCTGCATCGGCTGCAACCAGGCCTGCCTCGATCACACGTTCGCCGGGAAGATCACCTCGTGCCTGGTGAACCCCCGCGCCTGCCACGAAACCGAGCTGGTCATCCGCCCCGCCGAACAACCCAAGCGGGTTGCCGTGGTCGGCGCCGGCCCCGCGGGCCTGAGCTGCGCGGTGACGGCCGCCGAACGCGGCCACGCGGTGACGCTGATCGAGGCTGGCTCCGAGATCGGCGGGCAGTTCAACATCGCCAAGCGCATCCCGGGCAAAGAAGAGTTCTACGAAACGCTGCGCTACTTCCAGCGCCAGATCGAGCTGAAGGGGGTGACGCTGCGCCTGAACACCCGAGCCACGGCCGAGTCACTGGCGGCCGAAGGTTTCGATGAGATCGTGATCGCCACCGGCATCGTGCCCCGCCAACCGGCCATCGAAGGCGTGAACCATCCGAAGGCTTTGAGCTACCTCGATGTGCTGCGCGATGGCCGTGACGTGGGGCAGCATGTCGCGATCGTGGGCGCGGGTGGCATCGGCTTCGATGTGGCCGAGTACCTGACGCACACCGGCGACAGCGCCAGCCAGAATCCGGCGAAGTTCTTTGCCGAGTGGGGCGTGGACACCAGCTACGCCACGGCAGGGGGGCTGCGCAAGCCGCAACCCGAGCGGCCCCCACGCCAGGTGCACCTGCTGCAGCGCAAAGCCTCCAAGGTGGGCGATCAGCTGGGCAAGACCACCGGATGGATCCACCGCACGGGGTTGAAAGCCCGCGGCGTGGGCATGACCTCGTCGGTGAGCTACCAGCGCATCGACGACGCCGGCCTGCACATCAGCGTGCACGGCGTGGAAAAGACACTGCCGGTAGACCACGTGGTGATCTGCGCCGGACAAGAGCCTTTGCGTGAGCTGCACGACCAGTTGCAGGCAGCCGGCCAACGGGTGCACCTGATCGGCGGCGCCCACGAGGCCGCCGAGCTGGATGCGAAGCGCGCCATCGCACAAGGCACCCGCTTGGCGGCGAGCCTGTGACCCCCGCGACAAGGAGCACCCGATGATGCCTGCCCCCACCCATCTTCACCCGGCCGTCGCCCGGTCACTCGAACAGTGGCACGCGCTGGTCGAGCGGCGCGATCTGGATGCGCTGGAACACATCGTCCACCCGCAGGCCGTCTTCCGGTCGCCGATGGCCTACAACCCGTACGGACCGGCGCCGGCCCTGTTGCTGGCGCTGCGCACGGTGATCACAATCTTCGAAGACTTCACGTACCACCGCCAGTTCGGCAGCGACGATGGATTGAACGTGGTACTCGAATTCAGCGCGGTGGTCGACGGCAAGCAGCTCAAGGGCATCGACATGATCCGCTTCGACGATGACGGCCGCATCGTCGAGTTCGAGGTCATGATCCGCCCGCTGAATGCACTGCAGGCACTGGGCGCGGCCATGGGTGCGCGGCTGGGCCAGGTGATGCCCGGCTTCAAGCACAAGGCTTGAGGCCAAATGTCTTACTCCCGGGGGCCAGCGGCCCACGGGGCACCTAACCCGCGCGTTCGCTGCGCAGCGGCGAGGCCGGCGCGTCGCAACCACGCGATTCGCCGAGCCCCTTCAGGTACGCACGCCGGACGGTGCCGGCAGCGATGGCGGCCGCCACCTCCTTCGAGTAGCGCTCGGCACCGCTGAGCTTGCGCACCCAGCTGCGAAACGGCACCAAGCCTTCCGCGGCGCTCTTGATCGCGCCGACCGCCGCATTGCCCACCTCTTTGGAGCCACGCTCCACGAGGCCCGGATTGTTGGGGGATGGCGGCGTGTCGAGATCGGCGCCGAGCACTTCGTCGAGGGCACGTACGTTGGCGGCCAGCGCGTCGCAGCCCGCCTCAGCCGGCGCGGCATAGGGCGCTTTCAGCGCGCTGCGCAGCACCGGCGGGATCGGCGCATTCACCAGATTCAGGTCAGACAGCGGCGAGGTGACCGCCTTGGCCACCGCATCGGCGCCCGCCGATGCGGAAGAGGCAGCGGCACGAGGCGCTTCGGCACTGGCCGGCTCACTGCCCGACGTGGTGGCCGTGGCGTGCGATGCCGGCGCAGCGGTGCCGCTGCCGCCCCCATTCGAAGCGCACGCGCCCAGCATCAGCGACGCCGCACACCCCACCAGCCCGGCGGCCACACGAAAGACATTGGATTTCGACACAGACACCGCCTTCACTTGCTGACATTGAGGAAAGGCACCGGCGCGCCAGCGTAAATGGCCTGCGGCAACGCACCATTCCACTTCTCGGCCTTGACCTTCTCGACCTCGATGCGCCGCAGTTCCAGCACATCCTTGTTCTGGGCGAGTGCCGCGTTCTGCACGCGCAGCGCTTCGGCCTGGGCCTTGGCGATGGCGAGGCTGGCATAGGCCTCACCGTCGGCCTCGGCCTTGCGCGCATTCGCCTCGGCTTCGGCCACGGCCACTTTCTGCTTCTGTTCGGCCTCGACGGTGCGCAACTTGTTCTCGGCCGCCAGGCGAAGCTGCTCTTGCGTCACCTTGTCGTTGATGGCGTGCATGTACGACTCGGAGAACGCGAAGTTGCGCATGTCGATGTTGATGACCTGCGCCCCGTAGAGCGACAGCTTCTCGCGCAGCGCCGCATTGATGTCGGCTGATACCTTGGCGCGTTGGGCGATCAGGTCAGGCGCGGTGTACTTGGCCGTCACCGCCTTGAAGATTTCCTGCGTCGCGGTCTGCACATAGGACGACAGGTCACCATCGTGCGAATACTTCTCGAACACCTCGGCCACCCGATCGGTGGCGATGCTGTAGCGCACCGTCATGCTCACCTTCACCGGCTGCGTGTCGCTGGTGCTGCCCTCGGCGTTCTCGATGTCGGCCTTCTCGGCACGGATGCTGAAGTTGTGCAGCTTCTGCCAGGGCGGCAACACCGCCAGGCCCTCACCTTCGATTCCGACGATGCGGCCGAACTGCGTGACCACACCGCGGCTGCCCGTGGGCACTGAGTAGAACGGCCACAGCAACACCAGCACCACCGCCGCCCCCAGAAAGAGCAGCCCCCTGCCCAGCCAGCGCACCCGCCGGTCTGCATCCGTGAATTCCATCTGTCCCTCCTCGTGTGTTGATGTATGTTCTGGGGCGCTTCACGGCCCCGTCAAGGATTGAGCCGCTTGTCCACCACATGCCGCCGCAACCGGAAGGCGTCGGGCATGCCCGACCCCAGCAGTGGCCGCAGATAGAGCCTGAACGCGTCGGTCACGTCGGTGCCGGCTTCGTTGATGAAGGCATCGTCCATCACCCGCGTCTTGCCCGCCACCGCTTCGAGCGGCTGCAGCTCGTAGTCCACCGAATAGAAGCCGGTCCGCTTGATCGCCACCGAGCCGTCGCGGTCACCCCACATCGCGTATTGAACGGCCTTTTCACCGACCTCACGTGCTTCGCGTTGGTCGACATCCGACACGCAGCCGATGAACGAGCGCTGCAGGTAGCCGAAGGTGTCGCCGCGCACCCGCTTGATGCCCAGACGGCTCTTGATCTGGTCGCACAGCAAGTCGGCCAGCGCCCCGGTGCCGGAAAGCTGCACGTTGCCGTGGTCGTCGCGCTCGACGTTCTTCGCCAGTTGCTCGGCGATCGACTTGCCGCTGGCGTCGTGGATGCCCTCGGACACCGCAATCACGCAGCGGCCATGCCGGTCATAGGCGGCCCGCACGTCGGCCAGGAACTTCTCCAGCTCGAACACCCGCTCGGGCAGGTAGATCAGGTGCGGCCCGTCATCCGGGAACTTCTTGCCCAGCGCCGATGCGGCGGTGAGAAAGCCGGCATGGCGGCCCATCACCACACCGACGTACACCCCTGGCAGCGCTGCGTTGTCGAGATTGGCCCCCGCAAAGGCCTGCGCCACGAAGCGCGCAGCGCTCGGGAAGCCCGGCGTGTGGTCGTTGCCCACCAGATCGTTGTCGATCGTCTTCGGGATGTGGATGCTGCGAAGCGGATAGCCCGCGGCGCGCGCCTGCTCGCTGACGATGCGCACGGTGTCCGACGAGTCGTTGCCGCCGATGTAGAAGAAGTGGCCGATCTCGTGGGCCTGAAGCACCTGGAAGATCTTCTGGCAATAGGCCAGATCGGGCTTGTCTCGTGTCGACCCCAGGGCGGAAGACGGCGTGCCGGCCACGAGTTCCAGGTTGTGGCTGGTTTCCTGGGTGAGGTCGTAAAAGTCTTCGTTGATGATGCCGCGCACGCCATGGCGCGCGCCGTAGATCCGCTCGATGCCGGGATGGCGCCGGGCTTCGAGCACCACGCCAACCAGCGACTGGTTGATCACTGCGGTGGGCCCGCCGCCCTGGGCGACGAGGACTTTGCCGTTGTTCAGCATCTGCAGATCTCCTGAGGTCCGAAAACAAAGGTGGCGAGGCATTGTGCGGCATCATCCGCGTACCACCAATCCGAGGAGAGCCCTGATGATCGCGAACGTGCTGGTGGGCCTGCTGGCCCTGCTCCACGTCTACATTCTGGTGTTGGAGATGTTCATGTGGGACACCCCCCGTGGACGCAAGGCCTTTGGCCTGACACCCGAGTTCTCTGCCGCCACCAAGGTGCTGGCGGCCAACCAGGGCCTGTACAACGGGTTTCTCGCCGCGGGCCTGTTCTGGGGCTTGTCGCTGGGTGCCGCCGGCGGGCCGGTGAAGGTGTTCTTCGCGCTGTGCGTGCTGGTCGCCGGTGTGTATGGCGCGGCCACCGCATCGCGCAAGATCCTGTTCGTGCAAGCCGTTCCGGCCACCGTGACCCTGGCCGCCATCTGGGCGGGCCTGTAAGAGGCTGAGTCAGCCGGCGGCCAGCGCGATGACGCCGGCCGCCATCAGACCGGCGCCGGCCAGACGCCAACCACGGTCGGCCTCGCCCAACAGCCGGCCGCCGATCAGGGCAGCAAACAGCATCGACACCTCCCGAGCCGGCGCCACATGCGACAAGGGCGCGTGCTGGGCCGCGTAGAGCACCAGCACATAGGCCAGCGGGCTGATCGTGGCCATCACCAGGGCGTAGGGCCACTGCGAGCGCCAGGCCTCGCGGAAGCCCGCACGGTCCCTCCAGTACGAGGGCAACATGAACGGGATGCGCGCCAGGTTGCCGAAGTAGTCGACGAGGATGGGCGAGATCAGCACCACCTTGACCGCATAGCCATCGATCAGCGTGTAGCCGGCGATCAGCACGCCGGTCAGCGCACCCCAGCCCAGGCCCGCGCGCACCCGGGCGCGCTGCACCGGGTCCTGCACTTCGTGGGCCTTGTGCCACAACGCCGGTCCGCCGGCAATCAGCCAGATACCGCCGACGATGCCGGCCAGCCCCATCAGGCCGATGGCACTGGGCCACTCGGACAGCAGCAGCATCGCGCCGACCGAGCTCAACAGCGGCCCGGTGCCCCGCGCGACGGGGTAGACCACCGTCAGGTCCGACTCGCGATAGCCCTTGAGCAGCACATTGAAGTAGACGAGGTGGGTGATGCCGCTGGCGATGATCAAGCCCCACTCGAACAGGCCCCAGGCCGGTACCACATCCCAAGCGACCCACACCCCCAACGGGGCCCAGATCACGACGATGAGCAACGCCCCCATCAAGACGAAGTGGTGATTGCCGCCGGCCTTCTTGGCGGCCACGTTCCAGGCCGCGTGCAGCAACGCAGCCACCAGCACCAAGGCCAGAGCAAACCATGACATGTGCGGCCCATTGTGCCGACAGGCGCACAATATCTGCGACCAGGGCGTGTTCACACTACGCAGCCCCGTGCGAACGGGTCGTCCAGGGATGCAGGGCAAGGCGCCCGACGCCGCCCAGGCTGGTGCCTGGGCAAGTTGGGCAACGCCGCCATGCGCCCTGGACAGCCCGTTCCCGAAGGGTTGCCACCAGAACCAGCCGCCCGCGGCGTTGCAAAGCCTCGCCGGGGCCGCACCCCGGCTTCGTCTTGCGCCTTGCGCTCGACCGGTTCTGGTGGCAACGCATTGGGGCTCCGTAGTGTGAACACGCCCTAGCCCATCGACTGCACCTCATCGACAGGAGAAGCCCCATGTCCCCGATCCGCACCGCCCGCCGCCTCACCGTCACTGCGCTCAGCCTGGCCCTGGTGAGCCTGTCCGCGGGCGTCGGCGCCCAGACCGCTCCGGCCCTGCCCGCGGCGCCGGCCGCCCCGGCTGTTCCTTCGCCAGCGGCCATGCCCGCGCCCACAGCGGCCCCTGCCCCGGCCGCCCCGCGCGCCGCGGCCTCCAAGGTGCACCACACGAAGGCCAAGGCCCACGCCAAGGCCAGCAAGGCCGGCCACGCCAGCAAATCGGCCAAGCAGGTGAAGAAGGCCAAGGCCGCGCATCGCAAGGCCCACAAAGCGGTCAAGCACTCGGCCACCCAACCGGGCGCGCAGCGTTGACACCGCGCACCGAGTGTCGCGAGAGGGCGCGATGAACCCGGTGCTCGTGCAGTTGCGGCGCGGCACCGCCGTGGAGTCGTTTCACCGCGGGGCCATTGCCATCGTGGACGCCGACGGCAATGTCCACACCGTGCTGGGCGACATCGACCGGCCGGTCTACCCGCGCTCGGCGGTGAAGGCGCTTCAGGCCCTGCCCTTGGTGGCCAGCGGCGCGGCCGAGCATTTCGGCCTGGACGACGCTGCCCTCGCCCTCGCGTGCGCGTCGCACGGCGGCGAGCCGGGGCATGTGGCCACCGCCGCCGGCGTGCTCGCGAAGGTGGGGTTGGATGCCCGCGTCCTCGAGTGCGGCACCCACTGGCCCTCTCACGAGGCCAGCAGCCGCCTTCTCGCTCGCGAGGCCGCAGAGCCCAATGCCCTGCACAACAACTGCTCCGGCAAGCACTCAGGCTTCGTGTGCCTGGGCTGCCTGATGGCACGTGAGGCCGGCAGCGAGCCCGAGGCCTTCGTGCGCGGCTACGTGAGCGCCACCCACCCGGTGATGCGAGAAGTCACCGCCGCGCTGCAGGCCGCCACAGGTTATGACCTGGCCCACGCGCCGCAGGGCGTGGATGGCTGCTCCATCCCCACTTTCGGCATCCCGCTGCGCCACCTGGCCCATGGGTTCGCGCGCCTGGCCACGGGCCTGGGGTTGTCTCCGGGCCACGCCGAGGCCGCCCGGCGGCTGCGCCGCGCGGTGGCGAAGGAGCCCTTCATGGTGGCCGGCACCGGCCGCTTCGACACACGGGTGATGCAGCATTTCGGCGAGCGGGTGTTCTGCAAGGTCGGTGCCGAAGGTGTCTACTGTGCCGCGCTGCCCGAGCGGGGGCTGGGTGTGGCGATCAAGGTGGATGACGGCAACACCGCACGCGCCGCCGAGGTGGTGATGGCCCGCGTGATCGGGGCCCTGGTGCAGCGCGACGATGCAGATGCCGCCGCGCTGGGGGACCTGGTGCGCGTGCCGCTGAAGAACTGGAACGGCATCGAGGTCGGCCAACTCGAAACCGCGGCCGACCTGCTCATCGCCCACTGAAGCGGCGCCGCCTGCCCTGGCCCAAAGGCCAGGGGGCCGTCATTGGATTTGCGCCGCGCCAACTGGGCCAACTGGGGCTACTGGCAGAGCATCAACCCGTGGGCGGATCACCCCTCGGTGCCGCACCGGGTTTCAGCAAGGTCCACGCCATGAAACCCATCAGCAGCAGGGCCCCCGCCATGGCCGCCCACAGCCAGAGCTTGTGGTTCGAGCCCGCGGTGTCGGCGGTGGGCGCCGAGGCCGTGCTCGGTGCGGGCGGCGTCGGCGACGCGGTCGACGCCACCGTGGCGGGCGCCAGCTCTGCCGTGGTCTGCGGCAGGGGGTCGTCCGCGCGACGCCCGGGCATCAATTGGTCGAGCGACATGGCCACCGGTGGTGAGGTCTGCGCCCACGCCAAGCGATAAGGCCCTGGCCCCCGCGCCAGGAAGACGAGGTTCGCGGCACGCCCGGCGACACGCAGCCTGGGCGCCACCGCCCCCAACTGCGCCATGCCCCCCGTGGGCTGCACCCGCAGCTTGCGATACAGGCCCCCTGACACGGTCATCACCGTCGAGCGCACCGCGCTGCCTTGCAGGTTCAGCGCATACACCGTGCCGCTGGCGAGAGGCCAGAACGATTCATCCTGGCGTGGCGCGACCGGGGCCTCTTTGTGGCGAAGGCCACGCAGGTGATCCCGCACCCGGTGGCCGTGCGCGCGTGGGGCCTCCGGGTGCGGCTCGTCATCGGCTTGCACCAGCAGCTGCACCTGGGCCAGCGTGTTGGACTGGGCCAGCTCGAACTCCACACGCTGCAGCGGCAGGTGGCGTGGCAGCACATAGTCGCAGTGCGTCTCGGTGCATTCAGCCGGCGACAGCGATTCGCTCCATTGCCAGTCCGGCAGATCGGTGCGGTGCGCCAGGCTGACGATGTGGGCGCCCTTCAGCGGCAGCGGCTCGGCACCGGGTATCGGCCGCAAGCGCAGGTAGCCCGCGCGCGACACGCCGCCGTCGGTGCCGGCCAGCTCGAAGCTGCTGCGCTCCAGACGCAAGCCCTGGTGCTGCAGCGCGACCAGTTGTGCTTCGGGCTGCAGCATGCGCCAGCGCTGCAGGTCGTCGCTGGCCTCCAGCATGAACGGGTAGATGCCGTGGGCCTCGGGCGTGATGTCGAGCTGCAGCTCCTGCACCAGGCCCTTGACGGCGCGCAGGTCGACGATCCAGCCGCCCTGCAGAGCCGGCGCCGGCTGGGACGCAACACCAGCCGCGGCCGGTGCCTTGAACAGCGGCACCGACTGGCGGTTGGGCGTGGCCACCGTCGCAGCCTCATCATCGACCCACGCATAGGGCACCGCATCGCCGGCGCCGTTGAGCACCCGCAGGTCCGACAGGTCTGCCGATTTGGCCTGGGCACGCACGCCGAGCGGCAATCGCAGGGTGTAGTAGGCGCCCTCGCCCTGCAGCTTCAGCGGCGCCTCACCCGCGCTGGCCGACACCGCCGCCAGCGCCATCCACATCATCCAGGCGCATCTCATGCCGCGGCCTCGTTGGTGGCTGCGGCAGCCTCGGCGGCTTCTTCGCGTCGCGGCGGCACCGGGGCAAAGTAGCCCACCACCAGCAGCAGCAAGCCGACGACGATGAAGGAAACGATGCGGTAGAGCCCGCCATGGTCGGCCAGTTCGATGAAGAACAGCTTCAGCACCACCACCGCCAGCAATGCCGCACCCGCCACCCACACCGCGCGTCGCACGCGCTTGTGGCCCAGCACCATCAGCGCCACACCCAGCAGGGCCCAGGCGACCGACAAGGTGGCCTGCGTCAGGGTGGAGGCGAACAGCGAGCCCCCATCCCACGGCACCGCCGCCCAGTGATGGCAGGTGCGCAGCAACAAGCCGGTGTAGAGCACAAAGGCGGTGGCGCCCAGGGCCAGCACGCGCAGATCGCGCGGCAGCCAGCGCTGTGCCGAATCAGGCAGGGCACGGAACCACAGCAACAGCGACAACAGCACCAGGCCATGGCCCAGCTCCAGCGGATTCAGCAGCGGGATGTACGGCAAAGGCGCTGCCTCACCCGACAGCAGGTTGCTGAACCACACCCACAGCAGCAGGTAGGCCGCCACCGGCGCCGCGCCCGCCAGCAGGTACGCGTCGCGGAAGGCGCTCAGAGGCCAACGGCGCAGCAGGGCCGGCCGCGTGAGCAGCGCCAGCACGGCCGCTGGCATCGCCACCCAGCCCAAGGCCGGCCAGGCCGACTCGGGTGCCCCCACCTGTGCCAAAGCCCATTGCCCTTCGCGGGCCGCCACGATGGCGAACAGCCAGAAGCCGAGCACATGCAGCGGCGACTGCAGCCGCTCAGGCACCCAACGGGCCTGCTGGCGCAACAGCACCAGGTGCCACACCAGGCTCATCGGCCAGATCAGCCAGCCGGCATGGGCATGCGGGGCATCGCCTGAGACGGCGAGACTGGTCCAGGCCAGCAGAATCCAGCCCGGCACGGTGATGCAGGTGCTTTGGCCGACCACCTGCCATTGACGCCAGCGCGCCAGCGCCGTCAGCAAGGCCGAGCTGAGCGTGACCCACGCCAGCAGCAACGGCATCCACCAATCGATCGCGTCGCCGCCGCGTTGCGACAGACCGCGCCAGACCTCGGGCGGCAGCACCTGCGACCACCACCACAACACCCACACCACCAAGCCCCATTGGGCCACCGGGCTCTTGAGCCAGTTCCGGGTGAACTGCCGGCCCGCTTCGCGCCGCAGCATGTCGCCCGCGATCAGGCCCGCCAGCGTCAGCAGCCATGGCGTCCACAGCGTCATGCCGGCCACCGTGCTGGACCACAGCGGCTCACCATAGACCAGCGCGCAGACCCCGGACACGACCTGCCAACCCCAGCCCGTGATCACCAACGGGTCGTGCCGCAACCGCAACCCCAGCCACAGACATGCCAGGCCCACCGCCGGCCACACGCGCGCGGCCTGGTCGGCCGGCATCACGAACAGCAGACTGCCCCCCAGCGCGGCCACCCCCACCAGCCAGCCAATGGTCACGCCCAGCGGCCAACGGGCGACTTCGGCGCTGGCTGCGGTGTCGTCCTGCAGCTCACGCCAACGGGCGCGCAGGCTGGCCGGCAACGCCAGCCACGCGCAGGCCATCAAGCTGGCGGCGATCAACACCGCGGCCACCAAGCCAGACCCACCATTGCCCAGCATCGCCTGGCCATGCAGCACCTGCAAGGTGGCCAGGAAGCCACACAAGGCCACGGCCTGCAAGCAAACCACCGACCACGGTTGGGCGGCACTGCGCCAGCGTTCAGGCCACAAGGCCAGCCCCAAGGCGAGGCCCGAGGTGACCACCGAGGCCCAGGTCGGCACGAGCAGCATCCACGCGATGGTGGTCAACGCGGCCACGCCAATCGCCCACTGCACGGCCTCGCCGAGGGTCTCCCAAGCCGCCATGGCTGCAGCCGGCTGCCCCGCCTCGGCGACGGACGGCTCGGCCGCGCGCCGACGCAGGCTGACGGCGTGCATGGCCAACGCGCCTGTTGCGAGCAATGCCATGCCGAGCACCGAACCCGTCAGCCACGGTGTGCCCGGCGATTCATCGACGCCCAAGGAGCTGAAGGTGCGGACGGCTGCGCCGAAGAGCACCAGCAAGGCGAAGGCCCGCGCGTAGGGCCGGTGCTGGCGAACGCCCAACCAGTACATGCCTGCCGCCTCGATGGCCCAGGTGGCCCCCGTCCACACGCCTTCGAGGGCCAGCGGGATGGCGAGCGTTCCGAAGATGACGCTGACGATCACATAGGCCTCGCCGAGCAGCGCGTAGCGCGGGCCGCCACGCTTCATCGTCAAACCACCCAGCAACAGGTAGAACATCGAGAAGCCGAGCGCGGCCCACGCCGGGCCGTAGGCCCAGTCCTGGACCAGCAGGTACTGCAGGCCGAATGCCACCAGGGGCACGCCAAACACCAGGGCGCTGTCGACCCGGCCCACCTGAGCCAGCGCCTGCATCGCACGGCGCGCGAGCGGGTCGGCGCCGTCGGGCAGATCGCTGGCCGCCAGCGCTCTGCGTGCGAACAGCAGCCCGATGCCGGTGAAAAGCAGGAAGAACAGGATCAGGTAGACCTGCACGCCGGTGTACAGCGTGGGCTCGTAGCGCCCCTGCGCCCAGCCACTGGCGAGCGTGAAGGTGCCGACGAATGCCACGAGGTTCAAGGGTCGCCAGGCCTTGAACCAGGCCACCAGGAACACGCCGATGTCCAGCACCAGCATGTAGCTGAACAGCACGTGATGGTGGCCGCCGCCGCTGGAAACGAGCACCGGCGCGGCAAAGCCTTCGGCCACGGCCACGTAGGCCAGCCATGGCGCGTTCTGCACCACCGCCAGCACGGCGCTGAGCACCGTCACCGCGAAGAGGAAGACGAAGGCCGCTTCCGGCGGGATCAGGCCGTTGAGCTTCAGCGAAGCCAGGGTGGTGAGGTACAGCACGCCGATGCCCGCGCCCTGCAGGATCAGCCCATATCCCGTGCCACCGGCGGCATCGCGCCGGTCACGCAGGCGCCAGCCCAGGCCCAGCAGGCCCACGCCCAGCAGCGCGACGCCCGCGTAGCGCAACTCGGGCGGCACGGTGATGCGTTCGGCGGCATAGCGCAGCAGGAACGCCAGGCCGAGGAACAGCACCAGCACGCCGACCTTGACGATGGTGTTGCCACCGAAGATCCAGTCACGCACCACGGGCGGCAGGCGGTCGCGCAGCGGCACCGCGGGCGGCGGGGGTGGTGCGGGCGGGGTGGCCGGCGCCTTCGCGGCGACCGCCGGCTCGGCCGCGGAAGCAGCCAGCACATCGATCGCGATGTCGACCTCGGCCGGGGCGGCCATCGATGGGGACGGGGTTTCCGCCTCGTCCGGCACGGCCCGCATCGGGGTGGCGGTGTCGTTGGGGATCGCCGCGGCCGCCGGCGTAGCCTCGGCGGTCACGCGGGCCAGGGCTTCATCCAAAAGCGCGTCGGCCGGGCGAAGCTCGGCCGCGATGGGCGCCGCCGTCACGGCCTCGGGAATGGCCGGAACCATCGGGGCCGGCGGCACCCGCAGTGGCACCGATGCCACATCGGGCGCCTCTTCGCGGCGGGTCAACGCGGCCGATGGCACGGGTGCATCCGCGCCTGGCGAGCGCGCCGCGCCGGGGGCGACACGGGCAGCCGCGAGTGCGGCGGCCGATTCGGCGGCAGAGGCCCTCAGGCGGGCCACCTCGCTCTGCAGTTGGCGCACCTGCTGCTCAAGGGCAGCGAGTCGTTGGTCCAGCGTCAAGCGCACCGGCCGGGGCCCGGAGGGCCGCGCCTTGTCGCTGCTGGCCTCGTCCGGCTCGTCTTCTTTGTCGCGGCGCGCGCTCGACTGGATCAGCGCCGCCCCCCCCACACCCAGCATGAGGCCCACCAGGACCCCCGCAAAATCGCCTAGCAGCCCGCCGACCACGGCGCCTAGCAGGCCGAAGAACCATTTCATCTCGCCACCCTCTCATTTCCTCTTGGCAGAGGTGGCGGCGATTATGCGAGCCGGCGCAGCCGGCCCGTGACGGGTGATCCCGTGCAGTAGCGCGCCACGCGGCGAACGGTATCGCCGCGGGCGACTTCGTCAAAGCCTCACGGCGTGGTCTTGACAGGGTGCGCGTCCACGCGCAGCGTCAACGCCGAACCCTCGGTGCCGGCCGGCTGCCAGCCGCCATTGAAGGTGGTGGTGGTGATCATCGAGCCCCGCTTGGCAAACGTCCACACCGGGTCGACGAACATCGGCGACATGGACGCAGCCACCACCCAGTACGACCGGCCAGCCACCAGATGCGGGCCCTTCTTGGTCTCGAAAAACTGCTCGACCGGGTTCCAGCCCAGGGTGGCCACCGGTGCCGTCCAGCGCTCCAGCTCGACGCCGCTGGGCATGCTGGCGCTGCCGCCTTCGTCCAGCGCGTCGGTCTCCAGCGTCAGGCGAACTTTCTTTTGCAGCGTTTCGCTGTTGTTCATCAACCAAAGGCCGATGCGCGCCAGACGCATGTCGCCGTTGGCCGGCACGGTGAAGCGGGCCGCGACCGATTGATCGGCAAACACATCGAAACCATTGACACCGAAGATCCCACCCGGGCCCGGGGTGTCGACGATCGGCACGGTCTTGGTCCAGCCCGTGGTGTCGGCGGCCACGGCGGGGCCGGCGGCCAGGCCAGCGGTGGCCACCAGCGTGGCCAGCAGGGGGGTGCGAAGGTTCATGTCGTGTGCTCCTCAGAGAAGTGCGTGATGCTAGGGCGCGTGGCTGTGGCAAGCTTGACCGAATCCTGATCAACACTTGCCGATGGACCGCCCATGCCTACCGCCGCGCTGACGCTCGACGCCGCCGGCTTTCCCAGCGCCGACGGACGCCCCCTCGACCTTGCACCCAAAGAGCGCGCGGTGCTCGCCCTGTTGCTGCAACGGCGCCCCGCCGTGGTGAGCAAAGAAGAGTTCGCCAGCGCAGCCTGGGCGGGCCGGGCCATGTCCGACGAAAGCCTGGCGCGCAGCATCAGCCGCTTGCGGCGCGCGCTCGCACCGCTGGGGCTGACGATCGATTCGGTCTACGGAACAGGCTATCGGCTCGATGGTGGCGCGAGCACCACGCCACCACCTTCCCGCCTGGTGATGGCCACGCAGGCCTCGCCCGCCACGCTGGAAGCCTATTTACATGCACGGCAGCTGGCGGCCCAGCGAACGCCGGCAGCCGTGGGTCGCGCCATTGAACTGCTGCGCACCTTGATTGAGCGCGAGCCGGGCTACACCCCCGCCGGGGTGGCGCTGGCCGAGGCCCTAGCTGCCGCCATCGGTTGGGGGCAAGTGCCCACCGACCCGTCGGTGGAGGAAGGGCTGCAGGTGCTGGACCAGGCACAGCGCCTGGATCCGTCCACGCCCGGGCTGGCCGGCGCGCGCGGCACCCTGCTCGACATGGCCTGGCGCTTCGATGAGGCGGCGCAGGCCCATGCGCAGGCGATGCAACATGGGCCGCAGGATGCCGACTCGCTGCTGGTGTACGCCCGCCACCTGCTCTTCACCGGCCAGGCCGACGAGGCGGTGGAACAGTTGCGCACCGCGCTGCGGCTGTCGCCTCACACGCCCTTGCTGCGAATGACCTTGTCGCGGGCGTTGATCCAGGCGGGCCGTGGCGCGGATGGGCTCGCCGAGGCAGACGCTGCGTCGGCGGAGAACCCAGGGCAGCTGTTGATGGTGGCCTTCAAACTGGCCATCCGCGCGATGGTGGCCCCCAGCGACGACATCGAGGCGCCGGCCTGGCGCCTGTCTGAAGGGGCCGACACGCCGCCTTTTGTGTGGACGGTGCTGTCGTTCGTGTTGGCCCGTCTGGGGCGACGCGAGGCCGCGCTGGACATCATCGATGCCACGTTGATCTGCTCACGCACCACCACCGGCGAGGCCACGCTCTATGCGGCACCGCTGGCGGCCCTAGGGGAAGTCGATCGCGCGGCCGAGCTGCTGCAGCGCGCCTATGACGAACGCTGCGGGATGCTGGCCATGGTGCTGCGCGATCCCGCGCACGCCGACTGGCTGCCACATCACCCGATCGGCCGCGCGCTTCTGGCCCAGGTCTACAGGACGCTGTCGACCCGAGTCTGAGAAGCGCCAGCCTGAGAAGGGCCGGACCGATCAGCGCTGGTACGGGTTGTACGGTCGGTTGTCGTTTCGGTTGCGCACACCGTCGTTGTCGCGGTCACGGTCGTAGCGGTTCGGCACACCATCGCGATCGGCATCGTGCACATAGCGCGGATGGGCAGGCGCCACCACGCAGGCGCTCAGGCTGGTGACGAGGGCAGCCGCGCAGGCGGCGATCAGGGTGACTCGTTTGAACATGGTGAAAGCTCCTTCAAGACGCCCTCAATGTGCCGGCCCGCCAACCAGTGCGGAATCGGCCCCAGGAGCGAAGTCATGTAGGAAGGAGCCTACGGTCGTTCACGACACCCCACGGCACGAGATGTAAGCGCCGCGAACCGACAAAGGTTGAGCGGGGCGTGCCGAGATACGGGTCAAACTGATACGCATCCTCCTCGCCGTGCATGCCTCAGCCCAACGGGCAAGTACGGCATGAGGCTCGCTCCTTCGACCTTGGTTGACCTCACCGCACTGCGACCGCATCTTCGCGGTCAGCGATGGGGTGAGTGGCGAGCCGCCAGCACGCCTGTCTGGACGACCGCGGCCGCCACGCTGCCGACGTAGGGCCCGATGCGGTGGACGTCGGCTATGCAGCGGTTGGAGTCGGTGGCTCTGGTGGGGCGACCTTACGCTGACCGACAGCAAGCCGCCGATCAGCCAGCCCGCCGGCGACGCAGTCAATGTCAGCGAAGCGATGGACAGCGGCCACCTGGGTCGCCAAGTTGTTGGGCTGGGGGGCGAACGACCGGTCACTGACAGGCCGGCCGGCTCAACTCGACCCTGAAGAGTCGTGCGTCGTCCTGGACTGGTTACCGCAAAGTTGGCCTTCGGCCTTCAGCACGGGCACCTGCTGGAGTCCGGAGCGGCCTGATAGTTCGAGAACTTCACCTCCACATTGCACGTGCGGCTCGCACCCGAATTTGGCAAGGTTTGCGTGACCCAATGTGCATCCTGCGCGCGCCATAGGGATGCGACACTCACCGCGTTGTACAAGTGGGGCAAGGATGAGAAAGATGAAGGGATTCAGGCTGTCGGCGATTGGCGCGGTCCTGCTGACGCTATCGCCGCATGCGCAATGCGCCGATGCCGTACCGGCCAAAGGCCCGCTCACGGCAGTCGAAAGAGAGCAATGCAAGGCTCAGCTCATCGAGGTCAACCAAGGTGTTCACACCTACAACGCGAAGGTGGACGAGATCCAGGCGCTGGAGGCCGAAATCAAGGCTTTGCGCGCGGAACTTGACAAGGAGACGGCGACGATTGATCGCCGCGACAGTGCCGCCATGCAGGCACTCAATGCCAAGATCGGCAAGAACAACGAGCTGGTCGAGCGGCATGAGCAGATGGGATCGGTGTTGACGGCGATGGCGAATGTGAACGATCAGCGTGCCGCGCAGTTCCGCGAGGTCTGCGACAACCGGACTCCTTCGCCGCTGCCTCGGCCCCCGCAAACGCCAGCGTCGTCAACGCAGCCGTCGGATGTAGCCTGCAGCTCGGCCACCGGCGCCAAGGACGTGAAGCGCCAGATCGAAGCCACCTTCGCCGACATGCGAGCTGACGAAAAGCAGCGCCAGGCAGAGGTGGACCGCGTGGCTCAGGCGCGCGCGACAGCGCAGTCCTGGAGCAAGGAGAAGCAAGGCCAGGTCTGGATGCAAGTTATGGCCTCACCCAAGTTCATGGCCTTCGAGCGCGAGAAGCAGCCCTACGTGCAGGAGTTGATGCGTGTCATCAGCAGCAAGCCCAAGAGTGGTCAGGAAGAATGCCAGCTTGTGCAACGCATTGCCGCCACGCTGCCGGCCATCAAGGCCATCAACGCGCGGCAATACGCATTCATGGCAGATGAGATTCGAGTGGCGAAGTAGGCGAAGCCTGAAATCCGGTCCGCCGGCCCAGCAGCGTCTCGGTCGACTTCAGCGGTTACCTGTTGATGCCTAGATAAGTCCTATTCGCACGGACCTCGATCCAGTCGTCGCGACGTCGACGAACAACTAGCGTCGCAATAGGTCAATGCGTCGGACGTCAACACTGTCAAGTCCGGAGAGTCGCCGGTTGCGAACTGCAGCTCCTGGCCGTTATGAATAGCTATCCATAATGACCAGTGGACTAAACCGCTCTCGCGGTAGGCGGTCCCGAGATGTCGCGGCGACTCGTTGTGCTGCGGGTTCTGCGAAGTTGACGGGCGAGGCAATTCGCCTCGTTCTTCAACGGAGCAGCAACCATGGACACGACAACCCGCAAGGTCTCGCCGCTGCGGCAACGCATGATCGAAGACATGCGCATGCGCAAGCTGGAGCCCAGGACGCAGGAAGGCTACATCCGCGCCGTTCGCAAGTTGACCGAGTACCTCAAGCGTTCGCCTGACACCGCCACGGTCGAGGATCTGCGTAACTTCCAATTGCACCTGGTCGACACCGGCACCTCGCCCATCACGCTCAACGCGACGCTGACCGGGCTGAGGTTCTTCTTCGACATCACACTGGGCCGCGCCGAGTTGATGGCCAGGATGCAGCCGGTGAAGCTACCCCGCACCGTGCCCGTCGTGCTGAGCATGCAAGAGGCTGCGGCGCTGATCGCCGCGGCGCGCAACATCAAGCACCAGGCGGCGTTGTCGGTGGCCTATGGTGCGGGTCTGCGCGCCAGCGAAGTCTGCCGGCTCAAGGTCGGCGATGTCGACAGCGAGCGCATGGCGCTGCGCGTCGAGCAGGGCAAGGGCGCTAAGGATCGCTACGCCATGCTCAGCCCGGTGGTACTGCAGCGGCTGCGCGCCTGGTGGCGCATCGGCCATGCGCAGGGCAAGATCCTGCCCGGCGGCTGGCTCTTCCCGGGGCTGGACGTGATGGAACCGCTGAGCGCACGACAGCTCAACCGCGCTGTGCATGACGCCGCCGCGGCCGCGGGCATTGCGAAGCGCGTGACCACGCACACGCTGCGCCATTCCTTCGCCACCCACCTGCTGGAGCGTAAGGTCGATATCCGCGTGATCCAGGTCCTGCTGGGCCATAAGAAGCTCGAGACCACATCGATCTACGCCCACGTGGCCACCGACCTGCTGCGCGAGGTGCTCGGTCCGCTGGAGCAGGTGCCGCCCTCGTCGTGAGGTAGGCGCCGTGGGGCGGCCCGCCCTCGAGGTCGCCGACATCTTCCGCGCACACGGCCCGGCCTGGCGCGAAGCCCAGCACGGCCACCTGAGCCTGGCGCAGCTGAAGGTGATGTCGGCCATCACCCAGTGCCGCACGGCGGCGCTGGGAGGCCATGTGCTGCGCTGCGAAGGCTGCCGAGCCGACCAGGTCTCGTACAACTCCTGCCGCAACCGCCACTGCCCGAAATGCCAGAGTGCAGCGGCCCAACGCTGGCTCGACGCACGGCAGGCCGACTTGCTGCCGGTGGAGTACTACCACGTGGTCTTCACGCTGCCGGCACCTCTCGCCGACATCGCGTACACGAACAAGGTCGCGATCTACGGGCTGCTGTTCGACGTCGCCGCCGAGGTGTTGCAGACCATCGCTACTGACCCCAAGCATCTCGGAGCGCGCATCGGCGCGACACTGGTACTGCACACCTGGGGCTCGGCGTTGACCCATCATCCGCATGTGCACGGCATCGTGCCCGGCGGTGGGTTGTCCGCGGACGGTGGGCGTTGGGTCGCGTGCCGGCCCGGGTTCTTCCTGCCCGTGCGGGTGCTGTCACGACTGTTCCGGCGCCGCTTCCTCGAAGAGCTGAAGCAGCTGCATCTGGCGGGCAAGCTGCGGTTCTTCGGTGAGCACGAGGGCTTGGCAGATGCGCAGGTGTTCAAGCGATGGCTGGCACCGATGCGCAAATGCGAGTGGGTGGTCTATGCCAAGCGACCGTTCGCCGGACCCGAGGCCGTGCTGGCCTACCTGTCGCGCTACACCCATCGCGTGGCGATCTCCAACAGCCGCCTGCTCGCGCTGGACGAGCGTGGCGTGACCTTCCGCTGGAAGGACTACCGAGCCAAGGGACGCACTCGCCACAAGGCCATGACGCTCGCCCCCGACGAGTTCATGCGCCGCTTCCTGCTGCACGTGCTGCCCAGCGGCTTCCACCGCATCCGGCACTACGGGCTACTGGCCAATGGCAACCGGCGCCACAACCTCGCGACGATTCGCAGCCTGCTCGTGCCGCACGCCAGCACCACGAGCGCCGGCTGCGATGAAGCGCAGGCCAACACCGAGCAGGCCGCAGCGCCGCCCACGTTCGTGTGCCGGCACTGTGGCAAGCCGATGCTGATCGTGCGGCTGCTTGAGCCCGACCCTGCTATCCGGGCACCGCCCCACAGGTTTGCCGTATGACCAACGCGAGCAAACACAGACGTCCACCGTCCGACGGTGGCCGGGCCGCCTCGCGCCGACCCACGCGCGACGCGCGTCTTCGGTGCAGGCTTCGCCAGAACCGCCGCCGCAGCGTGGCTCGCTGTCGGCATTGCCGGCCGTCGGCCTCACAGCGGACGCCGCGATTGCCGACTCCGACACAAGCGGCGCGTCCGCTATCGCCATAGCAATCGCGCGTTCACTGACCACCGTGGCGTGCGCCGCGGTTTCCTCCCCCGAGGCTTGTCCGACACCTGCCCTCCGACCGGTGCAGATCGACAGCTCGCTGCACACGCGGGCAGGTGTCCGACAACCCTAAACAGGAGCGGACTCTCACGATAGACTGGCTCTTGCCTGATGGGATCGCAAGCTGGCTCACCAGCCGCGCGGGAACTTCCGAGATCCAGAACGCGAGGGGCGTAGCCATGGAGTTGGAGAGCAGTTTGGCGGCGCAGGTCAAGGAGATCTGCGATGAAGGCGATGTGCTCATTGGGATGGGCGAGCTGCAAGACGCGTTCAAGAACTTCTCCGAGGCCCTCTCACTCGTTCCGGAGCCGAAGGAAGCGTACTTGGCGACAGCGGGCATCCTTGCTGGTTTGGGTGACGTCTACTTCCAGGCGAAGAGCTATGTGCAGGGCAAGGAAGTACTCAGCGACGCGATGCACTGCGCAGGCGCGATCGGTAGCCCATTCCTTCATCTCCGGCTGGGCCAATGCCAATTCGAGATCGGGAACGTAGATCGAGCTGCGGACGAACTTGCACGAGCCTACATGGGTGCAGGGCAAGAGATCTTCAGCCAAGAAGATCCAAAGTATTTCGAGTTCCTGAAGACCCGACTCAAGCCACCCGCCTCGGGAAGGTGGTGACAGCAGTCGGACAGGAGCGGTAGCTCGTGAGAGGCGGGCATCCGGTTGGCTGTCTAGTCGAACCTGAACTATTCGGCATCCAAGAATGAAGATCGCGTGTCACTGCGGCGCTGTCATCGTCGACCAGACTGACTTCCTGTCTTACAAGGCGTATGTTGTCGCCGACCGGGATTGGGAAGACTTCGTCGATGCGTCGGAGTCAAAGGGGAGGATTGACTCGTCACTCGTGCGTCTGTCCTATCAGTGCCCGCAATGCGGCCGCCTCTACGTCGAGGACGCCTCGCGCGAACTCCACGCCTTCATTCCGGACGAGCACAAGGTTCAGGTGCTTGGCTCAAGCGAAGGCGTGGACTGGCGTGCGCCACTGATTGGGTCGTGGAATGACAGGCCATATGCCGGACAAGCAAAGGGACATCTCTGGTGTGATGCTGACGGCGGCACTTCGACTGAATTTGACGACTGGGAACAGCTGGAGCTTGCTTACCAGGCGCTTTTCAAGCGGCTCCGCGAGTCGGATCGCCTTCGATCGGCGCTCCTACGGAAGAACGGGCAGGACGTGCATAGCTGGGCGTGCAAGGCGTAGTTGCCGAAGCTTGCGGCCACAAGCGGCCGGTCGCGAGAGAATCGCGACGGTACGACGTTGATCCCGGGAGCGCGAGAATCGGCTATGGACGTCGATCTGCCCAACATCGAGGGACAATGGTTCGCTTCGCTAGGAAGCGACGACAGGAAGTTGTTTCTCGCGGTCCTCGCGCACGAACTGACGATTGCCGGGCGCGACAGCTATCGACCGGGTACGAAGGACCTGACAAAGCCGCAGCTGCTGCGCAAGGTGAACGAGGTCCTGCACAGGGTGACGGCCTAGCTGCGTAGTGAGTTGACTAAGCCCGGTACACCGGAGTTCTGTGAGGTTCTCGGCCGGATCGTGCTGGACCCATCCGATCCGGAAAAGTTACAACTGACGGCTTGGGCGTGGTCAAACGCCAAGGATGTCGTCCTCACGGCTCGGATCGTCGAAGATCTGTAACGCGTAGCGCTGCATAGTGCCGCCTAAGGCTGCATTTGGGCGCCGGCTAGCAGGACTCAAATGTCTTCGAAGGGTCGGGCGCCGCCGGCCACAGCCAGCAGATAAGGTCGCTCGCTCGCCACCCGCTGCAACCACGTCCGAGCGACCGGGGGCCCAGGTGCAGCGGCCGCTCACGGAGCCGGTCGACGAATGACAGGTGATCAACCCCGCTGACATTCTGGCCGCCGCCAACCAACGACCGCCCCAGTCTTGACTTGCCCCTCGGCCGAGCCCGGTCACTGACAGCTGATGGCAGGCCAGGGTCGATCAATTGCGCCTTCTGGCGGCCCGCAGCTCGCCCCGTCGCTGACCGCGAAGGTGGGGTGCCCGTACGGTGATGGTCAACCGAAGGTCGAAGGGGCGAGCCTCATGCCGTGCTTGCCCGTTGGGTTGAAGCACGCACGGCAAGAGGGATGCGTATCAGTTTGACCCGTACCTCGGCAGGCCCCCTTGAGAGGTTGAGAGAAGTGGGCTTGTCCAGCGAAGGGGCCCGGCAGGGAGGGCCGGGCGCCCTCCAGCCCTCGGCCGCGCTCAGCTCACACCGGCACCCACAGCGTGGGCAGCGGGCCGGGCAGTGCGCGGAACACGGCCGACAGGGCACCGTCGGTGACCAACGCGGTCGCAGCTTCGATGTCGGGCGCGAGGTAGCGATCGACCTCGATCGACGGGCACTTTGCCCGCAGCAGCGCATGCGCTTCTTCCAGCGCGGCCGAGCTCTTGAGCGGGCGCAGGAACTCAATGCCTTGGGCGGCCGCGAGCAGCTCGATGCCGATGATGTGCGCCACGTTGCGAATCATCGGCTGCAAGCGGCGCGCCGCGAAGGTGGCCATGGAGACGTGGTCCTCCTGGTTGGCCGATGTCGGCAGGCTGTCGACGCTGGCCGGGTGGGCCAGGCTCTTGTTCTCGCTGGCCAGCGCGGCGGCCGTCACGTGGGCGATCATGAAGCCGCTGTTCAGGCCGGCATTGCTGGTCAGGAACGGCGGCAGGCGCGAAACGCCGGTGTCGATCAGCATCGCGATGCGGCGCTCGGCGATGGCGCCAACCTCCGCGATGGCCACCGCCATCGCGTCGGCGGCCAGCGCCACCGGCTCGGCGTGGAAGTTGCCACCGCTGATCATCATCCCGTCGTCAGCGAAGACCAGCGGGTTGTCTGTCACGGCGTTGGCTTCACGCACCAGCACCAGCGACGAGTGGCGCAACTGGTCCAGGCACGCGCCGACGACCTGCGGCTGGCAGCGCAGACAGTACGGGTCTTGCACCCGGTCGTCGCCTTCTTCGTGCGACGCGCGGATCGCGCTGCCCTTGAGCAGCGCGCGGTAGTACTGCGCCACGTCGATCTGGCCGGGCTGGCCGCGCAGCGCGTGGATGCGCGGGTCGAACGGGCCATCGCTGCCGCGGGCGGCATCGACCGTCAGCGCGCCCACCACCAGCGCCGATTCGAGCACCGGCTCGAAACTGAGGAAGCCGTGCAAGGCGAGCGATGCGCTGGTCTGCGTGCCATTGATCAGCGCCAGGCCTTCCTTGGCCTCGAGCGTCAGCGGCGCGATGCCGTGCTCGGCCAGCACCGGCCCGGCGGGCATGCGCTGGCCATCGACCAGCATCTCGCCTTCACCCAGCAGCGCCAGCGTCATGTGCGACAGCGGCGCAAGGTCGCCCGAAGCCCCCACCGAGCCCTGGCTGGGCACATAAGGCACGAGGCCGGCGTTGAACACCGCGATCAACGTGTCCACCACCACCTGGCGCACACCCGAAGCACCGCGGGCCAGGCTCGCTGCCTTCAGCGCCAGCATCAACCGCAACACCGGGGGCGACAGCGGTTCGCCCACACCCACCGAATGCGAGCGAATCAGGTTCAGCTGCAGCAAGGCCAGATCGGCCGCGCTGATGCGCTGATTGGCCAGCTTGCCGAAGCCGGTGTTCACACCGTAGACCGGCGCGTCGCCAGCCGCCGCGGCCTGCACGATGGCCGCGCTGGCGGCGATTGCCGCCTTCGAGGATTCGGCCAGGGCGATCTTCACGCCGCCAGCGTGGATGGCTTGCAGCTGCTCCAGCGTCAGCTGGCCAGGAGTCAGGGTGAGCATGGACATGATCGGCGGTTCCTCGGATTTAGGATGGCTGGATGAAAACGTTTTTATCGACCCTGGCGCTGCTCAGCGCCACGAGCCTCGGGTGGGCAGCCGACGTGACGCCCTACAGCGCGGTGGCCGCGCCGGAATGGACCGCCCTGTTCGACGCGCCGTACGGCGTGAACGATGGCTGGAGCGGTGCCGACGGCGTCTACACCATCCCCATGAATGGCGACGAGCGCTTCGGCAGCGGTGGCGCCACGAAGACGCTGATCCTCTTCTCGGACAGCTTCGTTGGCGGCACCCACCCCGACGGCAGCCGCATCGGCGGCACGGTGATGGTCAACAACACCAGCGCGATGCTGAGCGGCGCCACGCCCACCCCTTCGGCGCTGCAGTTCAACGTGCGCCGCGACGCGGCCGGCAAGGCCATCTCGATGGTGGTGCCGACGCAAGCCGGCCAGTGGTACTGGCCGGGCGACGCGCTGGTGTGGAAAGGCAAGGTGCGGATGTTCGCCGCGCGCATGGCCACCGGCGACGGGGGCGACTTCAATTTCAAGCAAGTGGGGGTCGATCTGCTGACCGCCCCGGCCAGCGACGACGCGCCGTTCCTGGGCAGCTACAACCGACTGAAGCTGCCGTTGTTCGCACCGCGCAACGGCCAACTCGGCGAGATCGCCTTCGGCATTGCAACGATGCCGCTGACCGTGCAGGCCGGCGCACCGAACCCGGACGGATTTCTCTACGTCTACGGCGTGCGCTCGGACGACTTCAACAAGAAGTTGCTGGTCGCCCGCGTGAAACCTGATCAGATGACCAAGCCTGGCAGCTACCGCTTCTGGAACGGCACGGCCTGGGTCAGCGACATCAACGACAGCGCGCCGGTGGCCAACCGTATGGGGGCCGAAATCAGCGTCACGCCGCTGGCCGATGGCCGCTTCCTCGTCGTGCACCAGCTGGACACGCTCAGCGGCACGGTGGTGGTGCGCTATGGCGCCTCGCCGGTCGGCCCCTTCGGCAAGCCGATTCCGGTCTGGCTGTGCCCTGAAGACAACCTGACGCCGGACACCTTCGTGTACGGCGCGAAGGCGCATCCGCACCTTTCGGCCCCTGGCGAGTTGCTGATCAGCTACCACGTGAACACGTTCGACTTCTGGGAGAACTTCAGCGCCGGCGGCAAGGACATCTACCGCCCGCGCTTCATCAAGCTGCCGTTGTGACGACACCCGGCGTCGGCCGCGCTGCAGCGGTGACGACACGGAGCATCGGTCGCGATCAGCGGATCATCGGCAGGTTCAGGCCCTGGGCCTTGGCACAGGCGATGGCGTCTTCGTAGCCCGCATCGGCGTGGCGCATCACGCCGGTGCCGGGGTCGTTCCACAGCACGCGCTCAATGCGTTTGGCCGCGGCATCGGTGCCGTCGCAGACGATGACCACGCCCGAGTGCTGCGAGTAGCCCATGCCCACCCCACCACCATGGTGCAGGCTGACCCAGGTGGCGCCGCCGGCCGTGTTGAGCAGCGCATTGAGCAGCGGCCAGTCGCTCACCGCATCGCTGCCGTCCTTCATGGCTTCGGTCTCGCGGTTCGGTGAGGCCACTGAGCCGGAGTCGAGGTGGTCTCGGCCGATCACGATCGGTGCCTTCAGCTCACCGTTCTTCACCATCTCGTTGAAGGCCAGGCCCGCACGATGGCGCTCGCCCAGGCCGATCCAGCAGATGCGCGCCGGCAGCCCTTGGAAGGCGATGCGCTCACCGGCCATGTCGAGCCAGCGATGCAGGTGCTTGTCCTCGGGGAACAGCTCCTTCATCTTGGCGTCGGTCTTGCGGATGTCTTCCGGATCACCCGACAGCGCCACCCAGCGGAACGGCCCCTTGCCCTGGCAGAACAGCGGGCGGATATAGGCCGGCACAAAACCCGGGAAGTCGAACGCGTTCTTCACGCCCTGGTCCAGGGCGACCTGGCGGATGTTGTTGCCATAGTCCACCGTGGGGATGCCCATCTGCTGGAAGGCGAGCATGGCCTGCACATGCACGGCGCAGCCGCGGGCCGCCGCGTCGCGCAGCGCGGCATGCTGCGAGGCATCGGCCTGTGCGGCACGCCACTGCTCGACGCTCCAGCCCACCGGCAGGTAGCCGTTGACCAGATCGTGCGCCGAGGTCTGGTCGGTGACCAGATCGGGCTTCGCGCCGCCGGCCTGGGCCCGCTTGACCAGCTCGGGCAGCACCTCGGCCGCATTGCCGAGCAGGCCGATCGAGATCGCCTTGCCTTCGGCGGTGTAGCGTTGGATGCGGGCCAGCGCATCGTCCAGGTCGGTGGCCTGCTCGTCGAGGTATCGCGAGCGCAGGCGGAAATCGATGCGCGATTGCTGGCATTCGATGTTCAGCGAGCAGGCGCCGGCAAAGGTGGCGGCCAGCGGCTGCGCACCGCCCATGCCGCCCAGGCCGGCGGTCAGGATCCACTTGCCCTTGAGTGAGCCGCCGAAGTGCTGGCGGCCGGCCTCGACGAAGGTCTCGTAGGTGCCCTGCACGATGCCCTGGCTGCCGATGTAGATCCACGAGCCGGCCGTCATCTGGCCGTACATCATCAGGCCCTTGCGGTCGAGCTCGTGGAAGTGCTCCCAGGTGGCCCACTTGGGCACCAGGTTCGAGTTGGCCAGCAGCACGCGCGGCGCATCCGCATGCGTGCGGAATACGCCCACCGGCTTGCCGCTCTGGACCAGCAGCGTCTCGTCTTCGCCCAGCTTCTTCAGGCTGTCGAGGATGGCCTCGAAACTGTCCCAATCGCGGGCCGCCTTGCCGATGCCGCCGTAGACCACCAGCGCATCCGGGTTTTCAGCCACCGCCGGATCCAGGTTGTTCTGGATCATGCGGTAGGCGGCCTCGATCAGCCAGTTGCGGCAGTGCAGCGTGCTGCCGGTGGGCGCCTTCACCGGGCGGGCCTGAGCCGAAGAGGTGGCACGACGGGTGGGCTGGGACAGGTCGGTCATAGCAAGGCTCCTGGGCAGACAGCGAGGGTGGACAGTGGTGCACTGGTGGCCGCGGCGGCGCCAAAGCCTGGCGCCTGGCCGCATTGGGGTCGCATCCTACTTGTCTAGACAAGTTTAGGCAAGTAGCATCCGGTCCATGGTTTCCACCAAGCCGCCATCGCCGCGCATGGCCCCCTACGCCCAAGTCAAGCAGTACCTCAAGGGCCGGCTGGCCGCGGGCGATTGGCCGCCGGGTGTGCTGATGCCCTCCGAGGCTGAGCTGGTGTCGCAGTTCGGCGTGAGCCGGATGACGGTGAACCGGGCACTGCGCGAGTTGCAGGCCGAGGGGCTGATCGAAAGGGTGCAAGGCGTGGGCACGTTTGCCGCGCAGTTGCACAAGGTCTCGTCCACGTTGACGCTGCGCGACCTGCACGAAGAAATCGCCGAGCGGGGCCATCTTCACGAGGCCCGGGTGATCGCGCAAGAGACGGTTCCAGCCACCGATGGGCTCGCTGGTCAGCTCGGCCTGCCGCCCGGCTCACCGGTGTTCCACACCTTGATCGTGCACCTGGAAAACGGCGTTCCTTTGCAATGCGAAGACCGCTACGTGAACCCGGCCTGTGCCCCCGACTACCTGGCGCAAGACTTCACCCGCACCACGCCTACGCACTATCTGTTCGAGGTCACCGCCTTGTGGCGAGCCCAGTACTCGATCGAGGCCGGCCGGCCGACGAAGGACGAAGCACGCCTGCTCGGCATCGCGCCGGCCGATCCCTGCCTGATCATCGTTCGCCGCACCTTCTCGACGGACAGCGCCATCACCTTGGCCCGGCTCGTCCACCCGGGCCAACGCTACGGCCTGGAGGGCCACTTCACACCATGATGCCCCATGTGATCGAACTCGCCCGCACCGTGCCCCAGCCGTGGCGCAACGGCGGCGGTGTCACGCGCGAACTGCTCACGTGGCCGGCCGGGTCGGGCAGTGAATGGTCGGTGCGCGTCAGCGTGGCCGACATCGAACGCGACGGCCCGTTCTCGCCCTTCCCAGGCATCGAACGCTGCTTCACGGTGCTGGAAGGCGAAGGCGTCGTGCTGGCGTTCTCCGACGTCGAACGGGTGCTTCGGCCCGGCTCGGCGCCGATCACCTTCGACGGCGAGGCTGCCCCCGGTTGCAGGCTGATCCAAGGCCCGACGCGCGACCTCAACCTGATGGCGGCGGCCCGCGCCGGCCGGGCCCGCATGTGGATGGCCCAGCCTGGCGACACGGTGCCTGCCCGGGCGGCGTGGTGGGGGCTGTACACCGAGTCGCCAGCCATCTTGCGCGCCGACGGGGGTGAGCCTCTGCCCTTGCCTGCGCGCAGCCTGGCCTGGGGTGCCGGCACGGCCACCCCCACCTGGCGGCTCGATTCGGAGAACGCGTCTTGCACCGCCTGGTGGATGAGCCTCACGGCGCACGATTGAATGTGAGACTGCACCCCCAGCGGCAGCCCCTCGACTCCACCTCTTTCGCTCATGACACACGCCCCCTCGACGCCCACCCCATCCACTGGCTGGCACTGGTGGCGCCACGCCAAGCTGGCCACCATGTCCGACGAGCCCGGCAGCCCGGCCTGGGGCTGGTGCCCACAGGGTGACCTGTTGACCCACGGCGATCGCATCGTGTGGGTGGGGGCCAGTGAACAGGCGGAAGCGGCGTTGCAGGCCCATCTGCCCGCTGATGAGCGAAATCTCTTGGGCAGCACCGACCTGCATGGTCTGCTGGTCACCCCCGGCCTGATCGACGCCCACACCCACCTCGTCTACGGGGGGCTGCGGGCGAACGAGTTCGAGATGCGGCTCAAGGGCGCGACGTATGAGGAGATCGCGCGCGCAGGCGGCGGCATCCGCTCCACCGTCACGGCCACGCGGGCCGCCACCGAAGACGAGCTGGTGGCCAGCGCTCTGGGCCGGGCCCGCACCTTGGTGGCCGATGGCGTCACCACGATGGAGATCAAGTCGGGCTACGGCCTCAGCTTCGAGCATGAGGCACGGTGCCTGCGGGCGGCGCGGCGGGTGGGCGACACGCTCGGCCTGACGGTGCGTGTCACCGGCCTGGCCGCCCATGCCCTGCCGCCCGAGTTCGATGGCCGCGCGGACGCCTACATCGACGCCATCTGCGACTGGCTGCCGCGCTGGCATGCCGACGGCCTGCTCGACGCGGTCGATGGTTTCTGCGAGAACATCGGGTTCAGCGCCGCGCAGATGGAGCGGGTGTTCCGCGCCGCGCAGGCGCTGGGCTTGCCCGTCAAGCTGCATGCCGAGCAATTGAGCGACCAGGGCGGCGCCGCACTCGCCGCCCGATTCAACGCCCTCAGCGCCGATCACCTCGAATACCTCAGCGACGCCGGCATCGCCGCGATGGCGGCCGCCGGCACCGTCGCCATGCTGCTGCCCGGTGCCTACTACTACCTGCGCGAGACCAAGCTGCCGCCGATCGCCGCACTGCGTGCCGCGGGCGTGCCGATGGCGATCGCCACCGATCACAACCCCGGCACCTCGCCCACCCTGTCGTTGTCGCTGATGCTGAACATGGCCTGCACGCTGTTCCGCCTCACCCCCGAAGAGGCCCTGGCCGGCGCCACCCGGCATGCCGCCACGGCGCTGGGGCTGGGCGCGAGTCACGGGCAACTGCGCGCCGGCTTCCGGGCCGACTTCGCGCTTTGGGAGGTGGGCCATCCCAACGAACTGGCCTACCGTTTCGGTGACCGGGCCTGTCGCGGCACCGTGATCGGTGGGCGACGCTTCTCGTCTTGAATCCCCCTGCCATGAACGCTTCAACCCATCCGTCCATCTACACACTGCACCGGGGTCACCGGCCACTGCTGGTCAGCCTGCCGCATGTGGGTCGCCACATCCCCCCGGCGCTGCAGCCGCTGTACGCCGAGCGGGCGCTGCAGGTCGAAGACACCGACTGGCATCTGGACGAGCTGTACGCATTCGCCAAGGCCTTGGGCGCGAGCCTGATCGTGCCGAGCTGCTCGCGCTTCGTGATCGACCTCAACCGGCCGCCCGAGAACACGCCGATGTACGCCGGCGCCAACAACACCGAGTTGTGCCCCACACGCTTTTTCACCGGTGATCCGCTGTACCGCGACGGCTGCGCCCCCAGCGCCGCACAGATCGACGAGCGCCGCGCCACCTACTGGCAGCCGTACCACGATGCCTTGCGGGCCGAGCTGGATCGTCTGTCGCATGAGCACGGCCATGCGGTGCTGTTCGATGGCCACAGCATCAAGAGCCGCCTGCCGTGGCTCTTCGAGGGCAAGCTGCCCGATCTGAACCTGGGCACCGCCGAAGGCCGCAGCTGCGACCCGGTGTTGCGTCAGCGGCTGGCCACGGTGCTGCAGTCGCAGTCGACCTTCACCCAGGTGGTGGATGGCCGCTTCAAGGGCGGGCACATCACGCGCCACTACGGGCAGCCGGCTCAGCGCGTGCACGCAGTGCAGCTGGAAATGTGCTGGTCCACCTACATGGAGGAAGCGCCGCCCTACCTGATCGATCCGGCACGGGCAGCCAAGTTGCAGCCGGTGCTGCAGGCGCTGCTGGAGACCACCTTGAACTGGACACCGGAGGCATGAGCATGGCCGACCCCCATTCCCGCCTGTACTGGGCCGCTCGCGCGTGGTTGCCCGGTGGCTGGCGCGACGCCGTGCTGCTCGAAATCGACCACCAGGGACGTTGGCAGAACGTGCAGCCCGACACCCCCCCGCCCGAGGGCGCGGTGAAGCTGGCCGGGCCGGTGCTGCCCGGATTGGTCAACGCCCACAGCCATGCGTTCCAACGTGCCTTCGCCGGCCTGGCAGAACGGCGCGAAGCCGAGGGCGATGATTTCTGGAGCTGGCGCGATCGCATGTACCGCGTGGCCGGTGCGGTGACTCCTGACATGCTGCGCGCGATCGCCGCGCAGCTGTACGGCGAGCTGCTTCGCGGCGGCTACACCCAGGTCTGCGAGTTCCACTATGTGCAGCACCAGCCCGACGGCACGCGTTACCCCGAGCGCCACACCATGATCCAGGCGCTGGTCGAGGCCGCCTCTGACGTGGGCATCGGCCTCACCGTGTTGCCGGTGCTGTACGAACGTGCGGGCTTCACCCAACCGCAGCTGCGGCCCGATCAGGCCCGCTTTCACCTCGACGCCGACGCCGTGTGGGCGGCCAGCCAGGCGGTGCAGGCCCAGGCGCACGCGAGGTTGAACGCGGGCGTGGCCATCCACTCGCTGCGGGCCGCGGCGCCGACGTCCATCCAGCGCCTTCGGCAGCTGACCGAGGCCTTCGGCGGCCCGATCCACATCCATGTGGCCGAGCAGCCTGCCGAGGTGCGCGATTGCCTGGCGGAAACCGGCGCACGGCCGGTGCAGTGGCTGGCCACGCAGGGCCTGTTGGACGCCCGCTGGCAGCTCGTCCACGCCACGCACGTCACGCCAGAAGAAGTCGACGCGGTGGCGCGCCACCATAGCACCGCCGTCATCTGCCCGACCACCGAGGCCAACCTGGGAGACGGGCTGACCGACATCCCGGGCTGGTTGAAGGCGGGCGTGCCGTTGGCGATCGGCTCCGACAGCCACGTGACCCGCGCCTGGCGTGAAGAGCTGCGCTGGCTGGACTACGGCCAGCGGCTGGTTCGCCAATGCCGCAATGTCGCCGCTGCCCCCGAGGCGGGACGCCCGGCCACCGCCGAACGCCTGTGGGAAAGCGCCCTCACCGGTGGCGCCCGCGCCTGCGGCGAAGTCGTGTGGGGCATTCACCCGGGGGCGCGGGCCGACCTGCTGGTGGTGGATCTCGGCGATGCGAGCCTGGCGGGCATCCCGCCGTCGCGGGTGCTGGATGCGCTGGTCTTCTCCAGCCCCGGCCGGCCGTGGCGCGACGTGATGGTGGCCGGGCACTGGGTGGTGCAGGGCCACCAGCAACGTGGCAGCGCGCAACGACAGGCGCAGTTCGAGGCGGCGATGCAACAGCTGTGGGCCGAGGGGGCCTGAACGCGGGGCGGCGCCTGACCTCGCTCAAGCAACGCCGCGCCCGGCGTGGAATACTGGCTTCATATGTTCGCGCTGGCCTTTGCCCCCTCGCCGTACCTGCTGAGCGGCGACTCGACCCTCGCACAACTCTATCTGGGCTTCAACGGGCGGCTGACTCGCCGATCCTTCTGGCTGCACGGGGTGCTGGGGCTGACGGTGTTCAGCCTGGTGGCGATGGCGTTGTTCGAGATTGCCGGCATGGCGCCCGAGCGGGCAGAGGCCACCGCCAACCTGCTGATCGTGTGGCCGCTGCTGGCCATTTCAGCCAAGCGCTGGCACGACCGCAATCTCTCGGGCTGGCTGGCCCTGCTGCTGCTGTTGCCGGTGGTCGGGCAATTGATCGCGCTGGTGGTCAACGGCTTCCTGCGGGGCACGCCGGGCGAGAACCGATTCGGCCCGGCGCCGCAGCGCTGAAGGCCGTCACGCCGGGCTCGGCGCCACGTCGACCAGAGCCACTCGCAAGCCCACCGTGTCGTCGTGCTCCCACGGCATGCGGCTGACACGCACATCCCACTTCGCGGCGTCCAGCGAGTGTTGCCACGAGCCGCCGCGCAACGACACGCCGGGGTAGTCCCGCAGACCCTCTTCGGCGTATCGCATCGGCCGCGCGCTGTCGATGCGACGGGCCTCGCCGCCGACGGGCGGCAGCAGGTTGTCCATCCACTCCCAGACGTTGCCGGCCAGATCGAACACGCCCAGCGGGCCGGGTGGAAACAGGCCCACGGACGAGGTGGATCCCAGGCGCGTGATGTCGACATTCGCCAAGGGCGAGGCGGCCCAGTTGGACAACGCTCCCGGGCCGCCCCATGGCCATTCGCGTGCGTCGACATGATCCACATTGCGCGCTTGCACGCAGCGCGCCCACTCTGTCTCGGTCGGAAGCCGAACACGGTGACGGCCGATTCCCGCCATCTCCAACTGCTTGTGCAGGCGCAGCGACAGCCACGCCGCATACGCGCGGGCCTCGTACCAGCAGATGCCCACCACCGGGCGCCCCGGCGTGGCCCGCTGCTCGCTCCAGCGCCATGGCACTTGCCGGGTGGCCAGCGCCCGCATCGAGGAGGGGTTGATCGATGCGTGGGCCACCGCATCGAACGCCCCCATGCGCCAAGCGAGGCCATCGGCGTCCCAGAGCTGGTCTTGGGCATAACCGCCGTCGTCGATGAAGGCCTCGAACTGGCGCACTGTCACCAGCGTGCGGCCCAGGTAGACCGCTGGCGCACCGTTGCCATCGGGCGGCGTGCGAACGAAACCGGGCACCGGTTCTTCTTCGGGTGTGCTGTCTTGCCACCCATTGCCATCGGCAGGCACCACCCGGGCGCGGCGCCGCGGCAGCCAGGCGAGGCCTGAGTCGAACTCGAACACCGGATCTCCGATGGCGCCCAATTGGTCCGCCGCCGCGGCACGCAGCGGCAGCGGTGTGGCCGCATCACCGACAAGGGCCGCCAGCGGCTTCTGCAAGCGGCGCATCACCACCCCCAGACCCAGCGGCGTGTCGAGCCGGTAGCTGGCCAGCACCGCATACGGGCGGCACAGGTCGAGACACGCTTCGGGCGGCATCGGCATCGAGGCCAACTCGGGCGGTTCGGCAAACGCGGGCCAGGGCCGCGACTTCTCAACACTGTCGGGATCGAGGAAGGGCGCCAGCACCGCCAGCGCTTCCAGCAGGCGGCGAGGGTCCAGCGACGTCTCCTGGTGCAGAGCTGCCGCCAACCGCGCCAACGACGGCGTATCGACCACCTCGCCCGGCTGCAGACCCAGGCGTTCGACCAGCGAAGCCCGGGTCGAGGCATCTGAGCTGCGCATCAGTTCCATGAACTGGCCCGGCTGCACCGGGCGCGCGGGGCGAGACACCTGAACTGGCGGCGACGGCACCTGCGGTGGCATCACCGGTGAGGCAACAGGCGACATCCCCCCCGGCGATACGACGGGCGCCGGCGCTGCCGTCTTGGTGGCCACGGAGGGCGGTGGTGGCACCACGCCAGGGGCAGGCGCGCCTGCGGTGGCGCTGGCGCCACCCGTGGCGGGCAACACCTGGTCGCTGAAGAGGTTCAGGTAGTCACGCAGCAGCGGCACCGCGCCCGACGTCCAGCCGGTGGCATAGGCCATGGCACCGCCCAGCCGCAGCGGCGCAAAGGCATGGCGCTGCATCTCGCGAAAGCCGCTGAGCGCCGCCGCCAGGGGCAACCGCACCTGCTCCACCGAGTAACGGTCACTGGCCGACAAGCCGGCGCCGCCCAGGTAAGGGCCCCAGGATTCGCGCATCGGGCTGAAGGGCACGCCCTCTTCCACTGCGATATTCGGTGTCGCCGGCTGGGTGGATGCGCCCGCCTGCGACCCCAGCGCCACCCAGCGGTACAGATCGGCATCGGACACTTCGAGGGTCATCAACTGATCAGCCGCGCTCTTGCGCCAGATGAACACCGGCTCGCGTGCCGACTCTTGCACCAGGTAGGCCCGCATCCAGTGGCCGAACAGCTCGGGCCGCCGGCGCAGCAGCCGGAAGATCTCGGGCGCAAAGAGTTGCAGCAACACGCAGCACAGCACCATGCGCGCATCAGCGGCCTGGCCGGTCGGGTTGAAGCTCACGGGCGGGGGCTGAAGCGGCGAGCCCTTGGCGATGAACACCTGTTGGAACTGGTGCATCAGCTCCAAGGTACGGGCCAGCTTGCGGGGCACGAAGGCATCGAAACTGTCGAGCAGCAGCGGAACCAGGGTCGAAGGCACCAGGTCCCCGGTCGACGGATCGGGCACGAACCACAGGCGCGTCGGCACGCCACCCGCCGGCACCGGGTCGCTCGCGGTAGGCGCCAGCAGCCGGTCTTCCTGGCGCCGCAGAAACTCGACCGCCTGCGCCCGCGTGAGCTGCGGCAACCGGAACGGCAGGTGCACGATCTTTTCCAGGTACTCGAAGCCGGTGATGGGCATGTCCGGCTTCAGGTGCTGAATGCGGTAGTCGCGGTAGCGGTAGCTGATGCCGCGCTCGATCACCTCGTCGTCCAGCGCCACCACGAAAGCGAAGCTGTCGACATTGAGCACCGTCTTGATGACTTCGAGCACCTCGACCGCTTTTTCCGGCAGGCAGCGGTCCAGGTCGTCGACGAAAATGACGAAGTTCAGATGCAGATCCTGCCGCAGCGTGGTGTAGCCCAGGCGCTTGGCATCGCCGGGCGTGATGTGCGACAGCTCGGCCAGGTAGCGATGAACGTTGTAGTAGTAGCGGCCGTCGGCGCTGGCGGTCGGCGTGGCATGGCCGGCCGGCGCTGGCGGCGGCGATGCCGGGTCGGCAGGTGGGCCCGCCGTCTTGCCGCCCTCTTCCGGCGGAATGAAGCGGGCTGCCGTTTCTTCCACCCAGCCCAGCGTGCGCTCGGCGACTGCGCCGAAACCGAAATAGCCACCCGCCAGACTCGCCGTCGTCTTGACCAGGCCGTTGCCAGCGATCTTGTGGGCCACCTTCGCCGCAGCCTGGAAACCCTTGGCCACCTTGGCCAGCTCGCCGGCCACGGCCTTCGCGTCTTCCTGCCGGTCTTTCAACAACTGCCGCGCCTGATCGCCAAACGATGCCGCGTCACCCAGCGTTCGTTGCACCGCCTCGGCCAAGTGCATCAGCAACGGCACCGCCAGGTGCGGCTCGTGCTCGTACTTCCAGGGGTGAAACCACACCGGCACGGTGAGCCTCAGGGCCGGGCTGGCCGCAAAGGCATGGGGGTCGCGCGCCCGCTGGAGGCAGTCTTCCGCGTTCTGCCGGGCGGCGCGCTGGTACATCAGCTCCAACAACCGGCTCTTGCCCACGCCCCATTCGCCATAGACACCGACGACCAACGGATCACCGGTGGGCAACCCGCTCGATTCAGCCGAGCGATGGCGCGCAGCGCTGCGTGCATCGGCATCGAGCGCAAAGTTGTGGACCACGCGCCCCCACAGCGCATCGGCATAGCGCTGGTAGCCCAGCCAGTCGCGCGGTTCCGACTCGGTGACGGCCGGCCCCGAGGGCGACGACGCTGCTGCCTGCATGGCGACTCCCGCCCGCACGGTCGACGGGCACGGCGCCAATTCTGAGAGCGCAGGCGGGCCACCACAATGGGCACTCCACCCCTAGTTTCCGGCCCTGGGGACAGCGCTTACGGGATGGCGCGCCCGCTCAGGGCCGAGTCTTCGACAGGCGCTTGGCGTTGGCGACGGCACGCCGGCTGACGGGCGCCAGGCCGGTGCCCAGGATGCCCGCCATGGCCCGCTGCGCACCTTGGCCAGCCCAGGGCGAACGGCCGACGCCGAACATCGACATCCAGGCTTGCTGCTGCAGGCGCATCACCTGCCAACCCATGGCCCACCACGATTCGAAGAAGGCCGCTGTCTTCTCGTGGCCCATGCGCATGAACTCGCGCTGATCACGGGCCGAGGGTTGGGGCCCCGCCAGCGCCATGCGGCCCAGGCGGTGGCTGACCACCTGCGGCACCGCGAGTGCCAAGGCGACCGTTTGCGCAGCCAGTGAATGGGTGGGGGGAACTCGGCGTCGGGCCATGGCATCTCCGGAGGCATCGTTCGCCCGAGGGCGAGGTGAAACGATCAGGGCTCGAAGCCCCCACCACGGCAGGGCAAGTGCCGTGCCCGTCAGTCCGCCGGTCTGGATGCGGCGAATGCGCAGCCGCGGCGTCTCGAACAGCCACGCCGGCACGGCGCCTGCCGCGGGCTCAGCCGGTTGCGGCATGGCGGGGGTGCGGCGGTGCCACGTTGCGCCTCGAGGCCATCCGGTGTCAGCGAAGCGGCTTCGACGCGGCGGCCAGCAGATCGACATAGGCGGTCGAGACGAGCTGCGAAGGCTCGATGCCCAACTGCGCCATCAACGCCTGGGCCTCGCGCTCGCCTGCCTCGGCCGGCTCATCATCTTGCAGCACCACCTCCAGCTCCATGAAGTCGCCCAATCCCTCGACCTCATCCAGGTGCACTCGGGTGCGCCCGACGAGCAACAACTGCCGCCGCTTGCGAACCCGCCCGGCCTCGCCCCAGGCGAGCGTCAGCGTCTCGCGCAGGCTGTCCGGCGTGCTGGTGGGCGTGCGCACATAGAACGACTCTTTCGGCCCATCCTGGTCGGCGCGACGGTAGTAGATCAGCTCGCCTGAATCGGCAGAAAACGCACGCAGCTTCAGGCGCCCCTGGGGGCACTGGAAGAACGTGTCGTCCTGCCGAATCTCGACCGGCGCCTGACCACCCGCCAGAGGTTGCGCGCGAGCCAGAAGCGACGCCACGCTGTCGATGCGGGCCTTGATTTCGATGTTTCGGGGCATGGTGATGAAGTTGTCAAGGTTGCCGGGCAGCCAGGCCCGGCCACAGAGGAAGTGCAACGGCAGTCTACCCACCGACGCCTCTGGCGACGCGGCTATGCCCCCAGCCGTTCGGCACTGGCTTCGCGGAATTCGATGAGGCGCTGGGCGTAGGGGTCGAGGGCATCCTCGGGTTGGTCGAGCGGCCAATCGACCAGGGCGGCGAAGCGTGCCGGCGTCACCTCCCCGTGGCGCATCAGCTCGTCCACCAGCGCGAGCAGGGCGTCGCGATGGCTGTCGAGCAACCGGGTGGCGCGGTTGTGCTCGGCTTGCAGCAAGGCTTCCATCGGGCCATTGGTGGTCTCGACATCGGTGCAGACGTGGTCGAGACCGTCGGTGGACACATCGGTGCGGCCGATGCGCGCGCCATGGCCCAGGAAGCGCAGCATGCGCGATGCCGTTTCGGTGGCCTTGCGCAGGTCACTCTCGGCCCCACTTGAAATCAGCTCGGGCCCGAAGACGAGCAGTTCGGCCGCACGTCCGGCCAGGCTGGTGCAGATCGAATCGCGCAGGTTGCGACGTGACCAGCTCTTGCGCGAGCTGTAGACGTTGTAGCCCCCTTCGAAGCTGGCGACGTGGATCTTGATCTCCTGCGGCGCACGGCCGAACAGCAACGCATGCACCAAGCCATGCCCAGCCTCGTGCACGGCCAGCAGCGCGCGAAAGTCGGCGTTGTTGCGCTGACGAAGCCGGGTGAGGTCGAAGGGCACCGCGATCGGGTACGACTCATCTTTCCACTGGGCGATGAGGCTGCGGCCATCGGCACTGAGAAACACGGTCTCACCCGGCTGCGCACCGTGCTCGATCGCCCACAAGGCGGCCTTGGACAAGCCGGTGCCGAGGATGGCGTGCAGCGACGACAGCAGCGGCCGGGTGCCCTGCGCCGGAAAGACGGCATTGGCATAGATCTGCCGTCCCACGCTGTCGGCCAACTCGAATCGCAGCCCGCAACGGGCCTCGGTCTCGCTGGCATAGCGGTGACAGCCTTGTTCGATCAACTGCTCGTACGCGCGGCGTGACAGCGACGGGTAGACCACATGCTCGTTGCCCAGGCGTGCCACCTGCTCGGGCTTGAATCGCTTGTTCAGCGCCCGCTTCACGTCGATGACGCTCAGCTTGCGCGTCAGGCCATGGAAAAGGTCAGCGTCGCTGTCGCAGTCGTCCACGCTGGTGGCGAGCTCTTCGTACATCTCGTCCAGGTTGCCGCAGACGAAGATCAGCAGCCGGCTGTAGTCCGTCTCCCACTGCTGTTGGCCGCTGTCTCGAAACGCGCGCAGGCGCTCCTGGATCTGCTCGGGCGTCCAGGCCATCACCTCGAGCAACGGCTCGTCGAGCTTGAGGTTGCGCTGCAGCTCTTGCGCCTCCCAGCTTCTCAGCTTGAAGCGCTTCTGGCTCTCGCCGGCATCGGCGCGCTCGGCATCGAAGGCGGACTCTGCAAGCGACGATTCGATATCGCCGAGCAGCGACAGCGCGGGCGGCAGGCGGCCGTCGGACAGCAGCGCCCACACATCCTGGTAACGCTCGACACGCACCTCGGCCCGGTCCTTGTCGATGGTGCGAAAGCGCTGGAACTCGTCGAGCACCAGCATGCCCGGCTCGCCCTCGCGCACGCCGGACTGGGCCAGCATGCCCGAGATGCTGTTCGCACCGCGCCAGCCGGCGCCGTTCGAGAAGCCATCCATCTGCACCTCGACGAAGCGATCGTAGAAGCCCAGCAGTTGCGCCAGGCGCCGCACCAGTTGGGTCTTGCCGGTGCCCGTCAGGCCCCAGAGGCAGACGATGACGGGCCTTGAGACCAGCTCAGGCAACAGGTACCAGGCGCGCATCGAATCGATGACGCGGTCGATGATGGGGTCGATCCCGAACAGCTCGGTCTTGAGCTGGGCGGCGATGTCTTGCAACTGTCGATTCTTCTGCGCCAGTTGGGCACGCAGGTCGTGGGGTTCACTCATCCCAATCCTCTCTTCGCAGCAGCGCTTGCAGCGCCACCCGGTCTGCGCGGCGCTGAGCACCGCGGCTTTGAATGTGTTGGCCCGCGCCTTGCATGCCACGCTGGCCCAGGGCGCGCGCCACGGGATCACGTGGGCGGGCGCTCGATTCGAGCACCAGTGCCATGGGCTGTTTCATGCGGCGCAAAGCCTTGACCCGCCCCTTCTCCAGGTCGCGGGAACGGTGTTGTGCACTCATTCGGTTTCCGAAAAGCAAACGCCCCGGCTCTTGAAGTGGACGCAGCTGCGCCACGCGGCTGGAACCCGAGGGGTTGCTCAGTCGCAGTGGGTGGCGCAGGCCCTCAGCGGCCGGCGATCAGGTCGTCGGGCTCGAGGGCGTCAATGCAGCGGGGCTTTGCTGGCCGCGCGGCGTGAAGGCCGTGTGTGGATTCAACACGGTTCAGCCGGGGCACGGGAACCGTGTTCAGTCGAACGTCGAAATGAACAGGTGGGACATAGGAGGGATCTCCGTCATGCGGGCGCTGTCGTGGGCGCCTTCAGCAACAGGGGGCAGATGATGCAGGTGCCGGCCGCGTCGCGCAAGCGCGAGCACGGCGTCGCGTTGCGATGATCCAACGCGTGTGCCTCATGCGCTCGGGGCGTTCAACTTGCCGGGGCAGCGCGGTCGAGGCCCACTCTTGGCCGGGCTCAGCGCGAGGTTCAGTAGCGCCCGCTGAGGCCCGCCATGCGCAGGTACCAGTGCGCAGCCCAGGCCACGAAGCCGCGGCCCAGCACGGCCCACGCACCCTTCTGGTACGGCGCCACGGTGATCTGCTGCGACTGCGTCAATGCCGTCTCAAACGCATGCAACAGCTCGCCGGCAAACCCCTCGTCGTGGATGGCGACGTTCGCCTCCAAATTGAGCAGCAGTGACAAGGGGTCGATGTTCGAGCTGCCCACCGTGGCCCACTCGTCATCGATCACCGCCGCCTTGGCGTGCAGGAAGGCAGCCTGGTATTCGTAGATCTGCACCCCCTCGGCCAGCAACTCGTCGTACAGCACGCGGGCGGCGAGGCCGGCCATGCGGTAGTCGAGCTTGCCCTGCAAGAGCAGGCGCACCCGCACGCCACGCCGGGCGGCCCGGATCAGCGTTCGCCGGAACGCGCGGCCGGGGTAAAAGTAGGGGCAGACGATGTCAACCCGCCTTGCCGCCCCCCGGATGGCCTCGATGTACGCCCGCTCGATGGAGCGACGCTGGCGCAGGTTGTCGCGCACCACAAAGGCAGCGCGGACGGGGCGGCCTTCCGCGCCCTCGGCCGGCGGCAATGCGGGCAGGATGCGCAGGCGCCTCAACAGTCGGCGTGCCTGCGTCAAAGGCTCGGCGCTGCGTGCCATCGAGGCCACCTCGGCGCGCCAGTCGTGCCCGAAGGCGGCGCGTGTCCACATCGCGCGCACCGTCTGCTCGATCGGCGCCACCACCGGCCCGGCCAGCGAGACGGCGAAGTCGAGCCGAGGCGCCTCGCTGAGCCCATGGTTGAGGTCGTTGCGGTCGTCGATGATGTTGATGCCGCCCACGAAGCCGAAGCTGCCGTCGACGACACACAGCTTGGTGTGCAGCCGCCGCAGTTGACCTGGCTGCAGCCAGTTCCACCAGCGCTCCAGCGGACGGAAGATGACCAGCGACGCCCCGCTGCCATCGAGCCAGCGTTGCAGTTGCGGCAGGGCCTTGTGGGTGCCGAAGCCATCGACCACCACCCTCACCCTCACGCCGCGTCGCGCCGCCCGGGCGAGTGCCGCAGCCACCGCCTCGGCGGCCGTGTCATGGTGAAAGATGTAGGTGGCCAGCCAGACCTCATGGGTGGCTCGATCGATGCGGGCGATCAGCGCGGGGAAGTACTCGTCACCGCCGCGCAGCAACTGCGTGTCGTTGCCGCCCAGGTATTGGGGCTGGGGCAGCGCGTACCAGGCGGCCGGGTGGGCCGAGCGGACGTCGCTGGCCGTGTTCACGCCTGCTCCAGCTCCACGACAAGGGGAAGGTGGTCGGACATGCGCGCCCACGCCGAGCCGCGAGGCACCATCGTCGACAGGCAACGGAAGCCGCGCATGTAGACCCGGTCGAGCGCGAAGACCGGCACCCGCGACGGGAAGGTCACCCGCGCGCCAGGCTGGCCCGGGGGCGCCACGGCACGCTGCAAGCCGGCCTCGGCCATCAGGCCATCCAGCCGTTCGCCCCAGTCGTTGAAGTCTCCAGCCACCAACACCGGCTCGCCCGCGGGCACCTCGGCCGACACGAAATCGGCCAGCCGCTGCACCTGGCGCACCCGGCTGGCGTGGATCAAGCCAAAGTGCGCGACCACCGCGTGCAGCTTCAAGCCTTGCCAGGTGACCGGCACATGCAACAGGCCGCGCTGCTCGAAACGGTGGTCGGAGACGTCGTGGTGGCCGATGTCGCCGATGGGCCAGCGCGACAGCAGCGCATTGCCATGCTCGCCGTGGCGGGTGACTGCGTTGGTTCGGTAGGCAGACTCGTAGCCCTGAGGTGCGAGGAACTCAGCCTGCCCACCCTCGGGCCAGCCGAGCCAGGTGTGATCGAAGCGACGCGCCTCGCGCGCATGGAACAGCCTCACCTCCTGCAGGAAGACGAGGTCGGCATCGAGCGCTTCGATGCCCAGGCCCAGGTTGTGGATCTCCAGGCGCTTGCGCGGCCCCACCCCTCGCACCCCCTTGTGGATGTTGTAGGTGGCCACCCGCAGCGTCTGCGTGGAGTAGACCGTGCTCGGGGCGAAGCCGGCGGGTCGGGTGACGCGGCTGTTCATGCGGCGCCTCCGGCGATGAAGCGAGGCAGCAGCAGGATCGCCTCGGCGTTCGACGGCGAGAAGCATCGGTCCGCTGCCTCGCGCCAGGGCAGCCAGGCATAGGCCGTGTGCTCGCGCGGCGACAGCGTCACCGGCGTCCCCGCGGGCACCGTCAGCCCGAACACGTGCTCGGTGTTGTGGGTCACGCCGGGGGCGTAGCGGTGGCGCCAGCGCGGGTAGATCTCGTAGTGGTTGGCGAGTTGCCAATTCGCCAGGGACGAAGGCGGCACCCCGGGACTGCCGATGAGGATACCTGTCTCTTCGGCCACCTCGCGGGTGCAGGTCAGGTGAAGGGCCTCGTCGGCCGAGTCCTTCGAGCCGGTCACGCTCTGCCAATAGCCCGGCGCGTCGGCGCGTTCGATCAGCAGCACCTCCAACGCCGGCGTGTGAATGACGACAAGCACCGACTCGGGGATCTTGAACGGGCGGGTCGCCACATCGGATGAGCTGGACATGCGGGGATGGTAGTGCAGCCCCCCAAGCCCTTCGCACCGACACCGTGGCCGACCCGCCACCGGCTTCGACGAAGCCCTCCGAAACCACCGCCGCCCCCCTCGCCGCCCGCGACCAGAACACTCCGACACAGTTTGGCAGGCCTTCGCCCTACGTTTTTCATCACCGCGGCCGATACGACGCATGTTATAAATGTGCAAGTCGCACATTTTATCGAGACCGTGTCTGCCGTGATCCCCCCCTCTTCCATGACCGGAGCGCTGGACGCCCCCGACGGGCGTGCCGCCGTCGCTCAGGCGGCGCTGCGCCGCTTCTGGCGGGTGGCCCAGTCGGTGGTCTGGACCGCGGCGGTGGTGGCCTCGGCCTGGCTGGCCAGCCGGCTGTTGTCGATCGAGGCCGGTTCCGACACCGGCTACTGGATCGGCGTGGCCGGCGGCAGCGCCATGCTGGCGCTGTTCCTCTATCCATTGCGCAAGCGGCTGGCGGCGATGCGCCGGCTGGGTGCCACCCGGCACTGGTTCGTGTTCCACATGCTGATGGGCGCGCTGGGGCCCTGGCTGATCCTGGTGCACTGCAGCTTCCGAATCGGCTCACTGAATGCGGCGGTGGCGCTGGTGTCGATGCTGGTCGTGGCGGGCAGCGGGGTTATCGGCCGCTTTCTCTACGTCCACGTCCACCGGGGGCTGGACGGACGCCGGGCGGAACTGGCCGAGCTGCGCCAGCGCCTGCACACCACCCACGACAAGCTCGCGGCGTCACTGGCCCTGGCGCCGCGGGTGCGCCAGCGCCTGTTCGCCTTCGAGGAGACCGCCCTCGCCGCGGCATCGCAGCGCCGTGGCCTCGCCTGGGTGTGGGCCAGCAACCGGGCGGCGCGGGACACCCGGCGCGAAGTCCGCCGGCTGATCGACGAGGCGCTGGCCGATGCCCCGCCGGGCCTGGACGCCGATCGGCGCCGTCGCATCCGACGGTTGTGGCGCGAGCAAGCCTCATCGCACATCGCCCAGACGCTGAGCGTCGTGCAATTGCGTACCTGGGAGAAGCTGTTCTCGCTCTGGCACGTGCTGCACCTGCCGTTCGTCTACTTGATGGTGGCCTGCGCCGTGGTGCACGTCGTCGCCGTGCACGCCTACTGACGACGCAATGGCATGGCTGCGCATCGCACTCGCCCTGCTGCTGAGCCTGGCCGCCTTCTCTGGCCAGGCGCAAGGGCTGGAATCGGCCCTGTCGCCGGGCCCGGTGATCCGTGGCCACGCGAAATGGGAAGACCAGTGCGCCAGCTGCCATGTGCGCTTCGACCGCGCCGGACAGGACGCCCGCTGCCTCGACTGCCACAAGGACGTGGCAGCCGATCTGAAGAACCACACCGGCTGGCACGGCCGGCAGAAGCCGCAGCCCTGCCGCAGCTGCCACACCGACCACAAGGGGCGTGACATGCAGATCGCCCCACTGGACCGGAAGGCCTTCGACCACCGCAGCACCGACTGGCCGCTGCGCGAGGCGCACGCCCGGGTGAACGACTGCGCCAAATGCCACGTCGCAGGCCAGCGCTGGCGGGAAGCCCCGCAGGACTGCGCGGCTTGCCACCGCCGAGACGATGTGCACAAGGGGCAGCTGGGCGCCAAGTGCGCCGACTGCCACACCGAGACCCGATGGGCCGACACGCGCTTCGATCACTCGACCACCCGCTTCGCGCTCTCGGGCCAGCATGCCTCGGCCAAGTGCACCGCCTGTCACCGCCCCGGCCAGCCCTACACCAGCGCCCCGGACAGCTGCCAGGGCTGCCACAAGGACGACGACTTCCGCAAAGGGCACAAGGGCCGCTTCGGCGACCGCTGCGACAGCTGCCACGACGCGAAGGCCTGGCGGCCGGCGCGTTTCAACCACGACGCCGACACCGACTACGCCTTGCGCGGCAAGCACCGCGCCGCCCGGTGCGAGGCCTGCCATACCGGCCCCCTTTACCGCGAGAAGCTGCAGACCGCGTGCATCGCCTGCCATCGGGCCGATGACACCCACCGCGGCAGCCTGGGCACCGAATGCGCCACCTGCCACCAGGAGTCCGGCTGGAAGAGCGTAGGCAAGTTCGACCACGACAAGAGCCGCTTCCCGCTGCTGGGGCGACACGCCGAGGCCACGTGCAAGGCTTGCCACCGCAGTGCGGCGTACCGCGAGGTGCCGTCCACCTGCATCGGGTGCCATCGCGCCGATGATCGGCACCAGGCCACGCTCGGCGAGTCCTGCGGCAGTTGCCACGGCGAGCGTACCTGGAAGATCCCGCGCTTCGACCACAGCCTGACCCGCTATCCCCTGCGGGGGGGTCACCTGAAGGCAGCCTGCACGGCCTGCCACGCCGACGCCACGCACTACCGCGACACACCCAGCACCTGCCTGGCCTGCCACCGTCGCGACGACAAGCACGAAGGCCAGCTGGGGGAGCGCTGCGAAACCTGCCACCAGGAGCAAAGCTGGCGCAGCACCCGGTTCGACCATGCACGCGCCCGCTTCCCGCTGGTGGGTGCGCACCTGGCCGTGGAATGCCGCGCCTGCCACCGCAACGCGCGCTACCGCGATGCCCCTCGGGAGTGCGCCGGCTGCCACCGCCAGGACGACACCCACCGTGGCGCGCTCGGCCAACGGTGCGACAGCTGCCACAACGCGCGAGCCTGGCCGCTGGTGCGGTTCGATCACGAGCGCGACGGCCGCTGGCGCTTGGATGGCGCCCATGGGAAGGTGCGCTGCCAGGCCTGCCACAACGCACCGGCGCCCGCAGGCCGCGCGATCGCCGAGGTCGGGCGCGAATGCGTCGCCTGCCATCGCCGTGACGACCCCCATGACGGCGCCTTCGGTGCCCGCTGCGACACCTGCCACACCACGCTCGACTGGAAGTCGCTGCGAGCCCGCCGCCCATCGGCGCCTGCCACCCCCGGAGACCGACCGTGAAGCAACGTCTGATCCTCGTGGGAGCGGCCGGCTGGCTGCTGCTCGCCGCCCTGTGGCTGGCGCTGATGCTGGCCTGGCCCGCCCAGGCTCAGACCGGGACCCAGCCCTCAGCCAAGCGCCAGTTCGACCACACCACCACCGGCTATCCGCTGACCGGGGCGCACGCCAATGAGCGCTGCGAGTCGTGCCACGTGAACGGCGTGTTCAAAGGCACGCCGAAAGACTGCGCCAGTTGCCACACCGCGGGCGCTCGACTGGCCCGCAACAACACCGTGATGCCGCAGCAGCACGTGCCCACGGCGGCGGCCTGCGACAGCTGCCATGACACGCGGCGCTTCGCCGGCGCCCGTTTCAGCCATGCCGGCATCGCCCCGAGCACTTGCCAAAGCTGCCACAACGGCAACACCGCCAGCGGCAAGCCGCGCGACCACCTGCCGACCACCGCTTCCTGCGACACCTGCCACAACACCAGCACCTGGAACGGTGCCCGGCCCGACCACAGCGGCTTCACCGTGGCCACCCAGTGCGCCAGTTGCCACAACGGCAGCACCGCCAGCGGCAAGCCCACCACGCACATGCCGGTGGGCGCCACCAATTGCATCGCCTGCCACGGCGTGAACAACTGGAAGCCGAGCAGTTGGAACCACAGCCAGGTCGTGGTCACCGCCCAATGCGCGAGCTGCCACAACGGCAGCTACCCGCCGGCCGACGCCAAACCGGCGAATCACATCCCCTATACGCAGGTTCCCGGCGCCGGATCGGCCAACTGCGACAGCTGCCACAAGTCTGGCTTCAGCAGCTGGAACCCGGGTTTGCTGCATGCGAACTTCAGCGTGAGCAGCAACTGCGCCAGCTGTCACAACGGCAGCTTCCTGGGGGCTCGCGGCAAACCGGCTGACTCACTCCACGCCAACGTGACGGCCTGCGAGGGCTGCCACACCACGCGAAGCTGGTCCGGCGCGCAAGTCGACCACTCGACCTTCAACCAAGCCACCAACTGCGCCAGTTGCCACAACGGCAGCACCGCACCCGGCAAGCCCGCCACCCACATGCCGGTGGGCGCGACCAACTGCTACGCGTGCCACGGGGTGACCGCCTGGAAGCCCACCAAGTGGAACCACACCCAGGTGGTCGTCACCGCCCAGTGCGCCAGCTGCCACACCGGCGGATACCCGCCCGCGGACGGCAAGCCCTCCAACCACATCCCGTACACCCAGGTACCAGGCGGTGGATCGGCAAACTGCGACACCTGCCACAAGAGCGGCTACTCGACCTGGGTCCCCGGGGCGCTGCATGCCAACCTCACGGTGACCTCCAACTGCGCCAGTTGCCACAACGGCTCGTACCTGGCCGCCCGAGGCAAGCCGGCAGACGCCACGCATGCCAACGCCACCACCTGCGAGAACTGCCACAACACGCGTTCGTGGAACGGTGCGCAGGTCGATCATTCGAGCTTCAACCAGACCACCAACTGCGCCAGTTGCCACAACGGCAGCGACGCTCCGGGCAAGCCCGCCACCCACATCCCCGTGGGGCTGACGAACTGCTACGCCTGCCACGGCGTCACGGCCTGGAAACCGACGAAGTGGAACCACACCCAGGTGGTCGTCACCGCCAAATGCTCGAGCTGCCACACCGGGGGCTACCCGCCGGCCGATGGCAAGCCGGCCAACCACATCCCATACGCCCTGGTGCCGCCTTCGGCCTCGGCCAATTGCGACAGCTGCCACAAGGCCGGCTACGCGTCGTGGAACCCCGGGCGCTTCCACCCTTACTACAACGTCTCGACCTGGTGCTCCACCTGCCACACCGGCAGCTATCTGGCCGCGCGCGGCAAGCCGGCCACGCCCATCCACAACGGCGTGACCGCCTGCGAACAGTGCCACAACACCACCAGCTGGACCAACGCCAACGTCGATCACTCGGGCTTCAACCAGAGCACCGACTGCACCCGCTGCCACAACGGCAGCTCGGCCCCCGGCAAACCAGCCACCCACATCCCTGTGGGCTCGACGAACTGCTATGCCTGCCATGGCGTGAACGCGTGGAAGCCAACCAAGTGGAACCACACCCAGGTCACGGTCACCGGGCAGTGTGCCAGCTGCCACACCGGTGGCTACCCGCCCGCCGACGGCAAGCCGGGCAACCACGTGCCCTATGCGCTGGTCACCGCCACCGCTGCGGCGAACTGCGATGGTTGCCACAAGAGTGGCTACACCTCATGGAACCCTGGCAAGGTGCACCCGTACTACAGCATCAGCACACAGTGCGCCACCTGCCACAGTGGTGCGTTCCTCGGTGCGCTAGGCAAGCCGGCAGACGCCATCCACACCGGCGTCACCACCTGTGAAAGCTGCCACAAGTCCACCAGCAGCTGGACCAACGTGCAGTACCAGCACGCGCCGAACAACCAGGTGGGCTCCGGCACCTGCGACACCTGCCACAACGGCAAGACAGCCGACGGCAAACCGGCGAACCACATCCCCGTGCAATCACCGGCCGTGAAGTGCGACGGCTGCCATCGCTCGCAGGCGTCGTGGGCCACCGCCGTGACCACCAACCACTCGCTGCTGGCCGGGCAGACCTGCAAGAGCTGCCACGTGTCCACCTATGCCAGCCAGGGCCTTCAGGTCAAGCCGAGCAACCACATCCCGGAAGCCCAGCTGCTCAACGGCAGCGCGCTCGACTGCAACAGCTGCCACACCACCACCACGAGCTGGTCGTCGATGCGGATGAACCACAACGGCAGCCTGGGCGGCGGCGCGGGCTGGTGCAAGAGCTGCCATGCCAGCGGCACCAATTACCTCGGTGACATGGAGCGCAAGTCGCTCACGCACGAAGCGCGCGGTCGCACGCCGCTGGACTGCTCCGAGTCGGGTTGCCACCGCCCGCTGGGCACCAAGGGCAAGACCTACGTCGAATGGGATTGAAGCGAGGGACGCACATGACACACATCAGCACGACCGGAGCGTTCAGGCCCGCTCGATGGACAAGCCTCGTGGCGCTGGCGTTCGTCGCCACCGGCGCCCAAGGCCAGGTGATGGAGGACGTGGAGTTGCGCCGCGATGGCGCCGACGCGGTGGTGGTGGTGCGCTTCAACGTGCCGGTGCAGTTCCGCCGCGCCGTGTCGTCGCGCTCGAACGACCTGGTCCAGATCGTCTACGACGTGGTGCCCAGCCGCACCAAGCCCAATTTCATCGATGGCGAGCGGCGCAGCATCGGCGGCGACGGCATCCCCAGGCTGACGATCACCGAAGACGGAGGCAATGGCGAGCTGGATCGACGCCTGGTGATCCGCTTCGCGCCGCCCACCAAGTTCAAGGTCAAGGGCGGCAGCGACCGCCGCAGCATCGAGGTGGTGCTCGACGGTCTCGGCGAAGTCGCCTTCGGTGCAGCCACCCGGCCCGAGGCGGCAGCCAAGCCGCTGGCGTCTGCCTTGGCGTCGCCCGCCGTGGCATCGCCGGCGTCGCTCGATGCGCAGGTCGAACAACGCGCCACCGAACTGATGGCCCAGGCCCGAGACGCCCTCGTCAAGGGCCAAGCCGCGCTGGCCGTGGAAAGCCTGAACGAAGCGCTGAACCTGCCGCCCAACAGCCAGACCCGGCAAGCCCAGGCGTTGATCGCTCAATCTCGCCTGGCGGCCGGTGATGTCGACGGCGCCCGCCGCGAGCTGGAGGTGTTCCTGAAGCTGTACCCCGAAGGCCCGGATGCCGACCAGGCCCGCATGGCGCTGGCGGGCCTGCCCTCATCCGGCTCGGCCCCCGGCGTGGCCGGCGGCACGACGCCCGCCACGGCAGAGCGGCCCCGCGAGACGACCACGCTGATCGGTGCGGTGTCGCAGTACTACTACGGCGGCAATTCGAAGACCCGCACCCAGCTGAAGGACACGCCGCTCGACGGCCAGATCCCGGTGGTCATCTCGGATGAAACGCTGGCGGCGGTGGACCAGAAGCAGTTGCTCTCCAGCGTCGACCTGAACTGGCGGATGAAGGACGACGACCGCGATCTGCGATTCGTCTTCCGCGACAACTTCACTTCCGATTTCATGCCCGATCGGCCCGATGAGAACAAGCTGACCGCGCTCTACGTGGATTGGAAGGAAACCCGCCCCGGCCTCTCGATGCGGCTGGGGCGCCAGTCGGGCTTGGGCGGTGGCGTGCTGGGCCGCTTCGACGGGGGGCTGCTCGGCTGGTCGTTCCTGCCCAAGTGGAAGCTCAACCTGGTGGCTGGGCAACCCACCGACAAGCTGCTGGACACCCAACGCCGCTTCTACGGCACCTCGATCGATGCCGAGGGCCTGCTGCCGGGGCTGGGCGGCAGTCTCTACGCCATCCAGCAGACGATCGATGGCGAAGTCGATCGGCGCGCGATCGGCGCCGACCTGCGCTTCTTCCAGCCCGGGGTGTCAGTGTTCTCGCAGTACGAGTACGACACCACGCTCAAGGGCTCCAACATCGCCTCGGTCCAGGGCACTTGGACCACGGAAGACAACACCGTCGTCAACGTGTTGTACGACCGCCGCGCCACCCCGATGCTGATGCTCGGCAATGCGCTGTTCTTCCCCGCGGACCCCAATGCCACCTCGCAACCCCGGCGCCTGACCGATCTGCTGGCCGCCGGATCAACGCTCGATCTGCTGCGGCAGCAGGTGCTGGCCACCACCGCGTATGCGACGCAGGGGCTGCTGGGCATCACTTCGCCGCTGAACCCGCATTGGCAACTGGGTGCGGACCTGCGCCTGACCAACGTGGGCGCGATCGCGCCGGTGCCGGGCATCCTGCCGCAGGGCATCCCGGCCACGGGTGACATCTGGACGGCCTCGCTGCAGGCGATCGGCACCAACCTGTATTCGGAACGAGACACCCACGTCTTCAACCTGACCGCCGTCAAGGGGCCAGACTACGACGGCTGGTTGGCCTCGTACAACCACCTGTCGGTGCTGGCCGAACGGTGGCAGGTGGAACCCTCGCTGCGCTGGTACCAGCAAAGCGGCCCGAATGGGGTGCGCACCTCGCGGGGCTCTCCGGGGTTGCGCGTCACCTGGCGCGGCGGCCCGAAGTGGGTGCTTGAATCCGACATGAACTTCGAGTTCAGCCACACTCGCAGCGCACAACAGAACGAGAATTCGACTCGCCTGTACTACTCGTTGGGGTACCGACTTGATTTCTGAAGGCAACAGCGGCTTGATCGCCTCGGACGTGGCCTGCCGGCGCGGCGGGCGACGGCTCTTCCGCGGTTTGCACCTTCGCCTGCAAGCCGGCCAGGCGCTCTGGCTTCGTGGGCCCAACGGCAGCGGCAAGACCAGCCTGTTGCGCATCCTGTGCGGCTTGGTGCCGCCGGCGGAGGGCGAGGTCTCGTTCGACGGCACGCCGGTGCGTGCGCTCACGCCCCTGCAGCGCGGCCGGCTGCGCTACATCGGCCACGCCAACGCATTGAAGAGCGAGCTGCGCGTGGGCGAAGCGCTGGGCTTCCTGGCAGGCCTGCATGCCGAAGCGCCGCACCACCCGGGCGCCCTGCGCGAGCGCATGGCGCACGCGCTGGAGCAGGTGGGATTGCCCGGCAAGCTCGACCAATTCGTCGGCACGCTCTCCCAGGGCCAGCGGCGCAAGGCGGCGCTCGCCCGCCTGATGCTCGATGATGAGCCGCGCACCTGGCTGCTCGACGAGCCGCTCGAAGCGCTGGATGCCCACGGCAGCGCGCGTTTCGAAGCCTGGGTTGCCGTGCACCTGGACCGCGGCGGCTCGCTGCTGATGACCAGCCATGTGGCGTTCAACAGCCCGCGGATCCTGCCCTTCGATCTGAACCCCGTGCCCGGCCCGACGCCAGCGCCCCATGAGGCACCCGGTCCATGAACTTGCTTGCGCGCGATCTGCGCGCCGCGGCCCGACACCGGATCGGCTGGCTGCTGCCGCTGGCCTTCTTCGTCGCCTCGGTGAGCCTGTTTCCGCTGGGCATCGGTGCCGAACCTGCCCTGCTTCGAAGGGTGGCGCCGGGCGTGGTGTGGGCGTGCTCGCTGCTGGCGATGCTGCTGGCGGTGCAGGGCATGTTCAGCACCGATCTCGCCGACGGCTCGCTCGAGCAAATGCTGCTGGGCCAGCGCTCCATGACGCGGCTGGTCGCCGAGCGGGTCCTGGGACAGTGGCTCCTGGGCGGTGCGCCGCTGGTGTGCCTGGCGCCGCTGGCCGGTCTGGCCTTCGGGTTGCCGGGCCCCGCCGCCGGCACGCTGATGCTCAGCCTGCTGCTGGGCACGCCGGTCACTGCACTGCTGGGTGCGCTGGGTGCGGCGTTGGCATTGGGGCTGCGCCACGGCAGCGCGCTGGTCTTCCTGCTCGTGTTACCGCTGGCCATGCCCACCCTCGTGTTCGGCAGTGGTGCGGTGCTGGCCGCGCTCAATGGCGAGCCTGCCGAGGCGGGCTTGTCGCTGCAGGCCGCCTTGTTGATCCTCACTGCGCTGGGCGCGCCGCCGCTCACGGCGGCCGCCTTGCGCATCGCCATGGAATAGCGCGATGACTCTCGCCGCCTCCTCCGCCCCGACGGCACCGCGCCGCTGGACGATGTTCGCCTCGCCCGCCCGCTTCGAGCGCCTGGCGCCAGTGGTGGCGCGCTGGTGCTGGGTGATCGCCCTGGTCACCGGCCTGGCCGGGCTCTACGTCGGGTTCGTGGTCGCCCCCACCGATGCCACCCAGGGCGAGGCCTATCGCATCCTCTTCATCCACGTGCCCGCGGCCTGGCTGTCGATGGTGTGCTACCTGGCGGTGGCCTTCTGGGCCGTGGTGGGCTGGGTGTTCAAGATCCGGATGGCGTCGCGCCTGGCGCGTGCATTGGCGCCGTCCGGGGCGCTCTACACGGCGATGGCGCTGTGGACAGGCGCCTTGTGGGGGCAACCCACCTGGGGCACCTGGTGGGTGTGGGATGCGCGGCTCACGTCGGAGTTGATCCTGCTGCTGCTCTACCTGGGCTATATCGCGCTGGTGGAGTCGATCGACGACGATCGGCGCTCGGCCCAGGCCGGTGCCCTGGTGGCGCTGGTGGGCGCGGTGAACGTCCCGATCATCTATTTTTCGGTGAAGTGGTGGAACACCTTGCATCAAGGCGCCTCCATCAGCATGACGGCAGCGCCGACGATGGCGCGGCAGATGCTGCTGGCACTGGCGTTGTGCACGGTGGCCTTCTGGGCCCACGCCATCGCCGCCTCGCTGACGCGCGCCCGCGCCCTCAGCTTTGAGCAAGAACAAGACGCTGGCTGGGCCAGCGACGCACATTGAGCCACGATGGAACAGTTCAGTCGCCTTCTCACGCTGGATGGGCACGGCATCTTCGTCTGGGGAGCCTGGCTGCCCTGCTTGGCCTTGCTGGGCATCGAAGCCTGGCTGGTGCGATCGCGGGTGGCCCGCGCGCGCCGGGCAGCCGCCGAACGCAAGGCCGAGGAGGCTGAATGACACCGCGTCAGAAACGGCTCGCGATCGCAGGCGGCGTGCTGGCGGGCCTGGCCGCCGCCACGGCGCTGGTGCTGAACGCCTTCAACAGCAACCTGGTGTTCTTCTTCACGCCGAGCCAGGTGGCCTCGGGCGAGGCGCCACAGCAGCGCCCCTTCCGCCTGGGTGGCCTGGTGCGGGAGGGCAGCGTGCAGCGCAACGGCGTGCAGGTGCGGTTCGTGGTGACGGACACGCAGCGCGATGTGCCGGTCGACTTCAACGGCCTGCTGCCCGACCTGTTCAAGGAAGGCAAGGGCGTGGTGGCCCAGGGCACGCTGCGCCCTGATGGCGTCTTCGCCGCCCGGGAGGTGCTGGCCAAGCATGATGAAAACTACATGCCGCCCGAAGCCGCCGAGGCGCTGAAGCGCGCCCAGGCGGGCTCGGCCTCCGCAGGCCCGGTGCCGGCCACGCACGGCCCCATGCCCGCCCCCACACTCGTGGAGAACAACCGATGATCCCCGAGCTTGGACAAATCGCCCTCATCCTCGCGCTGGCGGTGGCGCTGGCGCAGAGCGCGCTGGGGCTGGCCGGCGCGCACCGTGAACGGGCCGACTGGATGGGCCTGATGCGGCCCCTGACCCGCATCCAGCTGCTGCTGGTGCTGGCCGCCTTTGCCGCGCTGGCAGCCAGCTTCGTGCGGCACGACTTCTCGGTGCTGTACGTGGCTTCGAACTCGAACACCGCGCTGCCGCTGGCCTACCGGCTGGCCGGCGTCTGGGGCGGGCATGAGGGCTCGCTGCTGCTGTGGGTGACGATGCTGGTGGTCTGGATGCAGGCGGTGGCCTGGTTCAGCCGCGGCCTGCCGATGGTGTTCGTGAGCCGGGTGCTGGCCGTGATGTCGATGGTCGGGGCCGGCTTTCTGCTGTTCATGCTGCTGACGTCGAACCCGTTCGAGCGCCTGCTTCCCCCGGTGATGGATGGCCGCGACCTGAACCCGCTGCTGCAGGATCCCGGCATGGTGTTCCATCCGCCCATGCTCTACATGGGTTATGTGGGCTTCTCGGTCGCTTTCGCCTTTGCGATCGCCGCGCTGCTGGGCGGCCAGCTGGATGCGGCCTGGGCCCGCTGGTCACGGCCATGGACGATTGCCGCGTGGATCTTCCTGACGATCGGCATCGCGCTGGGCAGCGCCTGGGCGTACTACGAGTTGGGCTGGGGCGGTTGGTGGTTCTGGGACCCGGTGGAGAACGCCTCGTTCATGCCCTGGCTGGTGGGTACCGCGCTGATGCATTCGCTGGCGGTGAGCGAAAAGCGCGGCAGCTTCAAGGCCTGGACAGTGCTGCTGGCCATCTGCGCGTTCTCGCTGTCGCTGCTGGGCACCTTCCTGGTCCGCTCGGGCGTGCTGTCATCGGTGCATGCCTTTGCCACCGACCCGCGCCGCGGCCTGTTCATCCTGGCCTTCCTGGTGGTGGTCGTCGGCGCTTCGCTGACGCTCTACGCCTGGCGCGCATCGGCCGTGGGCCTGGGCCAACGCTTCGCACTGGTCTCCAAGGAAACCGCGCTGCTTCTGAACAACGTGCTGCTGATGACGGCCACCGGCGCCGTGCTGCTCGGCACGATGTACCCCTTGTTCCTGGACGCGCTCGGCCTGGGAAAGATCTCAGTCGGCCCGCCCTACTTCGACACGGTGTTCCGATGGTTGATGGCACCACTGGTGGTGCTGGTCGGCGTCGGCCCGCTGGCGCGCTGGAAGGGTGACGAAGTGCCTTCGCTGGCGCGACGGCTGCGCTGGGCGGCGGTTGTGACGGTGCTGGTGCCGGTGGCCGTGGCGGCCACGGCCGGGCGCGCCTCGCCCTGGTCGGTGGCCGGCTACGCCTTGGGCACCTGGGTGGCCGCCGGTGTGGCGATCGACGCCGCCGGGTGGCGCCGCCAGTGGCGCCAGATCACCCGCGCGCAAGCCGGGATGTGGATCGCCCATCTGGGCGTGGCCGCATTCATCGTCGGCGTGACCACCGTGCGGACCTACGACAGCGAAAGCGACGTGCGCATGCAGCCAGGCGAGACCACCGAGGTGGGCGGCTACGTGTTCCGCTTCCTCGGCGTGAACGACGTGACCGGGCCCAACTACCGCGCCGCACAGGCGCGGGTCGAGGTCACCCGGCAAGGCTCGGCGGTGACCACCTTGACGCCCGAGAAGCGGGTGTACCGCGTGCAGCGCAATCCGATGACCGAGGCCTCGATCGACAGCAACCTGGGGCGCGACCTGTATGTCTCGCTCGGCGACGAGCAGGCCGACGGCTCGTGGACGCTGCGTGTGCAGCACAAGCCCTTGGTGATCTGGATCTGGCTGGGCGCCCTCATCATGGCGGCCGGCGGTGGCCTCGCAGCCAGCGACCGGCGCTACCGCCGCCGTGCCGCCGTCGCGCCATCGGCCAACGTTCAAGGGGCCGTCGCATGAAGGCCCGCACACTGATCCCGCTGGGCCTGTTCATCGCGCTGGCCATATTCCTGGGCCTGGGCCTGAAACTCGATCCACGCGAGGTGCCCTCGCCCTTGATCGACAAGCCGGCACCGACCTTTGCGGCCCCCACGCTGGCCGATCCGGCGCGCCGCATCACCCAGCAAGAGCTGCTGGGCAAGGTGTGGATCTTGAACGTGTGGGCATCGTGGTGCGGCGCCTGCCGCGACGAGCATCCGGTGCTGGTGGCCTTCGCACGGCAGCGGCCGGATGTCACCCTGATCGGGCTGAACTACAAGGACGAGCGCGAGGCCGGCAAGGCCTGGCTGCAGAGCCTTGGCAACCCCTACGCCGATTCTCTGTTCGATCCGCAGGGCCGCATCGGGCTCGACTACGGCGTCTACGGTGTACCGGAAACCTTCGTGATCGATCGCCAGGGCGTCGTGCGCTACAAGCACATCGGGCCGATCACGCCGCAGGCACTGCGCGAGAAAATCGAGCCGCTTCTGGCGAGGCTGTCGTCATGAAACGCCTGCTTTGGATGGCATGGGCCGTGGCGGCCCTGATCGCGGGCACCGCTCATGGCCAGGCGGCCCGCCCTGCCGCCGCCGACCCGGCGCTCGAGGCCCAGATGATGGAGATCGCCGCCGAGCTGCGGTGCCTGGTCTGCCAGAACCAGACGATTGCCGACTCCCACGCTGAGCTGGCCTCGGATCTGCGCCAGCAAATCCGCGAACAGCTCCAGGCCGGCCGCAGCCCGGACGACGTGCGCCGCTTCATGACCGACCGCTACGGCGACTTTGTCCTGTATCGGCCACCGGTGAACGAGCGCACGGCGCTGCTGTGGTTTGGCCCGGCCGTCCTGATGCTGGGCGGCCTGATCGCCCTGATCGTGGTGCTGCGCCGCCGAAGCCGAATGCCCGACGACGCTTTTGAACCCGAACCCACCGATGACTGAATCGATAGAAGAACTGCGGGCGCGGCTGCGCGAACTCGAAGCCCAGCAACGTGCCGGCACCCGCCCATCGCGACGGATGGTCATGGGGCTGGTGGCCTTCGTGGCCGCGTTCGGCGTCGCAGGCACCTGGTGGCTGGGCAGCCGCGAAGGCTGGAACACGGCACCAGGCGCCCTTCCACCCGCCCCTCCGGTGGCCGCCGCCCCCGCAAACGATGGCGCGTCTTCGCCCCATTCGATGACCAGCAGCGACATCCAGGGCATGGTGCAGACGCTCGCCGCGCGCATGGAAAAGGAGCCCGACAACGTGGAAGGCTGGCTGATGCTCGGCCGCTCTTACGCGGTGCTGGGCCGGTTCGAGCCGGCTGTGGCGGCTTACCGTCACGTGCTGGAACGGCAGCCCCAGCATGCGCAGGCCTTGGCTGACCTGGCCGATGCCCTGGCCGTGCTGCGTGGCAACTTCGATGGCGAGCCGGCGCAGCTGATCGAGCAGGCGTTGGCGGTCGACCCCAAGCAGCTGAAGGCCTTGCTGCTGGCTGGCACGATCGCCTTCGAAAAAAAGGACTACGCCGCAGCCGTGCGCCACTGGGAGCAGGCCTCGCAAGCGGGCCCGGCTGACAACGGGCTGGTGCAGCAGGCTCGGGCCAACTTGGCCGAAGCGCGGCAGTTGGCCGGCATGCCCGCACCCGCCAACGACACGCCGGCAGCCGGTGGCGAGGCGATACGGGGCCGCGTTGAACTCGCGCCCGCGCTCGCCAACCAGGCGGGGCCCGACGACACGGTGTTCGTGTTTGCGCGACCGTCAGAGGGCGCACGCATGCCGCTGGCGATCCTGAAGAAGCGGGTGCGCGACCTGCCCTTCGAGTTCACGCTCGACGACAGCCTCGCCATGAGCCCACAGGCGCGGCTGAGCCAGTCTGCGCAGGTGGTGGTCGGGGCGAGGGTGTCCAAATCTGGCCAGGCGATGCCGCAGCCCGGCGATCTGCAAGGCCTGTCTGCCCCAGTGGCGCCGGGCGCGCAGGGCGTGGCGCTGGTCATTGCCGACGTCGTGAAGTGAGCTGGGCAACGGCGTGGCCCTACCTGCTGCTGCTGCTGGCAGCGGTCGGTGGGCATCCTTGGCGCCGGGCCCGGCGCGAGCGCCACCATGCCGAAGAATGGGCCGAGGCCCAGGCAGCCGGCTTGAATGAGCCAGCGTCACTGCACCCGGTGGTCGACCCGGCGCGCTGCATCGGCTCAAGTACCTGCGTTCGCGCGTGCCCCGAACAGGCGCTGGGCATGGTGGGCGGCAAAGCGACGCTGATCAACGCCTCCGCCTGCATCGGCCACGGCGCCTGCCAGGCCGCTTGCCCGTTCGATGCGATCTCGCTCGTCTTCGGTACTGAGAAGCGCGGCGTCGACATTCCATTGCTGACACCGCAGTTCGAGACCAACGTGCCGGGCATCTTCATCGCGGGCGAGCTGGGCGGCATGGGGCTCATCAGAAAGGCCGCAGAGCAGGGGCGCCAGGCGATGGAGGCCATCGCCGCCCGGGGCCGCGCCCGCGACGCCGACCAGCTCGACGTGGTGATTGTGGGCGCGGGGCCCGCGGGCCTGTCTGCCGGGCTGGCCGCCATCGAGAAAAAGCTGCGCTACCGCATCATCGAGCAGGAAGACTCTCTCGGCGGATCGGTCTTCCACTACCCGCGCCAGAAAGTGGCGATGACGGCACCGGTGAAGCTGGCGCTGGTCGGCCAGGTGCGGTTCAACGAGGTGAGCAAGGAAAAGCTGCTGGAGTTCTGGCACGGCGTGGTGCTGAAGTTCCGCCTCGCCATACAGTTTGGCGAACGGATGCAGTCCATCACGCCGGCTGGCGACAGCCTGGTCGTCTCGACCTCGCGCGGCACGCTGCACACCCGATCGGTGCTGCTGGCGATCGGGCGGCGGGGAACACCCCGCACGCTGGGCGTGCCGGGCGAAGACCTGCCGAAAGTCGCCTATCGGCTGGTCGATGCGGCGCAGTACGCTGGCCAGGCGGTGCTGGTGGTGGGCGGCGGCGACAGCGCGCTCGAAGCGGCGATCGCCATGGCCGACGTGCCCGCCACGCAGGTGACGCTCTCATACCGGGGCGATGCCTTTTCACGCGTCAAGCCGAAGAACCGCGAGCGACTGCAGCGCCTGCAAGCCGAGGGCCGGCTCAGTGTGCGTCTGCGCAGCGAGGTTGAAGCCATCTCCCCAGCCGACGTGACGCTGCGCCTTCCCGACGGCGAGCGACTGACGCTGCGCAACGACGCCGTGATCGTCTGCGCCGGCGGCCAACTGCCCACGCCCTTGCTGAAAGACATCGGCATCCGCTTCGAGACCAAGCACGGTACGGCGTGACCAAGAAAAAGGGCCCCGAAGGGCCCTGGGTGCATCGGCGGGAGATCGCAGCCGCGTTCAGCCGGCCACCGCCGCATTGCGCAGGCGGATGTGCAACTCGCGCAGTTGCTTTTCGTCGACCAGGCTGGGTGCACCGGTCAGCAGGCACTGGGCGCGCTGGGTCTTGGGGAAGGCGATCACGTCGCGGATCGACTCGGCCTTGGTCATCAGCGTCACCAGGCGATCCAGGCCGAAGGCCAGGCCACCGTGCGGCGGGGCGCCGTACTGCAGCGCATCCAGCAGGAAGCCGAATTTGACCTTGGCGTCTTCGGGCGTGATCTTCAGGGCGCTGAACACCTTGCTCTGCACCTCGGCGCGGTGGATACGGATCGAGCCACCGCCCAGTTCCCAGCCGTTGAGCACCATGTCATAGGCCTTGGCGATGCAGGCACCGGGGTCGGTGTCCATCAGGTCTTCGTGGCCATCCTTCGGGCTGGTGAAGGGGTGGTGAACGGCGTTCCAGCGGTCTTCTTCCTCGTCGTATTCGAACATCGGGAAGTCCACCACCCACAGCGGTGCCCACTTGTCTTCGAACAGCCCGTGGTTGCGGCCAAACTCGCTGTGGCCGATCTTCACGCGCAGCGCGCCGATGGCATCGTTGACCACCTTGGCCTTGTCGGCGCCGAAGAAGATCAGGTCACCATTGCAAGCGCCGGTGCGCGCAATGATTTCAGCGATGGAGGCGTCGTGAAGGTTCTTCACGATCGGCGACTGCAGGCCTTCACGGCCCTTCTGCACGTCGTTGACCTTGATCCAGGCGAGGCCCTTGGCCCCATAGATCTTGACGAACTCGGTGTAGCCGTCGATCTCGCCGCGGCTCATGTCGCCACCGCCGGGCACCTTCAGCGCGACGACGCGGCCACCTGGGGCGGTGGCCGGGGTGGAGAAGACCTTGAAGTCGACGTCCTTCATCACGTCGGTCAGCTCGGTGAACTTGAGCTTCACGCGCAGGTCGGGCTTGTCGGAGCCGTACTGGTGCATCGCATCGGCATAGGTCATCACCGGGTAGCCCGGCAAGTCGACCCCGATGGCGTTGCGGAACACCGTGCGGATCATGCCTTCGAACATGCCGCGAATTTCTTCCTCGTTCAGGAACGAGGTTTCGATATCGATCTGGGTGAACTCAGGCTGCCGATCGGCGCGCAGGTCTTCGTCGCGGAAGCACTTGGTGATCTGGTAGTAGCGGTCGAACCCCGCCACCATCAGCAGCTGCTTGAACAACTGGGGCGACTGCGGCAGCGCGAAGAAGTGGCCATCGTGCACGCGGCTGGGCACGAGGTAGTCGCGCGCGCCCTCGGGGGTGGACTTGGTCAGCATCGGGGTTTCGATGTCGACGAAGCCGTTGTGATCGAGGAACTTGCGCACCTCCATCGCCACGCGGTAGCGCAGCATCAGGTTCTTCTGCATCTGCGGGCGACGCAGGTCCAGCACGCGATGCGTCAGGCGCGTGGTTTCCGACAGGTTCTCGTCGTCGAGTTGGAACGGGGGCGTGACCGAGGCGTTCAGCACTTCCAGTTCGTGGCACAAAACTTCGACCTTGCCGCTGGCGAGGTTGGCGTTTTCCTTGTCGGCAGGCCGCGCGCGGACCTTGCCGATCACCTTGAGGCAGAACTCGTTGCGAACGCTCTCGGCGATCTTGAACATCTCGGGACGGTCAGGATCGCAAACGATCTGCACGTGGCCTTCGCGGTCGCGCAGTTCGATGAAGATCACGCCGCCATGGTCACGGCGACGATGGGCCCAGCCCATCAGGGTCACGGTCTGGCCGGCCAGCGCTTCGCTGACCAAGCCGCAGTACGTTGTTCTCATGTGTGCACTCCAGTGCTTCTTGATGTGGGGTGGCGCTGGCGGGCCCAATGCCGCCGCGCGCGTGAATCGGATTGGTAGGCTGTCGGGGCGGGGTGGTCAACCCTCAGGACTGAGTGCCGGACGCTCTCGGCGACTCAGCCCCCCCGATTGGGGTCGGCCCCCTCCGGCAAAGCCACTCGGCTTGCCGGGGGCACGGCGGTGGGCGGAGGCGCCACCACGCCCATCGAGATGATGTATTTCAACGCTTCGTCGACGCTCATGTCCAGCGGCTGCACGGCCGCGCGCGGCATCATGAGGAAGAAGCCTGACGTTGGGTTGGGGGTGGTGGGCACGTACAGGCTGACGTGCTCGGATGGCAGCTTGTCGGCCACCTCACCACTGGGCTTGCCGGTGACGAACGCGATGGTCCACGAGCCGGCATGCGGATACTGCACCAGCACGGCTTCGCGAAAGGCGTTGCCATTGCTGGAGAACAAGGTGTCGGAAACCTGCTTGACCGAACTGTAGATCGAGCGAACGATCGGGATGCGGTTCATCAACGCATCCCATTGCTTCAGCCACCACTGGCCGAACAGGTTGGTCACGAAGATGCCGGTGAACAGCATCAACGCGACCATGACGACGACGCCCAGGCCGGGCCATTCGCCCAAGGCCTTGAGGCTCTCGGCACTGCCTGGCACCACCGCTTGCGCCAGACGCAGGAAGCCTTTGAACATGCCATCCAGCAAGCCCTGCACCCACAGCAGCACCCAGATGGTGATGGCCAGGGGCAGCCAGGTCAGCAGGCCGGCGATGAGGTATTTTTTCAAGCGGTGTCCCGGGTTTCGCGCGGCGAATCAGTGGCAGGCGCAGGAGCCGCCGCACGGCGTGCCGCCACTGCTGGCCGACTCGGAGCCGCCCGAGCTCGAACCGCTGTCGGCACCAGAGGAGGCGGTGCCATCGGACTTGGCTGCGGCCGCAGCGGTGCCGGAGGTGGACGAACTGCCGCCGTTGTTGCGGAAGTCAGTGGCGTACCAGCCCGAGCCCTTCAGCTGAAAGCCGGCCGCGGTGATTTGCTTGGAAAACTGCTCGGCCCCACAGGCCGGGCACTGCGTCAGCGGCGCATCGGACAGCTTTTGCAGCACATCACGCGAATGGCCGCAGGCGGCGCAGCGATAAGCGTAAATAGGCATGACCAAACCCTTGATTCAAAACAGGAAATTATAAGCGGACGCCCTGCGGCGCCCACCCGCGGTGCACTGCCCAGCTGGGTACTAAGCCCCGATTTTTCAAGCCTTCAAGGTGTGAACAGCCTCGTGGCGGTTCTTCAGGACCTGCGGCGCCAGCGACCCGACGACCATGCCGACCAGGGCAGCGAGCAGCCCGGCCAGTTGACCAGGGAAATGCTCGCCGAAGGTCGAGATCTGCGGGAAATAGATCAGCCAGGTGCCAATGCCGAACGCCAGGGAGGCGATGGCACCCTGGGTCGTCGCGCGCTTCCAGTAGAGGCCAAAGACCAGCGGGACGAACGCCCCGACCAAGGTGATCTGGTAAGCGGCGGAGACCAGTTCGTAGATGGTGGTGCCTCGCATCGCGATGGCATACAGCAGCACCAGGCCCGCGAAGATCACGATCGTGACCCGCATCGCCAGCAACTGCTCACGGTCTTTCATGCCGGGGCGCAGGTTCTTCAGGATGTTCTCGACGAAGCTGGTCGAAGGTGCCAACAGCGTCGCCGACGAGGTGCTCTTGATGGCCGACAGCAGCGCACCGAAGAACAGGATCTGCATGAACAGCGGCATCTGCGTCAGCACGAACGTGGGCAACAGGCGCTGATAGTCGTTCTGCGCCATGTCGAGCGCCTTGTCGCCCATCACCACCACCGCGCTGGCGACGATGAACATCGGCACCGCCGCGAACAGGATGTAGCTGAAGCCGCCGATCATCGCGCCGTTGCGGGCGGTGCGCTCGTCCTTGGCCGACATCACGCGCTGGAACACGTCCTGCTGCGGGATGCTGCCCAGCATCATCGTCAGGCCTGCCCCGATGAACATGGCGACCTCGGTGAAAGTGGGCGGCGGCAGGAAGCGGAACAGGTCAGCGTTGTGCGCCATGGCCAAGACCTTGTCGCTGCCCCCTGCCAGGTCGGCAGAGAAGATGGCGATGACAGTCAGGCCGATGACCAGCACGATCATCTGGATGAAGTCGGTCCAGGCGACGGCGACGAAACCGCCCACCACCACGTACACCAGCACAGCCAACGTACCGATGATCATGCCGGCGGTCTCGTCCACCACGCCGTTGGTGAGCACGGAGAACACCAACCCCAGCGCGGTGATCTGGGCAGCCACCCAACCCAGGTAGCTGAGGATGATGGCGGACGAGCAGAACACCTCGATGCCCTTGCCAAAGCGCTTGCGGTAGAAGTCGCCGATGGTCAGCAGGTTCTGGCGGTAGAGCTTGGTGGCGAAGAACGCACCGACCAGCACCAAGCACATGCCGGCGCCGAACGGATCCTCGATGATCGAGTTCAGGCCGCCCTGCACGAACTTGGCCGGGATGCCCATCACGGTTTCGGCGCCGAACCAGGTCGCGAAGGTGGTGGTGATCACCATGACCAAGGGCAGGCTGCGACCGGCCACCGCGAAATCGCTGGTGGTCTTGATACGCGTGCCGGCCCAGACGCCCAAGGCCAACGTGCCCACGAGGTACAGCACGACGAAGGTGATCAGGATGGAGTTCATGAGTCGACCGTGAAACGAGCGGAACAGCGCGCGGCATTATCGGGCCGCTGGTGGCCGGCCTGACCCGGGGCAGCCCCGGTGTCAGAACGCCCGGTGTCAGAGGGCCCGGTTTCAGAAGCCTCGGTAGCTGAGCACCAAGCGTGCCAGCACGGCCCCCGCCAGGAAGCCCAGCAGCCCCCAGCTCAGGCCGCTGATCAGCCGGTTGGTGCGGCGCTGCTCGCGCAACAGCTCGGCCAGCAAGACGCTCTGGTCGTCTGGCGACGACGCGTGGCGACGGGCCAGCGCGTCGTGCAGCAGCCGCGGCAACTCGGGCAACAGCTTCGCGTAGTGGGGCGCTTCATCCTTCAGGCGGCGCCACAAGGCTCGCGGGCCGATCTGCTCGTCCATCCAGCGCTCGAGAAAGGGCTTGGCGGTGGTCCACAGGTCAAGGTCAGGGTCGAGTTGACGGCCCAGGCCCTCGACGTTCAGCAAGGTCTTCTGCAGCAGCACGAGCTGCGGCTGAATCTCCACGTTGAAGCGCCGCGAGGTCTGGAACAGGCGCATCAACACCTGGCCCAGTGAAATGTCCTTCAGCGGTCGATCGAACTGCGGCTCACAGACGGCACGAATGGCGCCTTCGAGCGCATCCACCCGAGTCGTCGGCGGCACCCAACCAGACTCGACGTGCAGCTCGGCCACTCGCTTGTAGTCGCGTCGGAAGAACGCGATGAAGTTCTGCGCGAGGTATTCCTTGTCCGTCTCGGTGAGCGTGCCGATGATGCCGAAATCCAGCGCGATGTAGCGGCCGAAGGTGGCGGGATCGAGACTGACCTGGATGTTGCCCGGGTGCATGTCGGCGTGGAAAAAACCGTCCCGGAACACCTGGGTGAAGAAGATGGTGACACCGTCGCGAGCCAGTTTCTTGATGTCCACGCCCGCTTCGCGCAGCCGATCGACCTGGCTGATCGGCACCCCCTTCATACGCTCCATCACGCAGACGTTGCGGGTGCACAAGTCCCAGTGCATCTCGGGCACCAGGATGAGCGGCAAATCGGCCATGTTGCGGCGAAGCTGTGCCGCGTTGGCCGCCTCGCGGACCAGATCGAGTTCGTCGTGCAGGTACGTGTCGAACTCATTGACGACTTCGCGCGGGCGCAGGCGGCGGCCGTCGGCCGACATGCGCTCCACCCACCGCGCCAGCATGTGCAGGATCGCCAAGTCGTCGTCGATCACCGCCAGCATGCCCGGGCGCAGCACCTTCACGGCGACTTCACGGCCATCCAGCAGCGTGGCGAAATGCACCTGGGCCACCGAAGCACTGGCCACCGGCACTTCGTCGAAATGCGCAAAAAGGCTGTCGATAGGTTGGCGCAGCTCGGATTCGATGATGCGCCGCGCCTGGTCTGCCGGGAACGGCGGCACGCGGTCTTGCAGCCTGGCCAGTTCGTCGGCAATGTCCAGCGGCATCAGGTCGCGCCGCGTGGACAGCACTTGCCCGAACTTGATGAAGATCGGCCCCAGATGCTCGAGGGCCATGCGCAGACGCACGCCACGGGGCAGATCAAATCGGCGCCCGAGTGTCAGCACACCGGACAGCGCACGCAACCGCCGTTGCCGGAAGCCCGACAGCGCCAACTCGTCGATGCCGTATCTCAGCAGCGTGATGACGATGCGGACGAGCCGCAGTACGAAACGCATGGCGCAGGCCTCAGAAGCCGCAGCGGGTCGCCGCAGCCACAACCACGGGGAGCCGAGCCATCAAGGCTTTCGCCAGACGCTGGCGGCGCCCTCGGCGAGCGTTCGAGCGGTGCTGGCGAGCTTTCCGCCCACCTGAGCCAGCCCCCCTGCCACCAGAGGACCGAACACGCGCTCGATGTCCGCGGCAATGTCCCATCGGACATTGGCCACCACCCAGTTCATGTCCGAAGCCAGTGCCACGTCACCCTCGACCTGCAACGCCGGCAGCTCGCCCGTGACCACCCGGCGGGCTGCGTCGATCGGGTGGGACGCATCGACACGCAGTCTGAGGTCGGGCTCGGTAACCGTGCCCTGCTCGCCCGCGTCCTCGAACAAGCCGGCCGGCGAAATGCGCAAGGTTAGTGGCGGGGGCGGCGGCAAGGGCACACGCCAGTTCTCGACCTCCACGCGCAGCACACGGCCCGCATGGGCCCGAAGCCGTTCGGTGGCAGCCGGCGCCGCGGAGAGCACATGGTTGGCCAGCAGGATGAAGCGGTCGGTCGCCGCGGGAAGCAGCAGATCCGTGACGGGGTTTGCCATGGGCCGGATTGTAGGAGGCGGCCCATGACACGGCGCATCGTCAGGGGAACTGGCCCGCCTGGAACAGATCGGCGAAATCAGTCGCCCCGCTGACGGTCGCCAACAAAGGCAGCTGCAGGATCTCTTCCACCGACTTCAGCAAGGAGCTGTGGTCGAGCTTCACCGAACTGGCGTACCCCTTCTTGACGCCCGGCCCCACGGCGATGAACGGCATCAGATTGGTGTTGCTGCCCTCGTCCCAGACGAGAAAGATCGCGCCTTGGTGAGCATTGACATAGTCGATGATCGGCGGCAGGTTCTTCTTCAGCCAGTTGTCGCCGGCGCGGATCTCGTTGCTGTTCGGGCAACCGATGTCGCCGTGCATGTCGTTGCACTGGTTGGGCGTGATGAAGTTGAAGGTGGCCACGCGTGCATTGGCCAGATCGTCAGCGAGCGCCTTGTAGTTCTTGTGGTGATCGGCGCAGTACGTGTTGGTCTTCGACGGCGGGTTGCCCGACACATCGCGGAAGAACACGAAGGGGTTGTGCTTGGCCGCGTAGTAGCCGTCTGAGGCGATCGGGCACCGGCCGGTGCGCTTGTTCAACCCTTCCTGGTAGGACATCCAGCTGATGCCCGTACCCGCATTTTTGATCTGTGTGACGAGGTGCGCGGTGCTGCCGGTGCTGTTGCTGGCGGTCGCATCCCCATCGCCAGTGAAGGTGTGGTCGGAGAACTTGTTGGTACCCGCCTCCATCCACACGTAGTGGGGCTCGCTCGGCAACGAAGGCAACACGTCGCCGAAGTTCGTCGAATAGGCGTACTTCTGCATCAACACGTTGTTGATGTAGGGCGCATCCGCGGTGTTGCCGTAGATCTGCTTCGAGTCGTGGTTCTCGAAGGCAATCACGAAGATGACCTTGATGGCCGATGCCGCAGGCCCCACGGGCTGGATGGCGGGGTCGTCGGCGGGCTGGGCTGACGCGGACGTGACGAGCGCGACGGTCAAGGCCAGGGCGGCGGCTTGCAGTCTGTGAGCCATGCGCAACTCTCCATGCAAAGGGATGAGGCTGCCGAAGCAGCGCCCGCCGGCGGCAGGTGGCCGCGATTCTGGGCTGCGGCGTTGCGCGCCCACCAGCCTCAAAACGTCAGAACTGTCAGCAGCCGAATCCGTGGGGATTGGCCTGTTGCCAACGCCAGCTGTCGGCACACATGGTGTCGAGGTCGCGGCGGGTCTGCCACCCCAGCACTTCGCGCGCTCGCGTGGCGTCGGCCCAGAACGCTGGTAGATCGCCCACGCGTCGGTCCACGATACGGTAGGGCACCGGCCGCCCACTGGCTCGCTCAAACGCGCGCACCAATTCCAGAACGCTGGTACCGCGGCCGGCACCGAGGTTGACGGTGAGCGATTGCTGTTGATCCAGCAAGTAGCGCAGAGCGGCCACATGCCCCTCGGCGAGATCGACGACGTGCAAGTAGTCGCGCACGCCCGTGCCATCGACCGTCTCGTAGTCGCCGCCGAACACCTGCAGGAACTCGCGCCGGCCCACCGCCACCTGGGTGACGTACGGCATCAGGTTGTTCGGCACGCCGCGCGGGTCCTCGCCCAGGCGGCCGCTTTCGTGGGCACCCACCGGGTTGAAGTACCGCAGCCAGGCGATCTTCCACGAGGGGTCGGAGGCCTCCAGGTCGCGCAGTATCTGCTCGCCAAACAGTTTGGTGCGCCCGTAAACATTCATCGCCGACAACGGATGTGCTTCGTCGTACGGCAGATATTGAGGCGGCCCGTACACGGTGGCGCTGGAGCTGAACACCATCGCCTTGACGCCATGACGGCGCATCGCATCGCAAGTGGCGACCAAGCCGCCCAGGTTGTTGGCGTAGTAGGCCAGGGGCTGCTCGGCCGACTCTCCAACCGCCTTGAAGGCCGCGAAGTGGACGACCGCATCGATGCGGTGGCGCTCGAACACGCTGTCCAACGCCGCAGCATCTGTGACCGACGCCCGCTCGAATTGGGGCGTCTGGCCACCGAGTGCCTGGATGCGGTGCAACACCTCGGATGAGCTGTTGGAAAAATCATCGAGGCCCACCACCGAGAAGCCAGCCGCTTGCAGCGCCAGCCAGGTGTGAGAGCCGATGTAGCCGGTAGCGCCGGTCAGGAGGACAGTGGTCATGGGTCGGGCGAGCCCGGCCAAAGATCAGAGTGCCGGCTCGTGCTGCAATTGTGCAGGAGGCTGGTTGGCACGGGCGGCGCCATGCAGCGATTCGCGCACCGCCCCCAGCATCTCGTAGCGACGCCGGTACATCGCGCGCTTCTTCGTCGCCACGGTTTCCAGAGGTCGCGGCTGGTATGCCGTCTCAATGGCGAAAAAACCGTCCACCGTCTCGACGCCACCCCGGTCGCGCCAGATTTCGTCGTAATCGGCCGTCGGCACGTTCTTGTCAAGGCGGGCGAGCATCCGCGCATGGCGGTAGTGGCGGTAGTAGTCGCTGATCGCGTACACCCTCTCGATGTCCATCGCCTCGGCGAGGAACAGCGTGGCGAGCAACACCAGATCTCGGGGACGACAACCATGCAGGCGCTTTGTCAGCTCGGCATAGCGTTCGGTGATTCCTTTGGTGGACCGCCCCTGGATGGCACCGATGTAAAGCGTGGGCCGACCCTTGCGGCGGCCGATCGAAAACGCCACCGAGTACAGGCGCATCGTGCCCTCGAACAGGCTGAGGGTCAGTTCACCCTCTTGCGACATCCATTCCGGCTGGTCGAGCTGCAGCGTCAGGCCCTCTTCGGCGGGCCCGACATGGGCCAGCAACTGGCGCGTGCCCAGGGGAATCTGCAACCAGGCATGACGCTCGACGTGGCGATAGTGCGCCACCACCGTCTCGACACGATGGCGAATCGACCAGGCCCGGTGAAGATAAGGCCAGGCGAGGATGTGCGCCATGTCGCGCCGCGCCTGCATCATCTTGCCCAGCTCGGACTGCGGCGGCACATGACGCAGCGCCCGCCACTCGCGGCGGCACATCCAGGCATTGGCGCAGAAGCGGGCCCGCCGCACCCACGACATCGGGTGAGAACTCGGATAGACCTGCCGGGCATTGCGCCAAATGGCCTTCCAGACGGCCACAGCGGGCTCGGCAAAGTTCGGCATCGCACCCAACTCGCTCGGCGCAAAGGCCGACATCAAACCCAGGGCTCGCCAACCGCCAAAGCCGGCCTGAGATCGGCTATCGCGGGGCGTCAACATTTGATGCCGACGTGCAGCGCGACCACACCACCCGTGAGGTTGTGAACATCGACATGGCCGAAGCCTGCCGATTTCATCATCGCCCTGAGGGCCTGCTGATCCGGATGCATGCGGATCGATTCCGCGAGATAGCGGTAGCTGTCCGCATCGCCCGCCACCCACTGCCCCAATTTGGGGAGCACCTTGAAGGAATACCAGTCATAAGTCTTCTGCAGCGGCGGCGCCACCTTGGAAAACTCCAACACCAGCAGGCGACCGCCATCGCGCAGCACGCGGGCCATCTCAGCCAGCGCCCGCTCCTTGTGCGTCATGTTGCGCAGGCCGAAGGCCACGCTGACCAGATCGAAACTGCCCGTCCGAAACGGGAGTTGCTCAGCGTCACAAATCGTGGTGGGCAGCGCCAAGCCATCGTCGAGCATCCGGTCGCGTCCGGTGCGCAGCATCGCCTCGTTGATGTCGGTGTGAACCACCTGTCCAGAGGGCCCGACGCGCCGTGCGAACGCCTTCGCCAGATCGCCAGTGCCCCCCGCGATGTCGAGCACCTTGTCGCCTTCGCGCAGGTTCGCCACCGCAACGGTGTAAGACTTCCACGCGCGATGAAGCCCCATCGACATGAGGTCGTTCATCACGTCGTACTTGGAGGCCACGGAATCGAAGACGCCTTTGACGCGCTTCGCCTTTTCTCTCTCGTCGACGCTTTGGTAACCGAAATGGGTCTGAGACATCTGTTCCCTCCAGCACGGATGCTGGCACTGCCAATCAGGTCAATGGTGTCCGCATGTGCCGCCGCCACCTTTGGGGGACATTGGCAAGTCGCGTTCCAACCCAGCCTTTTTCAGTCGTTCTTCGTAGCGCGCCCAGTGCTCGGCTTCTTGCGCACCCAGACGGTATAGCAGTTCCCACGTGAAGATACCGCTGTCATGCCCGTCTGAAAAGCGCGGCTGCACCGCATAGTGGCCGACGAGCTCGATCGAGTCGATCCCTACGTTGCGCATTCCCGTCTGAAGCACCTCCTGGCCGGGACCATGGCCCTGCACTTCGGCGGAGGGAGAGTAAACCCGCATCAGCTCGAACGGAATGCGGAAGTTGCGCCCGTCGTCAAAGGTGATTTCCAGCACCTTCGAGCTTTGGTGCAGCGTGAGTGCCGTCGGCTGAGGTGGGGGTAAAGGGGCCGCCATCGTGACGCCGCGGCTCAACGCAGGCCCAGATCGATCTGGCCTTCGGCTCCGCCGTCGGCCGCGCCCAGCATCACCACCAGGCCGCCGTTCTGGCCGAGATAGATCGGCGCATCACCTGCCACCCGGTTGCCTTTGCGCAAACCGTCGGGGCCGACGTCGGTCAACGGGACCAGGTAGGCGGCAAAGTTAGAGGCGGTGCCGTCCGTCAGCGTGCCGGAGAAGCTGTAACGGGTGTCTGTCAGCACCGTGGCACCCCAAGCCGAGCTGGTACTGCTGGTGCCGAAGGTACCGCCGGCCAGGCCCGCCGTCTCGGCCAACCCGACGCGGAAATGGCGCCCGGTGGCATCGGCGGCGTCCTCGGCCCGCAGCAGGACCACGGTGTCACCCGATCGGGCGACACGGAAGTGGATCACGTCCTTGTGAGTGGCATCAGTCCCCTTGAACTCGGAGCCGACCACGGACAGCGCATAGACATAGCGAAAGTTTTCAGGGCACTGATCGAAGCGGACCGGCACAGGTGCCCGGCAGCTGCGGAGCTCGCCATTGGCGATCGTCGAGGGATACACCACCGACTCCAGCATGTCATTGCGGCGCAGGTTCAAGCCCAGCAAATTGAAGCTCTTTCCGGCGAGGGCGGCCAGATCGGTGCTGAAGACCCGAGCCCCAACGATCGGCCGGACGCCTTTGTCGTACGGGTGCTCGCTGCCTTCGAGGTCGAAGTCAAAACCACCGACGACCATGTCTTGGGCCATCCGGAAGCGCGCCGTGCCGCCGAAGACATACCCCACGCCGTCTGCATCTCGCGTGAAGGTGCCTGAGCGGGTCATTTGCTGGCCGCTCATCTCGTACGTCATCTGGTTGAAGTTCAGCGTCAGCGTGTACTTCCGCCCATTGCTGCCATAGACGGTGTAGTCGCCGTTGCGCCCATCCAGTGCGATGGTGGTCGCTTCGCCCGTGTTGTTGGCCGTGTCATCGTCCGCCTCAGAGGTAGCGATCAGCGCGCTTGTCACGGCACCAATTTGATCGGCCGTGGTGGTCACGCTGATGGTGAACACCAGCCCACCGCCCACCGGCATGCTGGGCACCGACATGTCGGCTCCCGGCGTCGCAGGGCAGACGGCCCCGCCGGTGGCGCTGCAGGTGATGGACGCCACCGTACCCGGGCCGTCCAGATGGTGGGTCAGCTGGACGTCGCCGACCGCTGCGGGGCCTTCGTTGGTCACCGTGGCCGTGAAGGTGAGCGTGCCCCCCGCAGTCACCTCATCGGCACCACTGTTGTGCACGGCGATATCGCCGTTGTCACCCACGTCGGTGGTGCCGTCCGAGCCGCCACAGGCGGCCAAAGTCAGGGCGAGCAGAAGGCTGGGGGTGTGGCGAATGATCATGTGGGCGGTCAATGTGAAAACGGCGGTCAACTCCGCCGTTAGCCCCCGATCCTACCCAACCCGAACACCCGTGTTTCCACCGACTGGCGGACCAACTCATCAAGCTTGTTCAGGGGGAGGCGCATGCGTTCGCCCGCTGGCGGCACAACATCACGTTGGCGCGCCCCCCAGATCGGCTGCGGAAAGTGGCTGTCCCAATCGAACCGGGCGATGACGTGCCAGTGCAAGTGCGGCACCATGTTGCCCAGCGCGGCCAGGTTGATCTTGGTCGGCGCCAGTGCAGCCCGCAAAGCGGCCTCGACCGCCACCACCGCCGCGAGGCAGTGGGCTCGGTCGTCGTCGGACAAGTCGCTCAGCTCGGCCACGTGGTCGCGCCAGATCACCCGGTAGAAGGCAGGGAAATCTGGCGCATCCAGAACGCGGACCACCCGCAGCCTGGCATCGGCCACCACCTCGGTCCATGCCGAGGTGGTGCGCTCGGCGCACAACTCGCAGCCTGCCACCGGCGCCATCAGACCAGCACCCGCTCGATGCCACCGGCATTGGCGCGCTCGACGTAGCGCTCCATCCAATCGGCACCCAGAATCTTGCGGGCCATCTCGACCACGATGTAGTCGGCCTCGAGCAGGCCATTCTGCAAATCGCCGCCATAGCGCGACAAACCCTGCAGGCAGCTGGGGCAGGAAGTCAGGATCTTGAGATCGTCTTTCGGGCCCACCGCCCCGGAACCACGCAACTGCGCCTCGGCCTTGCGCAACTCTTCTTCCTTGCGGAAACGCACCTGGGTGGCGATGTCCGGGCGGGTGACACCCAAGGTGCCAGATTCGCCGCAGCACCGCTCACTCTTGACCACGCCTTCCCCAACGAGCGCCTTCACCGTCTTCATCGGCTCCTGCAGTTTCATGGGGCTGTGGCAGGGGTCGTGGTACAGGTAGGTGGCCCCATCCGCCTTCGGCAGCGTGATGCTCCGCTCGAGCAGGTACTCGTGGATGTCCACGATGCGGCAGCCGGGGAAGATTTCCTCGAACTTGTAGCCCTGCAGCTGGTCGTAGCAGGTACCGCAGGAGACCACCACCGTCTTGATGTCCAGGTAATTCAGCGTGTTGGCCACGCGGTGGAACAAGACCCGGTTGTCGGTGATGATCTGCTCGGCCTTGTCGAACTGACCCGACCCGCGCTGCGGATAGCCGCAGCAGAGGTAGCCCGGCGGCAACACCGTCTGCACGCCCGCGTGCCACAGCATCGCCTGGGTCGCCAGACCCACCTGGCTGAACAACCGCTCGGAACCACAGCCCGGGAAATAGAAGACGGCCTCGGTGTCGCTGGTCGTCGCCTTCGGGTCGCGGATGATCGGCACGTAGTGCTTGTCTTCGATGTCCAGCAAGGCCCGGGCCGTCTTCTTGGGCAGACCACCCGGCATCTTCTTGTTGATGAAGTGGATCACCTGCTCGCGGATGGGCGCGCCGCCCACCGTGGCCGGTGGCGCATTCGTCTGGCGGCGAGCGGCCAGCTTCAGCACGTCGTGCGCCATCCGTTGGGCCTTCATGCCCACCCCCACCATCGCGGTGCGGGCCAGCTTGATGGTTTGCGGATTCGTCGCGTTGAGCATGAACATCGCGGCGGCGTTGCCCGGCCTGAAACTCTTCTGCCCCATCTTGCGCAGCAGGTTGCGCATGTTCATCGACACGTCGCCGAAGTCGATCTTCACCGGGCACGGCGAGGCGCACTTGTGGCACACCGTGCAGTGATCGGCCACGTCCTCGAACTCTTCCCAATGCTTGATCGAGACGCCGCGGCGGGTCTGCTCTTCATAGAGGAAGGCTTCGACCAGCAGTGAGGTGGCGAGGATCTTGTTGCGCGGGCTGTACAGCAGGTTGGCCCGCGGCACATGGGTGGCGCAGACCGGCTTGCACTTGCCGCAACGCAGACAGTCTTTCACCGAGTTGGCGATGTCGCCGATGTCGCTCTGCTGCATGATGAGCGACTCGTGCCCCATCAGGCCAAAGCTGGGCGTGTAGGCGTGGCTGAGGTCGGCGGCGTGCACATCCGTATCGCCCAGTGCCTGCAGCGCCTCGCCCCGCAGCAGCTTGCCTTTGTTGAACCGGCCTTCGGGATCGACCCGCTGCTTGTAGGCCGCGAAGTTGGCCAGTTCGTCGTCGTGCAAGAACTCGAGCTTGGTGATGCCGATGCCGTGCTCGCCAGAGATCACGCCGTTGAGCGAACGCGCCAGCACCATGATGCGTGCCACGGCCTCGTGCGCCGTCTGCAGCATCTCGTAGTTGTCCGAGTTCACCGGGATGTTGGTGTGCACATTGCCGTCGCCGGCGTGCATGTGCAGCGCCACCCACACCCGGCCCCGCAAGACTTCCTTGTGGATGCGCCGGCATTCGTCCAACAACGGCGTGAAGGCCGCCCCAGCGAACAGCGACTGCAGCGGCTTCAGGATCTGGCGCTTCCACGAGGCGCGCAGCGAGCCGTCCTGGATCTGATCGAAGAAGCTGCGCTGTGCATCGGCCTGCACCACATCGAGCCCCTGCAGCCAGCCTGACCACAGGCCGCGTACCTCACGCAGCAGCGACAAGGCCTGCTGCACCCGGTCTTCCAGCAACTCGGCACTCGGGATCTCGCCGGCATCGTCCGTCTTGCCCAGGGGCAGCCGGCCTTGGCGGAAGAATTCTTCCAGCCGGTCAACCAGCGCCAACTTGTTGCGCAGGCTCAGTTCGATGTTGATCCGCTCGATGCCCAGCGTGTACTCGCCCATGCGCTCCAGCGGGATCACCACGTCTTCGTTCACCTTGAAGGCGTTGGTGTGCTTGCTGATTGCCGCGGTGCGCTTGCGATCCAGCCAGAACTTCTTGCGTGCATCCGCCGACACGGCCACGAAGCCTTCGCCCGACCGGCCGTTGGCCAGCCGGATCACCTCGCTGGTGGCCCGGGCCACCGCGTCGGGGTCGTCCCCGACGATGTCGCCGATCAGCACCATCTTGGGCAGCGTGCCACGCTTGCTCTTGGTGGCGTAGCCCACGGCCTTCAGGTAGCGGTCGTCCAGGTGTTCCAGGCCCGCCAGGATGGCACCGCCCGGGCGCTTCATCTCGGCGAACATGAAGTCCTTGATCTCGACGATCGAAGGCACGCAGTCCCTCGGGTTGCCGAAGAACTCCAGGCACACCGTTCGGGTGTGGGCCGGCATGCGGTGCACCACCCAGCGCGCTGAGGTGATCAGGCCATCGCAGCCCTCTTTCTGGATACCCGGCAGCCCGGCCAGGAACTTGTCGGTCACGTCCTTGCCCAGGCCCTCCTTGCGGAAGACTCGGCCAGGGATGTCCAGGCGCTCGGTGCGTTCGAGCTTCTTGCCGCTGGCGTCGAAGTGGCGCAGTTCGAAACTGGCCACCTCCACATCGTGAATCTTGCCGAGGTTGTGGTTCAGCCGAACCACCTCCAGCCAGGTGGCCTCGGGCGTCACCATCTTCCAGCTGGCCAGGTTGTCGAGCGCGGTGCCCCACAGCACGGCCTTCTTGCCGCCGGCGTTCATCGCGATGTTGCCGCCCACGCAGCTGGCCTCGGCGGACGTGGGGTCGACGGCGAACACATGTCCGCCTCGCTCGGCCGCATCGGCCACGCGCTGGGTCACCACACCCGCTTCCGTCCAGATGGTGGCAACCGGATGGTCGACCCCGGGCAGGGCGACCAGCTCCACCTCGGTCATCGCCTCGAGCTTCTCGGTGTTGATGACCGCGCTCTTCCAGGTCAGCGGCACGGCGCCGCCGGTGTAGCCGGTGCCGCCCCCGCGCGGGATGATGGTCAGCCCCAGCTCGATGCAAGCCTTCACCAGGCCGGCCATTTCGGCTTCGGTGTCGGGCGTCAGCACGACAAAGGGGTACTCGACACGCCAGTCCGTCGCGTCGGTGACGTGCGACACGCGCGACAACCCGTCGAACTTGATGTTGTCCTTGGCCGTGTGCTTGCCCAACACCTTGCGGGTGCGCTGGCGCAGGTCCCAAGTCTCGGAAAAGCGCTTCGCGAACCGCTCGACGGCCGCACTCGCCGCCGCCAGCAACTCGCCGACGTGCGCATCGCGCTCCGGGTCGTCGGCGGGGGTGCGGCGCTTTTCCACCTCCGACAAACGGTGGTGCAGCGCGTCGATCAGCAGATGGCGGCGCTTGGGGTTGTCGAGCAGGTCGTCTTCGAGGTACGGGTTGCGCTGGACGACCCAGATGTCTCCCAGCACCTCGTAGAGCATGCGGGCCGAACGACCGGTGCGGCGCTCTTCGCGCAGGCGATCGAGCAGCGCCCAGGCCTTCGGGCCGAGCAGGCGCAACACGATCTCGCGGTCGGACAGCGAGGTGTAGTTGTACGGAATCTCGCGCAGCCGCGGCGAGGAGGACGAGGCATCAAGGGCCTCATGGTTGCTCGTCTGGAAGGTGGCGGCGGGCAGCGGTGCATTCATGGGGCGGCACAGGCACGGCACGCGCGGCAGGCACAACAGGCCACGCGGTCGCCTGTCGGGGCACGTGAGGGCGCATCGTACCGCAGTGCAACAAACCCCCACCCGAGGCGGGCTGTGCGGCATGGCCTGCGGGGTATTCCCCCATGTCGGCAGGCGAGCCGACATGCCACAAAACGCAACTGTCACAAAGAGGCCAGAAACTGGCGCGTTTGTCTGCTGTTTGTTTTCGTTCCGGCGCGCTTGGCCGTTGGAACCCTCATGAAGGAGATGTCATGCGTTTGAGCCGAGTCACCCTTGCCGTCGGTTTGTCGGCCCTGTTCGCCGCCGTGCCGGCCCAGGCCCAGGTCGAAGTGCAGTGGTGGCACTCGATGGGCGGCGCCCTGGGCGAGTGGGTCAACGACCTCGCCAAGGATTTCAATGCCAGCCAGAAAGACTACAAGGTCACTCCCACCTTCAAAGGCTCGTACGACGAGTCGATGACGGCCGCGATCGCTGCCTTCCGCGCCGGCAACGCACCGCACATCCTGCAGGTGTTCGAGGTGGGCACCGCCACGATGATGGCCAGCAAGGGCGCCGTGGTGCCGGTGGCCAAGGTGATGAAGGACGCCGGCATGAAGTTCGACCAGAACGCCTACGTGCCGGCGGTGGCGGGCTACTACACCGCGCCGAGCGGCGAGATGCTGAGCTTCCCGTTCAACAGCTCCACCACCGTCTTCCACTACAACAAGGATGCCTTCAAGGCGGCCGGCCTCGACCCCGAGAAGCCGCCCACCACCTGGCCCGAAGTGGCGCTGGCCGCCGCGAAGCTCAAGGCCAGCGGCCACAAGTGCCCTTACACCACCAGTTGGGTCAGCTGGACGCAGCTGGAGAGCTTCTCGGCCTGGCACAACACCCTGTTCGCCACCAAGAACAACGGCTTCGGCGGGCTCGATGCACGCCTGGCCTTCAACACGCCGCTGCACCTGCGTCACATCGAAAACCTCGCCAACATGGCCAAACAAGGCCTGTTCGTCTACAAGGGACGCGGCAACGCCGCCGATGCGGTGTTCGTCTCGGGTGAGTGCGCCATGATGACCGGCTCGTCGGCGCTCTACGGCAACATCAAGCGCAACGCCAAGTTCGCCGCCGGCATCGGCACCCTGCCCTACTACCCGGATGTGCCCGGTGCTCCGCAGAACACCATCATCGGGGGCGCCAGCCTGTGGGTGATGTCCGGCAAGAAGGCGCCGGAGTACAAGGCCGTGGCCGCGTTCTTCAACTACCTGTCGCAGGCGGACGTGGCCGCCAAGAGCCACCAGCGAACGGGCTACCTGCCGGTGACCACCGCCTCGTTCGACCTGACCGACAAGTCGGGCTTCTACAAAGACAACCCGGGCACCAACGTGGCAGTGACGCAGATGATCCGCAAGACCACCGACAAATCGCGCGGTGTACGGCTGGGCAACTTCGTGCAGATCCGCACCATCATCGACGAGGAGTTCGAGGGCATCTGGTCGGGCAAGAAGACGGCCAAGGAGGCCATCGACGCCGCCATCCAGCGCGGCAACGAGCAACTCGAGCGTTTCCAGAAGTCCGCCAAGATGTGATCAGCCTGCCGCGCCAGCGGCGGCGACCGGCTCGCCTCACCGTGCTGCCACGGCAGCGTGAGGCGAGGCGGCACGTCTGCCGCCCGGCGTCGGGGGCTTTACCGGTTTGTTGATCGATGGAAAAGCGCGTTCGCTTCCAATCACGCTGGCTGCCGTGGGTGCTGATCGCACCGCAGATGGCCATCGTGCTCGTCTTCTTCTTCTGGCCCGCCAGCCAAGCGGTGTACCAAAGCGTTCTGCAGCAGGACGCTTTCGGCACCTCCGTCGAATACGTCGGCGCCGAGAACTTCCAGCGGCTGTTTGCCGACGGCAGCTACCTCGAATCGTTCAAGACGACCGCAGTGTTTTCCTTGCTGGTGGCGGTGTCCGGCTTGAGCATCGCCCTGCTGCTGGCGGTGATGGCCAACCGGGTGGTTCGCGGCGCATTGGTCTACCGCACGCTGCTGATCTGGCCTTACGCGGTGGCGCCGGTCGTGGCCGGTGTTCTCTGGCTGATGATGTTCGCGTCGCCCTACGGCGTGCTGGCCTATGCACTGAAGGCGGCGGGCGTTCCATGGGACCACCTGCTGAACTCGAACCACGCCATGGCGCTGATCGTGATGGCCGCGGTGTGGAAGCAGATCTCGTACAACTTCCTGTTCTTTCTGGCCGGGCTGCAGTCCATCCCGCCGTCGCTGGTGGAAGCTGCCACCATCGACGGCGCTTCGCCCTGGCAACGGTTCTGGACCATCGTCTTCCCGCTGCTCACGCCCACCACGTTTTTCCTGCTGGTGATCAACATCGTCTATGCCTTCTTCGACACCTTCGCGATCGTCGATGCCGCGACCCATGGCGGGCCCGGCAAAGACACCGCGATCCTCGTCTACAAGGTCTACTACGACGGCTTCAAGGCGCTGGACATGGGCGGCTCGGCTGCCCAATCAGTGGTGCTGATGCTGATCGTGGTCGCGCTGACGATCGTGCAATTCCGCTTCGTCGAGAAGCGGGTGCAGTACTGAGGCGGAGGTCACGTGGTTGAACGTCGCCCTGCCCTCACGCTGCTGTCGCACCTCGTGCTCGCCCTGGGCGTGCTGATCGTGGTGTTCCCGGTCTACATCGCCTTTGTCGGCTCAACGCAGACGGCCGAGCAGATCAGCAGCAGCCACCCCTTGTCGCTCGTCCCGGGCGGCCACTTGATCGAGACCTACCGGCTGGCCCTGGTCGGCGGCAAGACGAGCGGTGGCGCCACCATCGCGCCGGTCGCGCCGATGCTGTGGGTCAGCCTGGTCTGTGCGCTCACCATCGCCATCGGCAAGATCGCGATCTCGCTGCTCTCGGCCTTCGCGATCGTCTACTTCCGGTTCCCCTTGCGCGGCCTGGTGTTCTGGATGATCTTCGTGACGCTGATGCTGCCGGTGGAGGTGCGCATCGGGCCCACCTACGCGGTGGTGTCGGATCTGGGCATGCTGAACACCTATGCGGGCTTGACGGTGCCGCTGATCGCATCGGCCACGGCCACCTTCTTGTTCCGGCAGTTTTTCCTCACCGTGCCTGACGAGCTGGTGGAAGCCGCCCGCATCGACGGGGCCGGCCCGCTCAGGTTCTTCAAGGACGTGCTGGTGCCGATGTCGCGCACCTCAATCGCCGCCCTGTTCGTCATCCAGTTCATCTACGGCTGGAACCAATACCTGTGGCCGCTGCTGGTGACCACCAGCGAAGACATGTACCCGGTCGTGCTCGGCATCAAGCGGGCGATCTTCGGCGAGGTGTATGTCGAGTGGAACGTGGTGATGGCCACGGCCATCCTCGCGATGCTGCCCCCGGCGATCGTGGTCATCCTGATGCAGAAATGGTTCGTCAAGGGCCTGGTCGACTCCGAGAAATAGAGACAAGACAAACGATGGCAAGCATTTCCCTGCGCAAGGTCGAGAAGAGCTACGGCCAAGGCGCCCAGATCAACAAGGTGATCCACGGCGTCAACGCCGAGATCGCCGATGGCGAGTTCATCGTGATCGTCGGGCCCTCGGGCTGCGGCAAATCCACCCTGCTGCGCATGGTGGCCGGGCTGGAAGAGATCACCGGCGGCGAGATCGCGATCGGGCCGCGTGTGGTCAACCAGCTCGAGCCGGCCGAGCGCGACATCGCGATGGTGTTCCAGAACTACGCGCTCTACCCCCACATGAGCGTGTACGACAACATGGCCTACGGCCTGAAGATCGCGAAGCGCCCAAAGGCCGAGATCGACGAGCGGGTGAAGAAGGCAGCACGCATTCTCGAGCTGACGCAGTTGCTCGAACGCAAGCCGCGCCAGCTCTCTGGGGGCCAGCGTCAACGGGTGGCCATGGGGCGGGCGATCGTGCGCCAGCCGCAGGTGTTTTTGTTCGATGAGCCGCTGTCCAACCTCGACGCCAAGCTGCGGGCCCAGACACGGCTGGAGATCCAGAAACTGCACAGCGAGCTGAAGGTGACGTCGCTGTTCGTGACGCACGACCAGGTCGAGGCCATGACCCTCGCCCAACGAATGATCGTGATGAACGCCGGCGTGATGGAGCAAATTGGCACCCCTGAAGAGGTTTACGCACGGCCGGCCACCACCTTCGTCGCGAGCTTCATCGGCTCGCCGCCCATGAATCTGATCCAGGGCGAAGCCCATGGCGATGGCTTCAAGGTGGGCGACGCGGTTCTGCCCTTGCCCCACCCTGCGCCCCGGGCGGGCGCCATCACACTGGGCGTACGACCCGAACACGCCGAGCCTGCTTCGGCGGGCGGATGGCCCTTGCAGGTGGAGTTGGTCGAGATGCTGGGCGCCGAGCGCCTGGTGCATGGCCGGCTCGGCGGCGCCGCCTTCACGCTGCGCATGGCCAGCACGCTGACCCCGCCCAAGGTGGGCGACCGGTTGATGCTGTCCGCATCGCCTGAACATCTTCACTGGTTCGACAGCGGTTCAGGCCGGCGTGTGACATGATGACTCGGGCAACCTTGTTTCGACCCCACGCCCGAAGCGATGACCCTTCCTGACTGGCCCCATCCGCGCTGGATTGCCCACCGCGGCGCAGGCAAGCTGGCCCCCGAGAACACGCTGGCCGCCTTTCGGCTGGGGGCGTCATACGGTTACCGAGCCTTCGAATGCGATGTGAAGCTCTCGGCCGATAACGTGCCCTTCCTGCTGCACGACAGCACGTTGAACCGCACCACCAACCAGCGCGGGCGCGCAGCCGATCTCTCGTGGAGCGAGCTTTCGCGGCTAGACGCCGGAGGCTGGCACAGCCGAGCCTACGCGGGCGAGCCCCTGGCCAGCCTCGAAGGGCTGGCCGCGTTCCTGCGCCGCAACGGGTACTGGCTCGATCTGGAGATCAAGCCCACGCCCGGCGACGAAGAGCGGACCGGGCGGCTCGTGGCCGCCGAGGTGCAACGCTTGTGGGCGGGCGATCCGGTACCGCCCCTGCTCTCATCGTTCCGCCCCGAGGCCCTGGTCGGTGCACGCCATGTCGCACCTGAGCTGCCCCGTGCCCTCCTGGTCGACACGCACTGGCCCAATTGGGTGACGGTGGCGCAGCACCTGGGCTGCGTGGCGGCGATCACCAACTATCAGTTGATGGATGCGGCGCTCATCCAGCACTTGCGCAGCTGCGGCCTGCGGGCGCTGGTCTACACGGTGAACGACCCCGCACCGGCGCAGCAACTGCTCGCGATGGGCATCGACGGGATCATCACCGACGCGGTGGACGCCTTCTCGCCCGGCGTTTGAAACGCCGCGGCGGGGCGCACTGAACCCACAGGCGCGTCCCCGCGTGCCCGAACGGGCGCAAAAGGTTGCATCGACCTTAGGGAAGGCCAAAGGACTCGCTAGGGATGGAGCGAGGGTAAGGGCAGTCCGAGCATCGCGACTCGTCTGCCCACCTCCCCCTCCCACCTCCTCGCTCCCCCTCGCACGAGAAAGGCACTCCCATGACTTCACACCCTTCATTGCCAAGCCGCCGCCGCGTGCTCATGGGCCTGGCCGCTGCCGGCGGCAGCACGCTGTTCGGGCTGCCGGGCACCGCGCTCGCCGCCCCGGCGTGGCGCAGCGAGACCTTGCGCGCATTCACTGGCACCGATGGCTCGCGTGCCGTGGGCGGCCTGGTCTTCGGGCCGGACGGCTTGCTGTACGGAGTCCACGCCATGGGTGGCGAACGCGGGCTCGGTACCCTCTTCCGCTGGTCGACAGAGGGTGGCTATGAAGTGCTGCACCACCTGGACTACGCCACCGACGAACCCGCAGAGCCCGAATCCGGCCTCATCGTGGGACAGGACGGCCTGCTGTGGGGCACCAGCCTGTTCGGCGGCGCGCAGTTCGCAGGAACGATCTACACGCTGTCCACCGACGCCGCGATGACCGTGCGCGGCGAGTTCGGCCAGCTCAATGGCATGCGCATGCCGCAGGCCGCGCTGCTGGAGGGCTCAGCCGGGCAGTTCTACGGCACCACGGCGGAATCGGTGTTCCGCTTCAGCAGCGGCGCCGGCGGTCAATTGAAGCAATTGCACCGGTTCAAGCCCAAGACCGATGGGGCGTCCAGCCGCGCCCCGCTGATCTTCGGGCCGGACGGCAAGCTCTACGGCAGCAACATGATGCGCGGCCCGAAGGGCCAGGGCACCATCTTCCGCTTGAACACCGACGGTTCGGCCTTCGAGGTCGTGAAGGCCTTCGATGGCAAGACCGACGGGGGCGACGTGCGCGCGCCGTTGCTGCTGGCTGCCGACGGGCATTTCTACGGCTGCACGACCAGTGGTGGCGCCTGGGACCGGGGTGTGGTCTTCAAACTTTCCGCCTCGGGCCAATACACCGTGCTGCACCACTTCGCCGGCGGCGACAACGATGGTGCCTATCCAGATGGTGGCCTGATCACCGGGCCGGACGGTGCGTTGTACGGCACCACGCTCGAAGGCGGCAGCTCGCCGCAGAGCTACGGCACAGTCTTTCGCATCACCCCGCGCGGCCGCTTGCGGCTGATCCACCGCTTCACCGAGAACGGCGCCGACGGCAGCACGCCCACGGGGTCGCTGTGCGTCGGCCCTGACGGGCAGCTGTATGGCACCACCCAAAGCGGTGCGCAAGGGCTGGGCGCCCTGTATCGGCTGTCCATGCGCTGAACTGGCGTCTCCCCAGCGCGCCGCGGTGCAAGCCGAAGCATCCACCGCGGATCACGCCACGCGCATCCCGGCACCTGAGAAGACGCCAGGCCGCCCCGGTTGCCTCATCCCCCTCGAGGCCCGGGCCAGCTCAGGCGCGGTCAAACCGACCCTTCGGCCAGCGCCTCGCCCGCATGCACATGGGTGGTCTTCGGCAGCGCACGCACACCGCGGATGGTGCCCCACTGCCACGCCACCACCGCCAGCAGCAAGGCGGTGACGCCGGAGAACGCCAGCGCCACCCGCAGCCCCCAGTGATCGCCCAGCCAACCGCCCAGCAAGGCGCCCGGACCTGCGGCCAGGAGCGTCAACCAGCGCATGGTGCTGGTCATGCGGCCCAGCAGCGGCTCGGGCGTCACCGCCTGGCGCAGCGCCAGGAAGTTGATGAACACCAACACCGCGCCGAATCCGAACAACCCCAGCATCGCGACAAAAGCAGCCACCCCCCAGGGCCCCACCGGTGCAACCGACAACAGAGACCAGCCGCTGCCCGTGATCGCAAAGCCCAGCACCAGGCAGGGGCCGGGGCCGATCCGGCGACTGATGCGATCACCCAGCAAGCTGGCAGCCACCGTCCCCACACCCAGGCCCACGTAGCTGAGGCCAATCGATTGCTCGCTCATGCCCAGCGTGCGCGTGGCGAACAGGATCTGCACGACGAGCGCCGCGTGGTGACACATCTGCAGCGCGCCCACGCAGACCGCCAAAGCCACGAGCAAGCGCTGATGCGCGACGAAGCGCAGGCCGGCCACCAGATCGGTCCAGAAGGCCGTGGCGCCGGGGGCGGCATCACGCTTTTCGTTCACCTGGATGCCGCGCAGGATCAGCGCCGAGGCCAGCAGCGCGCACGCATCGACCAGCAGCGCCACCGGCGCACCCAGCAGGCGGATCAACGCCCCGGCAACGCCCGGCCCGGCCACTTCGGCGCCCGAGCTGGCCAGCGAGTTCTTGGCATGCGCCTCGACCAACCGTTCGCGAGACACCACCTGTGTCAGCACCACTTGCGCCGCCGAGCCCGCGACCGTGAACACCGTGCCAATGAAGAAGGCCACCGAATACAACCAAGGCATCGACAGCCATCCCATCCACCAAGCCAGGGGCACGCTCGCGACCGCCAAGGCGAGCATGGTCTCGCCGGCGATGTAGACAGGCAGCTTTCGAACGCGATCGAGCCACACCCCACCCGGCAATGAGAAGAGGATGAATGGCGCGATCTCCATCGCCGTCAGGAAGCCCATTTGCGTGGGGCTGGCTTCGAGCAACACCGCCGCGGTGAGCGGCAGCGCCAACATCGTCACCTGCCCGCCGAGGGAGCTGATCAGGATGGAGGTCCACAGACGTCGGTAGACGGCGTCGCGCAGCAGGTCGTCAGGCTTGAGCCTGAACCGGTTCAGCAGGGAAACGATGAGAGACCTCATGGGTCGTTTCTTCTTTCTCGGCCACGCATCACACCAGCCCCAAGCGGGCCAGCCGTGACAAGAAATGCGACGAAAGAGGAAGGGCCGTGATTCCGATTCTTCCGCCGAGGAGACCCGGCGGCGCGCCCCTGGGAACGGGCGCAACAGGCCGAGTGACCGCTAGTGCGGGACGCCTCCCGCCATGGCAACGCGTGCTGCCGGTCGGTGACCGGTGCAACGTCGTGCAATGGAGGCAGAGGGCTTCATCGGAATCAGTTCAAGGCGTGTTGGAAGGCGAGCGGTCATCGTAGCAGCGCGCTGCAGATCGACGCAACCCCCGAGTGAGCACCGAGGCGCCGTTGTCCCCCTTTCGCGGGGTTCGATCACGGATAATTTCGGCAACATGCAGGATCGCGAGGCCGTCGACCGCTATTTCACCGAACAGGTGGTGGGTGAGCCCATGGTCATCTCCATGGGGCCCAGCGTGGGCGTGCGGCGCGAGCCGTCGCATGGCTTGAAGCTGCATCTGGTCGAGGGCCAGGTCGAGCTGCTCGCACAGGCCGCGCGTGGCCTGGTCTCACCGCTTCAGGCCGACGACGGCCTGGGCCGGCCGGTGTCGCCCATCGCGCTGGCGCGGGCGCGGCGGCGGGTGCTCGTCGGCGCGCTGGTGACGATCCTGGCTCTGTGGTCTGCCGCGCTGTGGTGGATCTTTCTGCATGTGGCTCACTGAAACGCCAACCGACCCGAGGGCCCTTCCATTGCTGGACAAGACGCAGGACACCCTGGTCATCGACCCGGTGAAGATGAACATCGTGAACCGCATCGCCGCGGACACGGTGCTCGCTGGCGACTTTCTCTTCAAGGGCGGGTTGCTGCTGCAAGGCACATTGCAGGGGGTCGGTGAAATCGCGGGGCGCCTGGTCGTGTGGCACGACGCCAGGCTCATCGGGCGCTTTCGGGTGCTGGGTGATCTGTACCTGCTGGGACAGCTTGGCGAGGCCACCGAAACAGATGACGAAGTCGATGACCAGACCGAGATCGAGTGCCAGGGAACGGCCTATGTCGCGAGCACCGGCGTCAGCACGGGCACTCTGATCGCCGCGAAGTTGCGCATGTATGATGGGGCGGTCCTCCAGGGGCCGTTCAGGACCTTGCGCAACGCGCAGTCCCTGCCGGTGCTGCACGGCGGTTGAGGCCGCCGGCGCAGGCCCCTTCGCATCACCCTTCAACGCGACGCCTGCCCATGGACAACGACCAGCCTGACGCCGCGGCCCTGACACCGGCGGCCGCATCACCCTCGGCGCCACCGCCTCCGGCCGACATCCCGACGATCCCGATGGGCCTGGCGATGCCCGAAACCCATCGTCTGCCCACACTGCTGACCTCCGTGCAAGCCATCGCCGCACCGCGGGCCGGGGGCGCCAATGTGTCGACACTCGGCGCTGGTCTGTCTTTCGTTGGATCGGCCCGCATCGATGGCTCGCTGACCGTCTCGGGCACCGTGCAAGGCGACATCGAGCTGGCTGGCCACGGCAGCGGCCACGTCACCGTCACGCAGACCGGCTCGGTGGTGGGCGATATCCGTGCCCGCAACATCTCCGTCCTGGGGCAGACGGTGGGCACGCTCGACGCAGCAGGCGGCCGGGTGTCGCTGCATGACACCGCTTCGGTGTCTGGCCGCATCCGCTACACCCACCTGCAGGTCAACGGCGCCGATCTGAACGCCCAGCTGGAGCGCGTGCGCCCGGAAGGCGATGGCGTCAGAGCCGATCGTTCCTGAGCCTCGCCGAGTCGCCACCAGCGACGAACTGCGCCGTGCCGCGCTGGCGCGATCTGCGCAGCGCAATGCGCTGGTTGCCCGTCAGCGCGTGCGACGCCGATGGTGGATCTGGGCGCTGATCAAGCTCTTGCAACTCGCCGCTGCGGCGCTGCTGGCCGGCGCCGGCTGGTGGGCCGCCTGGGGACGCGACCACGGTGTGCCACCCGCCTGGCTGGGAGGGCTGCCACCCGATCTGCAAGCGTTGGTGAACCGCATCGCCCCGACCACGCCCCCTCAGGCACAATCGCCGTCCTCTGCGGCGCCCGGCGCCAGCAACCCCACGGGAGAACCTTGACGTGAACGGCCAAGACACCCATCGCGCACCGGCTCGTCTGGTGCCCGCCGAACAACTCAACGCCATCTCGAGCCTCGTCGCGGAGGGTGCGCAATTCGAAGGCACGTTCAGCGCCAAGGTCGATCTGGGTCTGAAGGTGGACGGGCTGCTCAAGGGCGACATTCACCTCGACAACGGTGGCACCGTCCACGTGGGCGCCACCGGTGTGGTCGAAGCCACGACGATCGAGGCCGATCACGTGCTGATCGAAGGCAAGGTGCGCGGCACCGTGATCGCCCGCAAGACGCTGGAGATCACCGGCTCGGCCACGTTGCTGGGTGATGCGCACTACGACGCATTGCTCGACGTGCACCCGCGCGCCCGCTTGCGCGGCAAGATTGAATACCGTGGCGATGTGGAGTGACCACCGCCGCGCAGTCCGCGACCAAGTGCTCGCCTCACCCGCCTGAACACCCCCCCCCGTATCTCACGAGGGGCCGTTGACTCAGGAGCGGTAGTCGGCGTTGATGCTGACGTAGTCGTGCGAGAGGTCGCAGGTCCAGACGGTCGACGTCGCCGGGCCGCGATGCAAGTCCACGCGCACGGTGATTTCCGATTGCTTCATCACCCGCTGCCCGTCTTCTTCGCGGTAGGCCGGGTGTCGGCCGCCTTCGCGGGCCACATGCACATCGTCGAGGAAGAGATCGATCAGGCCTTGGTCCAGATCGGCGATGCCGGCGTAGCCCACCGCGGCCAGGATGCGGCCGAGGTTGGGGTCGCTGGCGAAGAACGCCGTCTTGACCAGCGGAGAGTGGGCAATCGCATAGGCCACCTGGCGGCACTCGTCTTCGTTGCGCCCGCCGTCGACCTGGACCGCAATGAACTTGGTGGCGCCTTCGCCATCGCGCACGATGGCTTGCGCCAACTGCCGCGACACCTCGAACACCGCCTGCTGTAGGGCCAGACCTTCCGGCGAAGTCAACGATTGGATCGGTGCGTGGCCCGCCTTGCCGGTGGCGATCAGCACGAACGAGTCGTTCGTCGAGGTGTCGCCGTCGATCGTGATGCGGTTGAACGATGCGTCGGCAGCCGCTTTCACCAAGGGTTGCAGCAAGGCGGGATCGATCACCGCATCGGTGGCCACGAAGCCGAGCATCGTCGCCATGTTGGGCTTGATCATGCCCGCACCCTTGGAGATGCCGGTGACATGCACTTCGCGCCCACCGATGGCCACGGTGCGCGACGCCGCCTTGGGCAAGGTATCGGTCGTCATGATGCCTTCGGCCGCACGCGCCCAATTCGAAGGCGAGCGGTTGGCCAGCGCTGCCGGCAGCCCTGCTTCGATGCGATCCACCGGAAGGGTCTCCATGATCACGCCGGTGGAGAACGGCAGCACCTGCTCAGGCTGGATCCCGAGCTGGGCCGCCAGCGCCTCGCAACTGCGGCGGGCGCGGGCCAGGCCATCGGCCCCCGTGCCCGCATTGGCGTTGCCCGTGTTGACGAGGATCGCGCGCACCGAGCCGGCATGGGTGGCCAGATGCTGGCGACAGATCTGCACCGGCGCCGCACAGAAGCGGTTGGTGGTGAACACCCCAGCCACGGCCGCCCCCTCGTCCAGACTCACCACCACCAGGTCTTTGCGATTCGCCTTGCGAATGCCGGCTTCGGCAATGCCCAGGGTCACGCCGGCGACGGGAGCCAGTTGCGCGGGATCGGGGGCGGTGAGGTTGACGGGCATGGCGACAGGTCCTTGGTCGATCGGGAGGCCCGGATTGTAGGGACGCACCACTCAAGGAAAAGCGGCCGGCATCAGATGCCGGCCGCTCGCCCGTCCTCCACTGACAGCGTCGTTCAAATCGTTCCGAAAGCGGACATCACCCCTGCTGCCACCGCGGACAGCATCGCCACGGCCACGACCATGGCGCTCAGCCGAAGGCCCTGCAGGTCGAGTGCAGCCAGCGCGGTCTCGGGCGACGGCACCGGGGCCGCGCGAGCCGGCAGGTCTTCTGGCACCCAAACCGCCATTTCGGCCGTGACGAAGGCGTTCACGCCGCCCTCGTCCAGGTGAAAAACTGCTCCGGCGGCGGCAGCTTGGCGCGCATCACCGGTGCCGGCGCCGATCGCCGCGGCGAAGTCGTCACGCCGTGCGAAATCTGAATGGCCAGGTGATTCAGAGTCTGGAAACGCAGCAGTCGCTCCAGAGCCCGTTGCATGGCCACCAGTTGACGGTTCTGAAGCGCGTCTTCGGCACTGCGCAGGCAGTCCTCAATCAGCGCGCGGGCAAAGGCGGCGGCGGTACCCAACTCGTTGTACTCACGGGCCAACTGGCGGCAACGAGCTTGTTCAGCCAGCAGCATGTCTTCAAGCGTATTCATCCGGAACTCCTTCCTGTCCTGTGCGGTGCTGTTCAGGGTGCCGATGCCGACACCGGGCTTGGAGCGCCAGATCCTTTCGTCTCCGGCACGGGATGCATTGCACCGCGTCACGATTCCCGTTTCGACGCACGCCGCACGTCGATGAGCCCGGTGTGTGAGACGAATCGCAGACGATCCATCCGGACACACCGGACGATCACCCCCCTAAGTTCGATCCCCGTGGCGAGCGATCAGGGCCAGCAGGCGGCGGGCAATCGGACCGAAGGGCCAGGGTTTACGCGGAGTTCCACAGGTGTCGCCCGCGCGCTCCGGCACTGGCTCCGCACGACGGTTAAAGCCCGGCAAGGGCGGGATCGAACCGACGTGAAACGACTTGAACGGTACTTCCCGGTGGTATTCCTTGAGGAAGTCGACCCATGTCGTGTTGGTCAGGAAGTCAATGACACCGCGCTGAACGTCTTTGTCGGGGTTCACATCGACGTAGTAGCTGGAGCGCCAATCCCACACGCCATCAAGCAATGGATCCGGAAGGAATATGTTCATGGCCAAGGTCTCAGCACGGAAGTCCCACCGGATCTTGTCGGTCTCGTCCAACCAAGGTACGTCGTTGTCACCGTAGGCCTTGATACCGCTCAGCAGCTTCATCAAGGTCGCAGCCTCCGACTGCACCAGTGGGAACCCAACCAGGTGTTTCTGCAACGATGCCGCCAAGCTGCACAGATCGGTCAGTTGATCGGGCGCTTCGAGTTCCCAGCCCGGCTGGGAATCGTATTGCTGGGCATCGAAAATGGCCTGTCGGACCATCCCGATCACCTTTGGCCGGTCGAGGAGCGACGCTCCCTGAAGGGCCTTGATCAATGCATCTGACAGGCGATCCACGCCGTCCACGATCTCTGACATCCGCGACAACTGCACCACACCACCGACGGTGGGATGGCGGGGCTTGGCAGCGAGCGCTTTGTGATTCTCCTCAGCGAACCAATGGGCCAATTGCTCTGAAGTTGCGCTGCCAGCAACCTGCAGGCGCTGAAACACGGCGGGGTAGGCCTCGCCGGCAGTAAAGAAGTTGTAGTTCGGGTAGCCGGTGGCAAAGTCTGCATGCGGTGCCACCGTGTGCAGCACCTCGACCGACATGTTGAAGCAATTGTTGAAGTGAATCACCGCCGGCCTGGGCGCCCCCCACTCTCGGGCAAGGCGCAGCGCTTCACCCAATTGGCGTGTCGACATGAATGTCCTGTTCACCGGAAGACCAGGGCAACCCATTGGCAAGCCAGGGCAGCCCATCGGAAGGACTGGGCTGCCGTCGGCGTGCACAGGCGCACAGTCGGTTTCCGAAAAGTGCCACTCGAACTTCCCCTGCTCCGTGACGTTCCTCCACGTCAGCTGTCGCCGATCAAGATCTGGCAGGTAGCCTGCACCGTGCCCCTCGATCGACAGGACAAGGCTGGATCTCGGGAAACGCTGGTGCGCCTGAGCCAGCAAGCCCGCAAGAGTTCGTTCGGATGTCATGTCCTGCTTCCAGCGCGAGTCCAGCTTCGCTGCGTCAGGTTGGCCGGCAGGAATCTCGATCAGCCAAGTGTTGTCTTCAACGCGATCAACCAGCGCTACGACATGGGTACCTGCGGCGGCAACCCCCTTGAGTGCCACCAAGAGCGGGTGCATCGCAACAGACGTCGTCAGCCCATCCGGGTATTCGCTAAGCACCTCGTCGGTGCCGAACGGCGCAAAAACCACGAGCACGACGCTCTCGGACTTGTCGAATGAGTTTGAAAGAATAGGCAGGTGCACGGCTGTCCTCCAGATGCAAAGTCGTAAGGCGATCTTGATCAGCATCGCCATGGGTGGGGCGAGACGTTACACGGTCGCTACTAGCATCCCCATGCATGATTGCCACCGGTATCGGGCGGTACGCTAGACGATCACTGGACGATGGTCCCCCGGGCGCTTCCCGCCCCCCTAGCTTGAAGTTGTAGGCCGAATGACCTCCCCTCGGAGTTTTCCATCTCGTCGCGCGGTTGAAGCAGTCGTCAATGCCGCGCTGGCGGCGCAGCGCCGGGACGGGCTGGCCGATTTCGGCGTTAGGCATCCGCGACTGCGGCAATGGATTTGGCACAACTGGCTCAATGCGGTCATCGGCACCCTTGGCGATGCGGTGCCGCCCCCAGAAAGGGTCACGCAAGCCGTTCAACTGGCACTCATTTGGGCCATATCCCGGCTACGTCCTGACGGAAAAGTCGGCTTGGACGGCATCGACGACAACGCATGGCTTCACAGCACGAGTTGGCGCCCGCTGCTCGCCCTCGCGTGCCATCACGGCCTGCTCACTGTTCCAGCATTTCCCGCGCGCTACAGACGACATCTGCAGGAAGCCCCGGTCGAGAACCTGTGCGGGCTGTGGGCGGTGGGCCCCAGCACCCTATATCGATACCTCGACAAAGCCAAGCGTCAATTGGTCGACCTGTTTGCCGAATCCCCAACCACGGGAACTCATATCTTCACTCTTCGGCAGTACTGCGACACATGGCTGTCGGCGCGAGGGCTCGTGGATCTGGACGGCTCAAGCTGGCATGCGCGCCAGGCAGATGCCAGCTTCGTTGCCGGTCGTGCCCTAGACGGCCTGTGGCATCTGTTTCGTTCAGCCGATACACCAGCATTCCTGGCAGCGCTCAAACGTTACGGAACCGAGGCCGCAGGAAGCGGGCAAATCGACTGCATGCTCGAAGCGCTGTCTGCGTCCGATGTGGTGAATGCAGTTGAACAGGTCGAGCTCAGTCTTCGTCGCGCCAACTTGTGGCACCTGAGACATGAGGTAGAAAGAGAGGGCGAGGCCATCTCTGCGGCCATTCGGTACGCTCAGGGTGCCGGCCATCCGCTGCAGGTCGGCGTCGCCCACGCGGCGATGGGTCAGTTCCTGGAGGAGCGTGATCGCGACCGTGCGATGGCTTGCTTCGAACAAAGCATCGCCAGCTTCAGAGTTGTCATCGAAAGCGGAAGCGACGGCGATCGGTCGCGCGCGGTGGATGAGTACGCGTCATGCGTCGTGCATCTGGCGTGGCTCTACCTGCGACGAAACAACCCTCGCGCCAAAGCCCTGTTAGATCAGGTCTTGAACATCAATGGACACCATTCGATTGGCGAGGAGACACTGGCAGCTCTTGAGCAGACTTGGGGCGAGTATTGGCGGTGTATGGGAAATCCATTGCGATCCCTCGAACACCATCACAAGGCACTCGTCATCTTCCAGCGTCTGGGACACCAGCGATCCATATTCAACACCTACCGCAACCTCAGCCTTATCTACAGCGACGCGAAGCAGTACGAACTGGCCATCGAGTATGGAAAAAAGGTGCTGGAGGCGGCCACCGCACTTCCAATTGAACCCGAAGTGCTTTCCGGTGCATGCATTAATCTGGGAGTCGCCTATTTCAGCCTGGGGGAACTCGACCAAGCCATCAACTTCTACCGCCAGGCGATCGGCATATCCCAGCAGGCCGGTCTGCGTGCTCACCAAATCATCGTTCAGTACAACCTTGCAGAAGCGCACTTCGAGCGATTCAAGCAACGCGGCGATCCTGAAGATGAATCCAACGGTGACTTCTACGCCGCGGCCGCAGCCCGGCTGAGCACGGAGGACAAAGCACATGCACAGGCCGATGCCGCGCGAGCACTGAAGCGGGAAGTGCTCGGCACGGGCGACGGGCCAGACCGACTGTTGCCCGCAGAGCATGCAGCACACTTCGCCGAGATGGCTGAAGTAGAAAGACTGCGACTCAGCCTGGCCAGCCCCCAATCACCGGCGCAGCAAGTTCGAACCCATTTGGCAATCGCGCGTGCCTACGTGAACATCGCTACCAAGGAGCGCGAGACGGCTCTGGCGATTGCAGCTCGTCATCAAGTCAGCGACGACTTCAGTGCCGATCTCGACGAGTTGCGCCGTTCTTTCGAGCGCGAGTTGACACGTGAACAGCAATGGGACGCACGTTGGCAACAAGGCGCCAGCGAGCTTCTCCAGCCGGCGCAGCGCAACGCTGCGCTAAGACGGCTGATGACTTCCGGCGCCATCAACAAGAGCGGCTACGCCGAAGTCTGCGGCGTCAGCCTGGCGACCGCGTCCAAGCACCTTGGATTGCTCGCGGACCGAGGCCTGCTCGTCCAAACGGGCAAGGGCCCGAGCACGCGCTACCTGCTACCCGACTCGTTGAACTGACTAACCTCGAAGCCATCGCTCTTCAGGGGGATGTGTAGTTACTGGCCCGTCAACGACGATAGCTGCGGCGACGGGGACGCCGCGAGTGCTACGGCACCCAGTCGCTACATGTTTAAACACCGGGAGAACGCAATGACGTCCACAGTTCGAGCAGAAGTGTCCAGGCTCCACAGCCAAGGAGCGCCCACGAGAAATCCCCAAATCACCTTGAAGTCTGCCGAGCAGTTCAGAGGTATGCGAGAACTCAGCGCTACTGAATTGCGATTGGTGGCTGGCGGTCCGGCAGGTTTCCCGGGTCTGGGCCTACCCCCACCCGACAAAGAGCGTCAGAGCCGCTGATTCCTGGGGGGTGCCTCGGCCAACCGCCCCTCTTCCAGCACCACCACCCTCCCCGCCATCGCGATGGTCTCGGGGCGGTGGGCCACGATCACGCGTGTGAGCGCCAGGGCCTGCACCGTGGCATTCACCGATCGTTCATTGCCAACGTCCAGGTGGCTGGTCGCTTCGTCCAGCACCAGCATGCGGGGCCGGTGGTACAGCGCCCTGGCAAGCAGGATGCGCTGCTTCTGCCCCCCAGACAGGCCGATGCCGGACTCACCAGTCAATGTGTGGAAACCCATCGGCATCTCGACGATCTCGCGCTCGACACCGGCCTGTCGCGCGCTCTCGACGACGCGCTCCAGGTCGGGATCGGGGTCGAAGAAGCAGATGTTGTCCGCGATCGAGCCGGAGAAGAGGCGATCTTCCTGCATCACGGTGCCGATCAATCGGCGATAGTTGGCCAAGCCCAATTGCCCAAGGCGCATGCCGCCTACGAGGATTTCGCCTTCGGTCGGCTGCAGCAGCCCCAGCATGACCTTGACCAGCGTGGTCTTGCCGCAGCCCGACGGGCCAGTGATCGCCACGCATTCGCCCGGCTCGATGCGCAGGTCGACGCCCTGAAGAACAAAGGGCTCGGTGGGCGAGTAGCGAAAGCTCACGTTGCGAAGCTCGACGGACATCGGCAGCCGGGTCAGGTCCATCTCGGCAGGCAGGTGCTGGCTGTCTCCTTCGGTTTGCTGCAAGACGATGTCGGCGACGCGTTCACCATGCAGCTCCAGCATCGACAGCTCGGCCAGCTTGTCGACCAGGGCCGACACACGCGTGGAGAACTGCCACTGGTAGGCCATGTAGGCGAACAGCATTCCGGCCGTGAATTGATGCGCCAGCACCAGCCTGGCGGCCAGCCAGACGACCACCACGCGTTCCAGCCCATTCAACAATTGGCGCGCGGTGTCCTGGGTGACACCGAGGCGTTGAATGCGCAGGTCGGCGTTGAACTGATCGGCCAGCATGTTGAGCCAGCCGGCGCGCCGCACATCGGCCTTGCCGAACAGGCGCACGCTCTGAATGCCGCCGACGGTCTCGATCATGTGCGTCTGTTGGCGAGCGGCATGGATGATCTGCTCGGCACTGGCCTCACGCAGCGCCCGGAAAACCGCCCAGCGCAGCAGGCCGTACAGCAGCACGGCCACCACGGACACTGAAGCCAGCGCCGGGCTGTAGAGCAGCATCATCGCGAGCGTCCCGAGCGTCATCAATCCATCGACGACGGTCTGGGCAAACTGGGTGGTCAAGGTTCGCTGGATGGCGCCCACCGAACCGAAGCTCGCGAGGATCTGGCCGATGTGCCGCTTCTCGAAAAACTCCAGCGGCAGCCGAACGAGATGCGCGAACACATTGCCAAGCCACTGGAAGTTGAGGCTGGTGCTGAGCACGACCACGAACCAGCCTCGGGCCGCCGAGATCACGGCCTGAACGATGACCAGCAGTGCAAAGCCGCCCGCCAGCACCAACAGCATGTCGGCATCCGCCGTGACGAGCACATGGTCGACCACCCACTGAAGGTAGAACGGCAATGCCATCGCGATCAGCTCAAGCAGCACGGCCAGCACGGCGATCTGGACCAGCCCACGCGTCAGGCCGGTGACGCGGCCCATCAAGCCCTTGAGCGACAAGCGGGTCGGCCGCGCCTGGCCGGTGAATTCCGGGCTGGGCGAGATTTCGAGCGCGACCCCGGTGAAATGCTTGGCGAATTCGGCCAGGCTGAGGCGCCGCTCGCCCACCGCCGGGTCGTGGATCACCGCGTGTCTGGTGTCGACCGCCTTCAGCACCACAAAGTGATTCATGTTCCAGTGCAACACGCAGGGCAGTTGCAGCTGGGGCAGGTGCTCCATGTCCAACCGCAGGGCCCGCGTCTGTAGGCGCAAGGCCTCGGCGATGCGCATCAGCGCTTCCAGCGTCGCGCCTTTGCGCGAGATCGAGAAGCGAAGCCGCAGGCTGGCCAAGTCCGTGCGGTAGCCGTGGTAGTTGGCCACCATGGCCAGGCTGCACAGCCCGCATTCGGTGGCTTCGGTCTGGATGAAGACGGGCAGCCGGTAGCGTCCGCCCGCAAAGAGGGTGTCGAACATGCGTGCCCGCTACAAGGTCTTGCCAAGGCCCCACAGAGGCGCCAGGGCCCATTCCACGAGGCTGCGGTGCTCCAGCGCGACGCTGGCGCTCAGCAGCATGCCGGGCTTCAGGGGCCGCGGACTGCCGGTGCGTCGGCTGAGCGTTGCGACATCGACCGCCACCCGCGCCCGGTAAAGCGCACGCGCCGTTCCGGCCACTTCAGGCGGGGCCAGCCCCGCCGCCAGCTCAGCCGCAGGCACGGGGCTCATGGACACGGTGCGAAGGCGACCAGGGATGAGCCCGTACTTCTCGTAAGGGTAGGCCTCGAACCGCAGTTGCACGACTTGCCCTGGTCGCAAGTCGCCGACCGCCCGCGAGGGCAGGTAGAGCTCTGCCTCCAGTGTGGCGTCGCTGGGCACCAGGGTGGCCAGTTCGCCCGACTCTTTGGCCGGCTGACCCTTTTCCACCCAGAGTGCGCCCACCACGCCCGCACTCGCGGCTCGCACACTCACCTCGCGCAAGAGTTCGCTCTCGGTGAGCAACTGCTGCACCTCATCCATGTCGCGGTGCGATTCAGACTGCTGGCGTGCCGACTCGACCGGAATCTGCGCCAGCTGCGCGCGCACGGTCTCTAGCTCGCGCTGTGCATCAGCGCGGGCGCGGTCCATCGCGGCCAGTTTCGCCTCCTCTTCCAACGCCTCGGCCGCCTTGGTCTGAGCCGCCAGTTGGGTCATCATGCCTTCGCGCGCCAGCTCGGCGTGGCGCTGGGCGATGTCTTTCAGCACTTGCACCCGCTGCTGCTGCAGCCCACGCTCACGGCTGAGCTGCTCGATGCTCAACGCCAGGCCATGCGCACGCGCCGCCGACTCTTGCTCGCGCAGCCGAGCGAGCCGGGCCTGCTGCGCCACTTCAGACTCCAAGCGCTGCAGGCGGCTGTTCAACGTGCGACTGATCGTGGACTGGTCGACACCCATCGCCGTGGTGCGATCCCGGCGGACGACGAACAGCACTTCACCGGCCTGCACCGCATCGCCCGTGGCCACCCGCACCTCGACCACCTGGCCCTCGATGGGCGATACGACGCGGATCAGTCCCCGATCGGGAACCACCATACCGCTCACCACTTCTTTTCGAGTGAAGCCGAAGTTCCATGCGAACACGAGCAGCGCGGCCAGCAGCAGGACAAGGAGCGTGGTCAATGCGGCGAACGACCAGGGCCGCGCGAGCACGACAGTGCCATGGAAGCGCTGCCGCTGGTGATCCACTGCCTCGACTCGGAACAGATCGCTCATGGACGAGTGTGCTGCGTGCGGGATGCCAGCGTGGGGTCAACGCGTGGTCGACCGAGGAGCGGGCCGCGACGAGTTTGCCACGTGCCATGCGCGCGGCAAACCGTCGCGCGTCAGGGCGGCGCGATCGGGGGAAAGGCAGCGAACATGAGTTGGTCGCACAGCTCGCCTCGGGCATTGCGCTCACGATGGTGCAACCGGCCTTCGCAACGGAAGCCCAGCGCCTTCTCGGCGAAATGGAGCGCCCGCAGGTTGTCAACCTCGGAGATCGCCTCGATGCGCGCCAGCCCCAGCTCGAAGCCCGCCGCCACCACGGTGAGCACGGCTTCTCGCATCAACCCTTGACCAGCATGACGCGCGTCGCCGACGTAGCCGATCTCGGCGCGAGGGGCTTCGAAGTCAAAGGTGTGCAGATCCACCCGCCCGACGAAGGCCCCATCGGATTTACGAAAGGCGTTGAAGATGAGGCATTCGCCATCTTCGACCATCGCCAATCCGCCTTCGCAGAAGCGCACCGCGCGCTCGATCGTCCAGGGCGACTGGGCCCAGGCGATGAACGACAGTGTCTCGAGGCTGGCGTTGATGCTCTCGTGCAAAGCGGGCGCGTGCGCGGTGCACGGCGCCTCGAGAACCAGACGTTCAGAGCCCAATCGCCGGGGCGCGTCGATCAGCGTCTGGCGGTTCATGCGCCGCCTGCAATGCAGTAGTTGGCAATGACCGATGCCGAAGCGTCGGTCATGTCCGTGGGCCACACGAGACGCATCCAGATGCCGGCAGCCTCACCCCAGGTGGCGGGCCAAGCGCTGGACGAAGCGGCTTGGCCCATGGTGGCATCAGGCCAGTTGACCGTGGCAAGCCTTGTACTTCTTGCCGCTGCCACAAGGGCACGGATCATTGCGGCCGACACGCGGCACCTCCGACGACAGATCGGCCTCCTGGCTGACGCTGCCATCCTCATTTGGGTGCGTGTAGGTGACGTTGGAAATGCGCTCGGCCTGGTTTTCCATCGCCTCGGCCGCCGCGCTCACCTGCTCCTGGGTCTGGATGCGCACCGTCATCAGCGTGCGCGTGACTTCCATCTTGACCACGTCGAGCAACTGCGAGAACAGCTCGAAGGCTTCGCGCTTGTACTCTTGCTTCGGGTTCTTCTGCGCGTAGCCGCGCAGGTGGATGCCTTGGCGCAGGTAATCGAGCGCGGCCAGGTGCTCGCGCCAGTGCGAATCCAGCGACTGCAGCAGCACCATTCGCATGAAGGGCGTGAACTGCTCGACCCCGACCAGATCCAGCTTGGCCTGGAACGCCGCATCGGCACTGGCCAACACCTTCTCCAGGATCTCGTCATCCGTGATGGAATCGCTGGCCTGCACCATGGGCTGCAACGGCACTTCTAGCTGCCATTCGTCGCGCAGCGTCTTCTCCAGGCTGGGCAGGTCCCACTGTTCTTCAACGCTTTCGGCCGGCACGAAGCTGCGCACGACATCCGTCATCGTGGCGCGGCGCAGGTTGGCGATCTGGTCGGTCAGCGATTCGGCTTCGAGGATCTCGGCACGCTGCTGGTAGATCACCTTGCGCTGGTCGTTCGACACGTCGTCGTATTCGAGCAGCTGCTTGCGGACGTCGAAGTTGCGCGCCTCGACCTTGCGCTGGGCCGACTCGATCGAACGAGAGACGATGCCGGCTTCGATGGCTTCGCCTTCGGGCATCTTCAGGCGTTCCATGATCGCCTTGACGCGGTCACCGGCGAAGATCCGCATCAGCGGGTCTTCGAGCGACAGGTAGAAGCGAGAAGCGCCCGGGTCGCCCTGCCGGCCGGAACGGCCGCGCAACTGGTTGTCGATGCGTCGGCTTTCGTGCCGCTCGGTGGCCACGATGCGCAGGCCGCCGGCGGCCTTGACCTGATCGTGCAAGCCTTGCCATTCATCCTTCAGCTTCTGGATGCGGCTGGCTTTTTCTTCTGGCGGGATCGAGTCATCGGCCTCGATGAACTGTGTCTGCTTCTCGACGTTGCCGCCGAGAACGATGTCGGTACCCCGACCGGCCATGTTGGTGGCGATGGTGATCACGCCCGGCTTGCCGGCCTGGGCCACGATCTCGGCCTCTTTGGCGTGCTGCTTGGCGTTCAGCACCTCGTGCGGCAGTCGGGCCTTCTTCAGCAGGCCGGAAATCAGCTCGGAGTTTTCGATGGAGGTAGTGCCCACCAGCACCGGCTGACCGCGCTCGTGGCAGTCGCGAATGTCCTCGACCACCGCGTTGTACTTCTCGCGAGCGGTCTTGTAGACCAGATCCAGCTCGTCCTTGCGGATGGTCGGACGGTTCGGCGGAATCACCACGGTTTCCAGGCCGTAAATCTCCTGGAACTCATAGGCCTCGGTGTCGGCGGTGCCGGTCATGCCGCCCAGCTTGCCGTACATCCGGAAGTAGTTCTGGAAGGTGATCGAGGCCAGCGTCTGGTTCTCGCTCTGGATCTGCACGCCTTCCTTGGCTTCAACAGCCTGGTGCAGGCCATCGGACCAGCGGCGGCCCGTCATCAGACGGCCGGTGAACTCGTCGACGATGACCACTTCACCGTTTTGCACCACGTAGTGCTGATCGCGGTGGTAGAGATGATGGGCCCGCAACGCCGCGTACACGTGGTGCATCAGCGTGATGTTGGCCGGGTCGTACAGGCTCGCACCTTCGACCAGGAGGCCCGCTTCCGAGAGGATGCGCTCGGCATTCTCGTGGCCTTCCTCGGTGAGGAAGACCTGATGGCTCTTTTCGTCCACCGTGAAGTCGCCTGGGACCTCGACGCCTTCGCCCGTGCGCGGATCGAGTTCGCCGATCTGCTTGGTGAGCTTCGGCACGACCGCGTTGATCTGACGGTACAGCTCGGTGTGGTCTTCCGCCTGGCCGGAAATGATCAGCGGCGTGCGCGCCTCGTCGATCAGGATCGAGTCCACCTCGTCGACGATGGCGTAGGCCAGCCCACGCTGCACCCGGTCGCCCACCTCATGGACCATGTTGTCGCGCAGGTAGTCGAAGCCGTATTCGTTGTTGGTGCCGTAGGTGATGTCCGCCGCGTACGCCGCCTGCTTCTCCCGGCGGTCCATGCCGGGCACATTGACCCCGACGGTGAGGCCGAGGAAGTTGTAGAGGCGGGCCATCCACTCGGCATCGCGTCGAGCCAGGTAGTCGTTGACCGTCACCACGTGCACGCCCTTGCCGGGCAGGGCGTTCAGGTACACGGGCAAGGTGGCCATCAGCGTCTTGCCTTCACCGGTGCGCATTTCGGCGATCTTGCCCGCGTGCAGCGACATGCCGCCGATGAGCTGCACGTCGAAGTGGCGCATCTTCAGGGTGCGCTTGCCCGCTTCACGCACCGCGGCGAAGGCTTCTGGAAGCAATGCGTCCAGCGTTTCACCCTTGGCCAGGCGATCCCGGAACTCGGCGGTCTTGCCCTGGAGCGCGGCGTCATCCAGCTTCGAGAAGGTGGCTTCCAGCTGGTTGATCTGCTCGACCGTGCGTCGATAGCCTTTAAGCAGGCGGTCGTTGCGACTGCCGAAAATCTGGGTCAGGAGCTTGGGCAACATGCGGCGCTGCGATTCGTGTCGGGCGGTGGTTATCGGCCCGCGCTTCGCACCCACTGGTACGTCGCGCGGTGCCGACTGAATTGGGGCCGGACACGGGCATTGCAAGCGCGGGTTCGCCCCCTAGAAGGGAAGTCGACAGATGTGGTCTGTTGGTTGCACGCGTGGCCCGTGCAGCCACGAAATGACCGCACGAACAGCGCGCGCGAAAGCGCGGGAGTTTAGCACCCGGGTTGCTGGCGTCTCCCTCTAGGGCGTGCTCACACTACGGAGCCCCTATGCGTTGCCACCAGCACCGGTCGAGCGCAAGGCGCAAAACGAAGCCGGGGTGCGGCCCCGGCGAGGCTTTGCAACGCCGCAGGCGGCTGGTTCTGGTGGCAACCCTTCGGGAACGGGCCGTCCAAGGTGCATGGCGGCGTTGCCCAACTGGCCCAGGCACCGGCCTGGGCGGCGTCGGGCGCCTTGCCCTGCATCCCTGGACAACCCGTTCGCACGGGGCTGCGTCGTGTGAACACGCCCTAGTGGCGCAGGGTCGGCGAGACCGTCGGCGCGATGGCGGCTGCGGCCGAGTTGGCGCCCGCAGCAGGCGCCGTGGTCGACATCGCTGTAGGCGCAGGCGCGGCACTGAGGAACTTGGCCGGGTCTTGCATGGAGCCATCGACCAGCACCTCAAAGTGCAAGTGAGGCCCCGTCGAGCGTCCGGTCGTCCCGACCAGCGCCACCTGTTGGCCGCGCTTGACCAGGTCGCCCGCCTTGACCAGGATCCTCTGCGCGTGGGCATACCGCGTCGTCAAGCCATTGCCGTGGTCGATTTCAAGCAGGTTGCCGTACTGCGGGTGAAAGTCGGTGGAGGTGACCACCCCGCCCGCAGCAGCCAGGATGGGCGTGCCCGGGTCGGCTGAGAAATCCAGGCCGGTGTGCAGCGCTGCGCGACCGGTGATCGGGTCGGTGCGGAAGCCGAACCCAGAGCCGACGGGACCATCCACAGGGCGCGAGTTCGGCACCAGCAATGCCTTCATGCGCGACTCGAACAAGCGCGACTCCGCCAGCGTCAGAACGTCGCCATGCTGGTCGGCCAGCAGTTCCAGCTCGCTCAAGGTCTTGTCGAGTTGCTCGAGCGAGGGGTGCTCCAGGGGCACGTAGGGCCCGCCTTGTCCCCCTGTGGGCCGGTTGCCTGACCGATCCGGAGTAGCTCCGACCCGCTGGAGAGATTTCAACTCCTCTGGCTTGACGCCCGCGAGCCCTGTCACACGTTCGCCCATGGCTTCGAGATTGACCATTCGGGCCTGCATTTCGCCCACTTTGCGCGCCATCGCGTCGAGGTTGTCGCGCAGCACCTTGTCACGTTGGGCGATTTCGTCGCGCACCACCAGCTTCACCAGTTGGCTCACCACGGGCCAGCCTTCGCGGGCCGCCTTGAGAAAGATGAAGTGGTAAACCGCGCCGGACAACGACAGCAGGCTCACCACCAGTGCACACAGCGCCATCGTGATCTGCAGCCAGCTGAAACTGAGCACGCGAGTGCGCGCCAGGCCGCCGTGGGTGATGAGGATCTGCATCGGTAAACTCCTTGGCCTGATGACATACCCGCCCCCCTCCCAGGCTGGCGGCCCACACACGCGGCCGATCACCGAAGCGCTCGACGCCAACGCCACGTTGGCCAACCTGCTTCAGCGGCTTAAAGAGGCTGAAGCGCGACTGGTCACCGTGCGGGAAGCGTTGCCACCGGGGCTGCGTGCCCATGTGCGCTCGGGCGCCCTGGACGAGACCGGGTGGAACCTGCTGGTGCCCAACGGCGCAGTGGCCGCCAAGTTGCGACAGTGCCTGCCGGCCATTGAGCAGGCGCTGCTGGTGCGGGGGTGGAAGCCTACTTCACTCCGGGTGAAGGTTCAATCAGAGCGGTCCTAGTGTCCCGGGCGGGACAGGCCGTCTGATGGGGCTGGAACGGTTGGTGCCGGCTACCTGAATCGAACAGGTGACCTACCGCTTACAAGGCGGTTGCTCTACCAGCTGAGCTAAGCCGGCACTTCCTAAACACTTGATTTTAGGCGCTTTTGTGGGCGCGCTTCCCGCCGCGTGAGACCGGGTGGCTGCCCAGGACCCCGCGTACGCGGAATCACTTCACCCGTTTCAATGCGGGGCGCGGCGGCGGTGGCGGATCGTCACCATCCGTTGCGTCTGCAGACGGGGCGGGCGTCGCCGCGGCGGGTGGCGTGCCCGGTTCAGACCGCGCAAGCCTCAGGCCGCGACCCGAACGATCGGCGCCGGCCGGCTGGTGGTCGGAGCCCGCCGATGGCGGGGCCGCGGCGGCACCGTCAGCGGCGCCGGCGGGCATCGGGAACGCCATGCCCTGGCCGTTCTCGCGTGCGTAAATCGCAACCACATGATCAACCGGGACGATGATTTCGCGCGCCACGCCGCCGAATCGTGCCTTGAACTCGATGAAGTCGTTGCCCAGCTTCAGGCCACTGGTCGCTTCGAAGCCCACGTTCAGAACGATCTCGCTGTTCTTCACGTACTCCGTCGGAACCTGCACGCTCGAATCGACGAAGACCGCCAAGTACGGGGTGAAGCCGTTGTCCGTGCACCAGTCGTGCAAGGCCCGAACGAGGTAGGGGCGAGTGGACGTACCCTGGTTGTCAGGGCCAGACGGCGATTGGGGCGGCGTGTCGGTCATCGTCGAGGAGCTTGGCGGGCGGGCACAGCCAGCTTACTTGCGCATCACCTTTTCAGATGGGGTCAGTGCCTCGATGTAGGCTGGGCGCGAAAAGATGCGCTCAGCGTACTTCAGCAACGGCGCCGCGTTCTTGGACAGGTCAATACCGTAATAGTCCAGTCGCCACAGCAAGGGGGCGATGGCCACATCCAGCATCGAGAAGTCATCGCCCAGCATGAACTTGTTCTTCAGGAAGATGGGCGCGAGCTGGGTCAACCGGTCGCGGATCTGAGCCCGCGCCTTCTCCAGTTGCTTGTCGGTCCCCTTGATGCCGCGGCCCTCGAGGATGTTCACGTTCGCGAACAACTCTTTCTCGAAGTTGAAAAGGAACAGACGGACGCGTGCGCGTGCGACCGGGTCGCCGGGCATCAACTGCGGGTGAGGGAATCGCTCGTCGATGTACTCGTTGATGATGTGCGACTCGTACAGGATCAGGTCGCGCTCCACGAGGATGGGCACCTCGTTGTACGGGTTCATCAGCGCGATGTCTTCCGGCTTGGCGAACAGGTCGACGTCGCGGATCTCGAAGTCCATGCCCTTTTCAAACAGGACGAAACGGCAACGGTGCGAGTAGGGGCAGGTGGTTCCGGAGTAAAGCACCATCATGGGCGTGGGCTCCCTTCAAAGAGCAAGTCGAACAGCTGCCGCGAACGGCAAGAAACGCAAAACGCAGTGGCGCCATGGGGCGCGCACTGCGCGGTCCATCCCGGCGGCGCCTGACACCGCCGGGCCAGAGTTACTTCACATCTTTCCAGTACGCGGCATTCAGGCGCCAGGCGAACACGGTGAACACCGCCAGGAAGATCAAGACCCAAACACCAAGGCGAACACGCTGGCCCTGGGCGGGCTCACCCATCCACTGCAAGAAGGCCACCAGATCGGCCACGGCTTGGTTGTACTCCGCCGTAGTCAGCTTGCCAGGGGTGACCTGCTCGAAGGCCTTGAAGCGGTGAACTTTCTTCTCGTGATCGTGCGGATCCGCCACTTCTTCGAACACGGCGCGCTGCTGGCCCTGGAGTTCCCACAGCACATGAGGCATCGCCACGCTCGGGAACGCGAGGTTGTTCCAGCCGGTCGCCGTGGACTCATCGCGGTAGTAGCTGCGCAAGTAGGTGTAGAGGTAATCAGCACCCGACCCTTGACCAGCACGCGAACGCGCAATGACGGACAGATCAGGAGGCGCCGCGCCGAACCACTGCTTGCCCTGCTTCGGGTCAAGCGCCACCCGCATCGTTTCGCCCACCTTTTCAGCGGGGAACATCAGGTTGTCCTTGATCTGCTCGTCGGTCAGCCCCAGGTCGCGCATCCGGTTGTAGCGAACGAACGAAGCGCCGTGGCAGTTCAGACAGTAGTTGACGAACAGCTTGGCGCCATTCTGAAGCGACGCCATGTCGGTCATGCGCTCCGTCGGGAACTTGTCCCACTGCATGCCGCCTTCCGAAGCGATCGCGCCGCCGGCCAGGCACAGCGCAGCCATCCAGCCGGCAATGAGTTTTTTGATCATTTGAAAGCTCCTGCCGGTGATGTCAGTGCGGGTGGAAGGTCACACGATCGGGCACAGGCTTGAACGTGCCCAGTTGGCTCCACCATGGCATCAACAGGAAGAAGCCGAAGTAGAACAAGGTGCCCACTTGCGAGACGATCGTGCCGATCTGCGACGGCGGCTGGATGCCCAGATACGCCAGGATCAGGAAGAACACGACGAACACACCGTACAGGTACGAATGCCAGGTCGGACGATAGCGGATCGACTTGACCGGGCTGTGGTCCAGCCAGGGCAGGAAGAAGAGGATGACGACGGCACCGCCCATCACCACCACACCCCAGAACTTGGCGTCGAAGATGTTCAGCAAGGCAATGCCAACCACTGCGGCACCCAGCACGCCCACCTTGGCCGCACCACCGATCCGGCCCTTGAGCACGGTCGCGACCGCACCGAGTGCGACCACCGCACTGAGGACCTTGATCATGTCGTCGGTCGTGGCCCGCAGCATCGAGTAGAACGGCGTGAAGTACCAGACCGGCGCGATGTGCGGCGGCGTCTTCAGCGGGTCAGCCGGGATGAAGTTGTTGTACTCGAGGAAGTAGCCCCCCAGCTCCGGCGCGAAGAAGATGATCGCGCAGAAGATCATCAAGAACACGCTGACGCCAAGCAGGTCGTGCACCGTGTAGAAGGGGTGGAACGGGATGCCATCGAGCGGGATGCCCGTCTTCGGATCCTTCTTGGCCTTGATTTCAACGCCATCGGGGTTGTTGGACCCCACGTCGTGCAGGGCCAGCAGGTGGGCAACGACCAGGCCCAGCAGCACCAACGGCACCGCGATGACGTGGAAGCTGAAGAAGCGGTTCAGCGTCGCATCACCCACCACGTAGTCGCCGCGGATCAGCAGCGCCAGATCAGGGCCGACGAACGGCACGGCGGCGAACAGGTTCACGATCACCTGCGCGCCCCAGTAACTCATCTGCCCCCACGGCAGCAGGTAGCCCATGAAGGCTTCTGCCATCAGGCAAAGGAAGATGGCGCAGCCGAAGATCCAGACCAGCTCGCGAGGCTTGCGGTACGAGCCGTACAGCAGACCCCGGAACATGTGGAGGTACACGACGACGAAGAACGCCGACGCGCCGGTCGAGTGCATGTAGCGGATCAGCCAGCCCCACGGCACATCTCGCATGATGTACTCGACGCTGGCGAATGCCACGGGGACACCGGCAGCATTCAAGCTCGCATCGGGCTTGTAATGCATCACCAGGAAGATGCCGGTGACGATCTGGATCACCAGCACCAGCAGCGCCAGCGAACCGAAGAAGTACCAGAAGTTGAAGTTCTTCGGAGCGTAGTACTCCGACATGTGCTTCTTGTACTCGTCGAACGCCGTCGGGAAGCGGTTCTCGAACCAGAGGGAGACCTTCTGAGCGATCGGCGCGTCGGCCGGCGCGACTTTGAATTCAGCCATGGTTGCCTTTCTTGGGGTCCTGTCGCGCCGTTCAGGCCGTCTTGCTCACGCCGATCAGCAGCTTGGTGTCGGAGAGGTACATGTGCTCCGGCACTTCCAGGTTGTCGGGCGCTGGCTTGTTCTTGAACACCCGGCCGGCCATGTCGAAGGTCGAGCCATGGCAGGGGCACAGGAAGCCGCCCTTCCAGTCGTCGGGCAGCGAAGGCTGCGCGCCGGTGGCGAACTTGTCGGACGGCGAACAGCCCAGGTGCGAGCAAATGCCGACCACCACGAGGTACTCCGGCTTGATCGAGCGGCCTTCGTTTTTCGCGTACTCGGGAATCGGATAAGCCTTGCGTTCAGAGTTGGGGTCCGCGAGGCTGGCCGTGTTGGCCTTCAGGCTTTCCAGCTGCTCCTTCGTGCGGCGCACGATCCACACCGGCTTGCCCCGCCACTCGACGGTCTTCTTCTCGCCGGGTTTCAGGTCGCCGATATCGACCTCGACCGGGGCACCCGCCGCCTTCGCCCGCTCGGACGGAGCGAAGGTGCTGACAAAGGGCACGGCCGCCGCCACGCCACCCACGGCACCTGCGCAGCTGGTGGTGATCAGCCACGTGCGCTTGCCTTGGTCCACCGCGTTATCACTCATGGGGGTCCTTCTTGGAGCTCTAGAAGACTGGGGAGACGCTGCGTGCCCTTCACTGCGCGTCAGCCAGCACCGGATTTGGCGCCGAGCAAGGGTCGCAATCTCGGGCAATCCGGCATTTTAGCGGACAAGACACCCTCTCCCGACCTGACTCAGCGCCCATGCAAACCCAGGGCTGGCGGGCGCGGGGCGGCTGACACGCCTGGCGCGGCGGCATACTGCGCCCGGATGCGGCTGAAAGCCACCTGAGGCGGAGGGTGCATTCCAATCAACCAAAAGGAGTTCTCACATGGGGTTCGCGACGGAATTCAAGGAATTCGCGATGAAGGGCAATGTCGTCGACCTGGCGGTCGGCGTCATCATCGGCGGCGCATTTGGCAAGATCGTTGATTCGATCGTCGCCGATCTCATCATGCCGCTGGTGGGCGTGATCTTCGGCGGGCTGGACTTTTCCAACTACTTCATTCCGCTGGCCGGGCAGACGGCCACCAACTTGGCCGACGCGAAGAAGGCAGGGGCCGTGTTCGCCTACGGCAGCTTCATCACGGTGGCGCTGAACTTCATTCTTCTGGCGCTGATCATCTTCATCATGATCAAGCAGATCAATCGGCTGAAGCGCCATTCCACCGAGACGGCCCCGGCCGCGCCGGCTGAGCCGCCCCCGACCCCGGAAGACGTGGTGCTGCTGCGCGAAATTCGCGACTCGCTTCGTCAGCGTTGACGCTGTGGGCCCGCCAGGCGGCGGGCCATGCGTGCCGCCGCGATCAGGCTGGACGGATCGGCGCGGCCGGTGCCCGCCAGATCGAAGGCGGTGCCGTGATCCGGGCTGGTGCGAACGAAGGGCAGCCCCAGCGTCACGTTGACCCCCTGCTCGACCCCGAGATACTTGACCGGGATCAACCCATGGTCGTGTGTCATTGCCACCACAAAGTCGAATTCACCGGTATGCCCAGGCGCATGGCGCGCCCGCATGAACACCGTGTCCGGCGCATAGGGGCCGCGGGCATCCACACCTTCGGCACGGGCGCGGTCGATGGCGGGCTGGATGATGCGCATCTCTTCATCCCCAAAGAGCCCCCCCTCGCCTGCGTGGGGGTTGAGCCCGGCCACCGCGATGCGCGGTTGCGGCACGCCGAAGCGCTGCGCGGCCTCGTGCGTGATGCGCAGGGTCTGCAAGATGCCCGGCTCGTCCAGCATGTCGATGGCACGGCGCAGCGAGACGTGGATGGTGACCAGCACCACCCGCAATTCTTCGTTGGCGAGCATCATTCGCACCGGCGGCGGCTCGGCCAAGCCGAACTGCTGGGTCGCCAGTGCCTGCAGCATTTCGGTGTGGCCCGGGAAATCCACACCAGCCGCCGCGAGCGCCTCTTTGTGGATGGGGGCCGTCACGATGCCAGCCACGCGGCCAGAGGCCACTTCCGACACCGAAGCTCTGATGCATGCTGCGGCGCCCTGACCCGCCAGCGCGCTGATCTGCCCCCACGGCAAGTCGCCCAATCCCCGCGGCAGGCCGGGCGGCTGCCACACCGGCATCACACCGTTGGGCACCAAGTCGAGGTCGGCTGGCGAATCCAGACTGGCCAACAGACGATCCAGCCCGAGCACCTTCATCGCACGGCGCATGACCTGCGCGTCGGCGCAGACCACCGCATCGCCCAGATCACCCCGGTGCCAGGCACTCGCGATGATTTCAGGCCCGATGCCACAGGGATCGCCCATGGTCACGAGCAAGGGAGCTTGACTCACTGCAGCGCTCATGCCGGGTTGTCGATCTCGATGAACTCGTGCGCCAACCCCAGCGCTTCGGCCAGGCGCGCCCCGACAGCTGGCGCGCCGTAGCGCTCAGTCGCATGATGTCCGCAGGCCAGGAACGCGACGCCCGTCTCGCGCGCCAGATGCATCTGCGGTTCCGAGATTTCCCCGGTGATGAAAGCGTCGGCGCCCGCGGCAATGGCCGACTCGAAATAGCCCTGCGCTCCGCCCGTGCACCAGGCGATACGGCGCAACGTGCGGCCATCTCCCGGGGCCACCACCGGCGCGCGACGCAAACGTGAGTCAACCTGCGCTGCCAGATCCGACAGTGTCACCGCTGCACCTGCATCACCGATGAACCCCAGATCTTGATCGCCAAAGCGGCGATCAGACTGCAGCCCCAGTTCTGCGCCGAGTCGGGCGTTGTTGCCCAAGGTCGGATGGGCGTCCAGTGGCAGGTGGTAGGCAAACAGATTGACGCCGGAGACCATCAATCGTTCCACGCGGGCTTTGAGCCAGCCCGTCAGGCGCCCATCCTGCCCGCGCCAGAACAAACCGTGGTGGACGAAGATCATGTCGGCTTGCGCCTGAACTGCCGCGTCGATCAACGCCAGGCTCGCCGTCACGCCGGAAACGACCTTGCGGATCTGGTCGCGGCCCTCCACCTGCAGACCGTTCGGCCCATAATCCTTGAACCGTTCCGGTGCCAGCAACTGCTGCAAAAAGCCATCGACCTCGGCCCGTGTTGCCATCGGACATTCACTCCTTCAGCGTCATGCGCAGAATCTGGCTCGTATTCTCACAGACGGTCACCGTGGCCGTCGCCGTGATGTTCGTCGTAGGCACCTTCAAGCCGGAATGGCTGCAGCGGAGCTCGCTCGTAGGTGTCGCGACACGCGCCGTCTCCAATTCGGACGGCAATGTGCCGGTGGCCATGGCGACCACCGCCGGACCGGTCCAGCCCTTGACCGCCGCCGCGCGACGAGCCGCCCCAGCGATCGTCAGCGTGACCGCCAGCAAGGCACCCGCGGCAATCAACGACCCGCGGGCGCAAGACCCCTGGTTCCGCTTTTTCTTCGGGCAACAGCCGCAGCGCCAGGAACCGCAGATCGGTCTGGGTTCAGGCGTGATCGTGTCGCCTGAAGGCTATCTGCTGACCAACAACCACGTGGTCGACGGCGCCGACGACATCCAGGTTCGGCTGTCAGACGGGCGTGAAGCGCAGGCCAAACTGGTGGGCACCGACCCCGAAAGCGACGTCGCGGTGCTGAAGATCGAGCTGGACAGGCTGCCCACCGTGACCCTGGGCAACATCGAACAGCTGCAGGTCGGCGACTCGGTACTCGCCATCGGCAACCCATTCAATGTGGGTCAGACGGTCACCTCGGGCATCGTCAGCGCGTTGGGTCGCACGGGCCTGGGGCTCTCGACCTTCGAAAACTTCATTCAGACCGATGCCGCCATCAACCCCGGCAATTCGGGCGGTGCGCTGATCGACGTGAACGGCAACCTCATCGGCATCAACACCGCCATCTACTCACGCTCGGGTGGCAGCATGGGGATCGGCTTCGCGATCCCGATCGATCTGGCGCGGCAGGTGATGGAAGGCCTGGTGCGCGACGGCCGAGTCACCCGCGGCTGGATCGGCGTGCAACCGCGCGATCTCGACCCGGAGTTCGCCCAGAGCTTCAAGTTGCCCGTTCATGAGGGCGTGCTGATCACTGGCGTGCTGCAAGACGGCCCGGCCAGCGCAGCCGGCATGAAGCCGGGCGACGTCGTCGTACGCATCGGCGACAAGAGCGTGCGCAACACGGCGCAGTTGATGAACGCGGTGGCGGCGCTCCAGCCCCAATCGCAAGCGGTGATCGGTGTTCAGCGCGGCGACCAGGCGCTGGAGCTCAAGGTCACCGTGGCTCAGCGCCCGCAGTCGAGCGCGGCGCAACGCAACCCGGACTGACCCCCGGAGCACAACGTCGTAGTGCCGACGTCGCCCTCGTCGTGCACCCCGCCTGCCATCATGGCGAAATGGCCTCGCCTTCGCCTTCGCCAAGGCGGAGGCAGGCCCGGTGCGAGTCAATCGTCTGAAGCGGGCGGCTGGGTGTGCTTGATGAAGAACCCGGCAGCAAAGATGCCCAGCTCGTAGAGCAGACACATCGGTATGGCCAGCGCCAGCTGCGACACCACATCCGGCGGCGTGATGACCGCGGCGATGATGAATGCCACGACGACGAAGTAGCCGCGGAACTCACGCAGCTTGTCGACGCTGACCACCCCCATGCGCGCCAGCACCACCACCACAATCGGCACTTCGAAAGCCGCACCGAAAGCGACGAACATCGTCAGCACGAAGCCCAGGTAGGCCTCGATATCGGGCGCGGCGGTGATGCTCTTGGGCGCAAAGCTCTGGATGAACGCGAAGACCTTGCCGAAGACAAAAAAGTAGCAAAACGCCACACCGGCAAAGAAGAGCAGCGTGCTCGACACCACCAAGGGCAGCACCAGCTTTTTCTCGTGGCTGTACAGCCCCGGCGCCACGAAGGCCCAGACCTGGTACAGCACAAAGGGCAACGCCAGCAGGAAGGCGGCCATCAGCGTGATCTTCAGTGGCACCAGGAACGGCGAGATCACATTGGTTGCGATCATCGTCGCCCCTTGCGGCAGCGTCGAGACCAGCGGCGCCGCCAACAGGTCGTACAGACCGGCCGGACCAGGGAAGAAGGACAAGGCACCAAACGCCACCCCCACGGCGATCAGGGCGCGCACCAGCCGGTCGCGCAACTCGATCAGATGGGAGACGAAAGGGGCTTCGGTGCCTTCGAGTTCGTCCTTGGGTTCCGCGCTCATCGAGCCGCTCCGCCAGAGGTTGGCGGCCGGAATCGCGCCACGCGCGCGGCGCCCGATTGCACATGCCGGCGCACGCCTTCGCGTTGCTTGTACCAAGCCGGTACCGCACCGCGCTTGATGCGCCAGTTCTTGCGGGGATGCTGATAGACGGGCGGAGCCGGGGTCCAGGCGTCGTGGCTGTCCGCGGCGGGGCCATTCAATGCAGCGGACGCCTCGTTCCAGCTCTGCGACAAGCTGGACGTGGCGTCATGGACCTCAGTGCGCACCGTGGTCTCCACGTCGCGGGCGGCGGTCTCGAACTGCGACTTCATTTTCTGCAGTTCTTCGAGCTCGATAGACCGGTTGACCTCGGCTTTCACCTCGGCCACATAGCGCTGCGCCTTGCCCACCAGATGGCCCACCGTGCGGGCCACGCGAGGCAGCTTCTCGGGGCCGATGACGATCAAGGCCACGGCGCCGATGAGGGCAATCTTGTCGAATCCGAAGTCAATCATGCGTCGCAAGCCGCACCATCACCCAGGCTGCCGGCGGCAGCCCGGTTCAGGCGCGAAACCAGCTCAAACCTTGTTTTTGGCTTCGACGTCGACGGTGTTGGCGTCGTTCGCCTTGCTGGACGTGACCTGCTGAGACGGCGGCAGCGGCTCGCCGGACTCGGCTCCGCCCTTGACACCATCCTTGAAGCCCTTGACGGCCGAGCCCAGGTCAGAGCCGACGTTCTTGAGCTTCTTGGTGCCGAAGATCAGCACCACGACCAGCAGCACGATCAGCCAATGCCAGATGCTGAACGATCCCATGACGTATCTCCAAAGACCAACGATGGATTGTAAGAGTGCGGTCGGCCTCGCCGGGTTCAACCCGCAGCGTCGGCACCGCTGTGAAGACGGATGGTGAAGGCGTTCAGCCCTTGGCCCACGGGCGCGGGCCGCCAAAAACGTGCATATGGAGGTGGAAAACCTCCTGCCCGCCATCGCGCCCGGTGTTGATCACCTGCCGGAATCCGCCTGTGACACCGGCATCCGCCATCAGCTTCGGAGCAAGCACCATCATCTTGCCCATCAAGGCGCGATCGTCCGGGGTGACAGATTCCATGCTGACGATGTGCCTTTTCGGAATGACCAGCAGGTGCACCGGCGCCCACGGGTTGATGTCGTGAAAGGCCATCACATCCTCGTCCTCGAAGACCTTTTTCGACGGGATCTGCCCGGCAATGATCTTGCAGAAGATGCAGTTGGGGTCTGTGCTCATCGGGTGCTCTTCCTGGATTGCTTCGTCAAACCGGCATCGGCCGGCGGTCGTTCAGCGCCAGCCAGCCGCGAACGACGCGGTAGAGGAACCAGATCGAGATGCCGGTCCAGGCGATCCACCCTGGCAGCACGAACAGCGCCCACAGCGGCGCGGTGAGCAGGTACAGGCCTGCCGCCCACACCACGCTGCGGATGCGCCAGCGGAAGTGACTCTCCTGCCAGGTGCCCGCCGCATCCTCGCGCTTGACCAGGTCGAGAATGAAGGCCACCAACAGCAGCAGCACCCCCGGTTGCGCCCCCGGCAACACCGCGCCGATGGCCACCACCGCATGCAACGCATAGCTGACATGGCCCAGGGTGCGTAGAGACTCCTCGCGGTTGGTATCGATGGTGGTCACCTCGTTCATTGCGCTTCTCCTTGCTCACGCTGCTGCGCTTTGCGCGCCGCGAACTCTTCCAGCCCGGACAGACCCTCGCGCCGCTCCAGCTCGGCCAGCACATCCGCCGGGGTGAGGCCGAACTGGGCCAGCGCGATCATCGAGTGAAACCACAAGTCCGCCACCTCATAGACGATCTTCTGTCGATCCCCGTCCTTGGCGGCCATCACCGTCTCGGTGGCTTCTTCGCCGATTTTCTTCAGGATGGCATCCGTGCCCTTGTGGAACAGGCGCGCGACATAGCTTTTGTCAGGGTCGCCCTGGCGCCGGTTGTCGATGACCTCGGCCAGGCGACGCAAGGTGTCATTGGAGCTGGGAGAAGCAGACATCGAACCGTCACTCTCGCGGGCTGTGGCCCGATGGGCCCTGGCTGTAAATGTGGGTGGGATCCTTCAGCACAGGGTCCACAGGTGTCCATCGGTCGCCATCCAGGCGCTCGAAGAAGCAGCTGTGGCGCCCGGTGTGGCACGCGATGCCGGGATCATGTCCCAGTTGCGTGACTTTCAGCAGCACCACATCCTGGTCGCAATCGAGCCGAATCTCGTGCACCTTCTGGATGTGACCCGACTCTTCACCCTTGTGCCACAGCCGTTGGCGCGAGCGGCTGAAATAGACCGCTTCGCGCAGTTGCGCCGTCTGTGCCAGGGCCTCGCGATTCATCCACGCGAACATCAGCACGTCACCCGTGCCGGCCTCTTGGGCAATCACCGGCACCAAGCCCTGCCCGTCCCAGCGAACACGATCCAGCCATTCCATGCGGTCAGTGTAGCGGTGACGCGGCGCCTCCCCAGTTTGCGGGACAAGCCCCCCTAGTGAGCAGGCTAGGCCATCCAGCCGGCGAGCGCGATCCTCTCGCCCGCGCTGGATGAGTCCGGCGCACCCGTAGTCACAAAGGACAACCCATGAAGAGCACCAGCATCCGTCGCACCGCATCTTGCCTCGCCAAGGCCGCCCTCGTCGCCGGCATCTCCGGCGTCGCCCTGCCCAGCATGGCCGACTGCATCCAGGATCAGTATGGCAACCAGTACAACCTGACCTTCGACACGACGCATTTCTCGATCACCGGCACGGCCAAGATGGCCCAGTGCGGCGGCGACGAGTGGCCCATCGTCGGCAGCTACTCCGGCTCTGATTTCAACAAGCGCCAGCAAGCCATCACCTTCGCCAACGCGACGGCCAACGCCAGCTGCACTTTTGGCCCGTTCATGCTGAAGGGCAAGTACCCGAAGTTTGCGTGGTACTACAACACCGGCTATGGCGGCCAGGAGAGCAAGTTCGTCGCCTGCACCGTTGAAGCCGTCCCGACCTCGGCACCCGGCCAAGGCGCGCAGCGCTGATCGTCTCGGCAGGTTGAAGACCCAAGGCGGCCCGCGAGGCCGCCTTGTTCGTTTCCGGCCCGCCGCAGCCAATGGCCGAACGGTGCGGCCGACCCATCGGCCCCGAAGGCCGCCGCGTCAATCGCGGTGGGTGGGCCCGACGTGGCCGCGCTCCGCGGCAAACCACTGCAACACCGGGATGGTGCCTGGCAACACCGGCGCGCTGTCCACCGGCAGGCTTTCCCAGGCCATGGACTGGCCTTCACGCATCTCGAACGGCCCCGACCATTCGTAGACCTTGCGGAAGTGCAGCCGGACCCGCGCGTGGGGATAGTCCATCACAAGCTCCTGCCACGCATAGCTGTCGCCAATGGTGATGCCCAGCTCCTCGTGCAGCTCGCGCGCCAGCGCCGCATGCACCGTCTCACCCGCTTCGAGCTTGCCACCCGGGAACTCCCAGTAGCCAGCGTAGACCTTGCCCTCGGGCCGTGATGTCAGCAAGAAGCGTCCTTCCTGCCCCTGCGCATCACGCTCGACCAACACGCCCACCGCCACGTCGACGGGCGTCCTCTCTTCCGTTGGCATGCTCATGCGCCCTTCCCCGCCACTGCCCACCGCCCGGCCAGATCGCGGGCAAACTGATGGGCCACACGCCCGGAGCGAGAACCCCGCTCCAGCGCAAACACCAGCGCCTCCGGGCGCGCCGCGTCGATCTCTTCGGCGGTCAAGCCATGATGCCGCAGCCATTGATCCACGATGGCCAGGTATTCGTTCTGGCTGAAGGGGTAGAAGCTGATCCACAAGCCGAACCGCTCGGACAACGAGATCTTTTCTTCCACCACCTCTCCGGGATGGACCTCGCCGTCCTCCGTGTGCTGGTAGCTCAAGTTGTCCTTCATGTACTCGGGCAGCAGGTGGCGACGGTTGCTGGTGGCGTAGATCAGCAGGTTGTCCGAAGCCTGCGCCACCGAACCATCGAGCATGGACTTCAGCGCCTTGTAGCCCGGCTCGCCCTCGTCAAAGCTCAGGTCATCACAAAAGACCACAAAGCGCTCTGACCGATCGGCGACGAGGTCGACCAGGTCAGGCAAATCGACGAGATCGGCCTTGTCCACCTCGATCAGGCGAAGGCCGCGCGCGGAGTATTCGTTCAGGCACGCTTTGATCAGCGAGCTCTTGCCCGTGCCACGCGCACCGGTGAGCAACACGTTGTTCGCCGATGCGCCCGCCACGAACTGCTCGGTGTTGCGCGCCAAACGCTCTTTCTGGGCGTCAACCTCTTTCAAGTCGGCCAGGCGGATGCCGGCCACGTGCCGAACGGGTTCGAGCACGCCAGCGCCAGCGCGCTTTCGATAGCGAAACGCCACCGAGGCCGACCAATCCGGAGCAGCCAGGGGGCGAGCGAGCGTGGCCTGGAGCCGGTCGATCAGGCGATCGACCTTGTCCAGCAAGGCGTCAATCTTCGCGGAATCCATGGGCGCCGAGTGTAGTGAACGGCGCCGGCCTCACGGCACGGCCGCCGGACCACGGATAGGCCCGCCTGAGGCAGTGGCATGGCGGCCCATGACCAGCCCATGACCAGCCCATGACGAGCCCATGACAAGCCGAGCGAGCCGCCCTGCAGCCCGCCATGCCAGCGCACCGACCTCGTCAGGGGCAGGCGGTGCCGCCGTCCAGCCGCACGATGCGGGGCTTGCCCAGGTTGGCGTCGAGCGGGTCGTACGGCGGGTTCGGCGCCTTGAACGCCGTCAGGTAGCGCTCCAGCGCGTCGATGTCCTGCGCGCCACCCAGGCGATTCGTGCCGCCCTTTAGCACCGTGAAGCCATCACCGCCGTCCGCCAGGAAGTTGTTCACCGTCACCCGCCAGGTGCGGCTGCCCTGCACGACCTCGCCGTTGCTGACCAGCGTCTCCGTGACGCCGCCGACCGTCAACGTCGCCTGGCGCACCTTGGCGCCGCAGGCTTGGTTGTGGTCCCACTCGTAGCGCAGGCCGTTGGACGGCAGCAGAACCCGTGCAAACGTCGTCTGGCCGAAACAGTTCGGGAACTGCTGCTCGAGCACATCGCGGATCTGCTGGGTCGTCAAGGTCATCGTGACCAGGCTGTTGCCGAAAGGCTGGACAGTGAACGACTCGCCGTACGTGACGTTGCCATCACCCTCGTTGGCCGGGCTGTTGGCGTAGATGAAGCCCGGGTTGCGCACGCCGCCCGGGTTCATCAGCGCGAGTTGGGCGCCACCAAAATCGGGCGCGGCCGTCGCGGCCAACTGCGAGTCGGCAATCAGATCGCCCGCTGGCATGTTGCAAGCGGCGTCACGGGTGTTGAGCACATCACGGGCGATGCTGCCAATCACGCGGTTGGCGATCGGGGTCGACAAGGTCTTGTAGGCCGCGACGATCGAGGCGATCTGCGCATCGGGCGTGATGCCCACGTTGCTGCGGTCGACCACCTTGTTCAAGGCCACGGTCTGGGTGACGTCGCGCGTCTTGGTGTCGATCGTCAGGTCGATGTCGGTCAACACCCGGCCCTGGGTGTTGGCACTGGTGACTGGAATGAGGCGCCCGGTGGACAGCGGCAACTGGCAGTTGTACGCGGCATGGGTGTGGCCGGTGACAACCAGGTCCACCGCACCATCCAGCTGGCCGACGATCGTCTTGATCGGCGAGCCTTCCAGGCCGCCCACGCAGCCGTTGATGTCCACCGGCGACGGTGCCGTCTGAACGCCGCCCTGGTGGATGAGCACGACGATCGATTCCACGCCCTGCGCCCGCAGCTGCGGCACCAGCGCATTCACCGTCTGCGCTTCATCGTTGAACACCAGGCCCTTGACGCCCGAGGGCGTGACGATCTGCGGGGTGTCCTTCAGCGTCATGCCGATGAAGGCGATCTTCACCGACCGGCCGTTCACGTCGAGCTTCTTGATGCCGTAGGGCGCGAACAGCGTACGGCCGCTGTTCTTGTGCACGACGTTGGCGGCCAGGAAGCGGAACTTCGCGCCTTCGAAGGGCACGGGCGTGCCCACATCAGCACCGCGGCAGCTGTTCGCGGTGTCCGTCGGGTGGCAGCCACCGCGCTGCATGCGCAGCAGCTCGTCCTTGCCATCGTCGAACTCATGGTTGCCCACGGCGTTGAAATCCAGGCCCGCCCGGTTCATGACTTCGATCGTGGGCTCGTCGTGGAACAGGGCCGAGACCAGGGGGCTGGCACCGATCAGGTCGCCCGCCGACACGACAATGGTGTTCGGATTGGCGGCTCTCGCCGCGGCGATGTAGCCCGCCGCGTAGTCGGCACCGCCCGCAGGCACGGCGGGTGAATCGACGTTGGCACGGAAGGTACCCGGCGATTCGAGCTGCCCATGGAAGTCGTTCAAGGCCAGGATCTTGACGACCCCGGTGGTGGGCTTGCCGGTCTTGGCGTCGTTCGACGGCGCGGCGGCGCTGGCGCAGCCGATCAGGGCCACGCCCATGGCAATGGCGGTCAACGCATGGCGGGCGGAATGTGAAGGCATCTCGGAACTCGCTTCGGAAAGGTTGGAAGAAACGACCGCAAGCAGCACAGGCATGGCCGGCCCTCGCGCCGAAAAGTGTCGTATTGGAATCGCGAATGGTGTCCTTTGGATGAAGCCCCCACGGGCCCCCCCTAATTCGCGAATGTCACGGTCAGGAGGGGCTCTCAAGGCAGGCGTAACACCTGCACACCATCCGTGACGAAACACTGATCACCGGCCTGCCGAGCGATCACTTTGAGACCGGTGAATTCACCGAAAGAGGGCAGCACCAGCACATCCTGGTGCAGATGAAATGCCGGCAAGCGCAGGCGGTCGAAACCGGTGCCACCCACCACGGCCGCGGGGTGCCAATGCCCGGCCACCACGTGCGTGCCCGCCAACCGCTTCGGGTGATGGCTGAGCGCGAACGGGCCGCAAGCATGAGGCTCATCCACCACCTGCAGCCCGGCCTCATCAGGCGGGTCGCCAGCGCGCTCGTCGTGGTTGCCGCGCACCAGCGTCAAGCGCAGCGCCGGCCGCGCCGCCCGCCAAGTGGCAAACGTGGCCACGCCTGGGCCGGTGCGCGCCCTGGCGGAGTGCAGGAAGTCGCCGAGGAACACCACTTCCTCGGCCTGCCACTCGTCAATCAGTGCGCCCAACCGAGCGAGGTTCTGCTGGGTGGTGCCGCCGGGCACAGGCACACCCCAGCGTCGAAAGCTGTGGGCCTTGCCCAGGTGAAAGTCGGCCACCAGCAACACACGCCCTTCGGGCCAGAACGCAGCCCGGTCAGGACACAGCCAGAGACGACTGCCGGCCCACGCCAGCTCGATGGACGAGGCGCTCAGAGTGAGACACCCTCAAGGGTTCAGGTGAGCAGGCCCAGCGCGATGTCGAGCTGCTCGGTCGGGCTGCGCTTGAAGCCCGAGCGGGCATAACGGTGCAGGCGACCGACGATGAACGAAGTCAGCGCCGAAGCGCGCCCGTTGGCTTCGACGGTGGGCGTGTTCGATCCGGCCTCGTCGGCCGCTTGGCGCAGGCTCTGGCGAAGTTGCGACTCGACCCGGTCGAAGAACTGGTTCATGCGGGCCGTGAGGCGCTCGTTTTCGAACACCAGCGCATCGCCGACCATCACACGCGTCATGCCGGGGTTCTTCTCGCCAAACTGGAGCACCACCTGGGTGATGCGCTGAGCCTGGACGGAGCCGCTGGATTCGCGTTCGACGATTTGGTTGATGAGCCCGAAGATGCTGGATTCGATGAACTCGATCAGCCCTTCGAACATCTGCGCCTTGCTGGCGAAATGACGATAGAGCGCCGCCTCACTCACCGACAGCGCCGCCGCAAGTGCGGCGGTGGTAATGCGCTCGGCCCCGGGTTGCTCCAGCATGGACGCCAGCGTCTGCAGAATCTGCACACGGCGCTCGCCAGGCTTGGGGCGTTTGCGGGTGGGGGTATCGGTGGCGGCAGCGGCCGGCTCAGCAGCCACTTCGGGTTGCGGTGCCTCGGCCGCTTCGGTTTCTTCGGGCAGGTCAGGCATCACGGCAAACGGCGCAACTGTTGTAGCGAAGAGATTCTTGCACACACATAGGCCGGCCTCCGGTGCAGGTAAACACCAACTTCCGGGCCGTGCGCCCCTCGCTTCACCCAGCGCTGCATCCACACGGTGCGCATGCCCACCGCCCGCGCCGACTTTTGGTGAACCAGGGTGTCTTCAACGAGCACACAGCGGCCGGCCGGAACACCCAGCCGCGCCACCAGCGATCGAAACATCCGAGCATCGGGCTTGGGCCGCCAGTGGCCAAACATCGTCATCTGTTCGATGCCGATCACGCCATCGACATACTTCAACATGCCCAGGCGCCTGAGCACCCTTTCGGCATAAGCCAGCGGCGCGTTGGTGAGGATGTACTTGCGCCCGCGCAAACGCCGAAGCGCGGCCACATCGTGCGGGTCGGTGGCGGCGTCTTGCTCCAGCGTCGGCAGCAAGTGGGTGTGGTGCAGGAAATGCGCGGGACGAACGCCGTGGTGCCGCATCAAGCCCAGCAACGTGGCGCCATAGCGATGCCAGTAGTGGCCTCTCAAACGATCGGCCTCTTCGGCGCTGACCTGCAGTTCTCGGGCGATGTACTCGTTCATCGCACCGTCCAGGCAGCGAAACGACGACACCGCTGCGTTGTGCAACGTGTTGTCCAGGTCGAACAGCCAAACCTTTTCAGCCGCCATGGGCCTGAGCGGTGCGCCGTGCGTCACGGCGGCCGAGGGCGGCGATGCTGGCCAGCATCAGCAACGCCCCCAACCATTGCGAGGCAGACAGTGACTGATCCAGCAAAACCGCGGCGAGCAGCACCGCGGTGAGCGGTTCCACCAACGTAGCCACCGTCAATGCGGTGGGGCTGAGGCGTGCAGCGCCCCAGCTGAAGGCCAACAGGGCCAACGCAGCCGTCACCAGGCCAAGATACAGCAGCCACGCCTCCGGAGGAATGTCACCCGGCCAAGCCAGCGGCGCGTACAGCGCACTCAAGCCCATCACCGCCGCTGCCACCACCGTCAAGCCCATCGTGGCGGGACCCGCGCCCAGTGCTTGAGACAAGCGCCCACTCACGAGCGTGAAACCAGCGTACAGCACCGCCGACGCCACGGAAAACAACACGCCTGCGATGAGGGTGGCCGCATCGGTGCCCGCAGACACGCCACCATGCCTCACCACCACCAGCGCCGTGCCACCGAGCGCGGCCCCGAGGGTGGCGACCAAGCTGAGATCCAGCCCCTCTCGGCCGCGAACCACCGACACGAGGGTGACCAGCACCGGCGGCAGGCACAAGGCGATCAAAGTCGGGATGGCCGCGCCGATCCGGGCGATGCCGAGAAACCAGCACAGCACGTAGAGCGCCATACAAGCGCCGGCCCCGACGAGCAGCAGCGCCTGTTGGCGCACCTTGGGCCACACCAGCGGACGGGCGAACAGCGCCAGCAGCAGCACCGCGCCGACGACAAATCGCCAGAACGAGATGCTCTCCGGGCTGAGGCCGAACCGGGCAATCAGCAGATTGACGACAAGCGCGCCCGTCCCCCAGAGGAACGCGGCACCACAAGCCGCGGCCATGGCGGCGGACGATGAACGGGGGCTCACCACGCAGCGCGCTCAAGGCGATGAGGGGGAGCGCCGGAGGCGCTCCGGGGTGGCCCCATCAGTGCGACCGGATCATCGTGCCGTAGGCTTGATCCGTGAGGATCTCCAGCAGCATCGCATGCGGCACCCGGCCATCGATGATGTGCACCGCATTGACGCCGCTCTTGGCGGCATCCAACGCACCGGCGATCTTCGGCAGCATGCCGCCGGAAATCGTGCCATCGGCAAACAACTCGTCGATGCGGCGCGCGGTCAGGTCGGTCAGCAATTGGCCTTGCTTGTCCAGCACGCCAGCAATGTTGGTGAGCATCAGCAGCTTTTCGGCCCGCAACACCGTGGCCAACTTGGCGGCCACCACGTCGGCGTTGATGTTGTAGCTCTCGTTGTTCTCACCAAAACCGATCGGGCTGATGACCGGAATGAACTGGTCGTCCTGCAGCGCCTTGACCACGCTGGGGTCGATCGACTCGATCTCGCCGACCTGGCCGACGTCGTGTTCCTTGGTAGGGTCGTCCTTGTCGACCATCTTCAGCTTGCGGGCGCGGATCATGCCGCCGTCACGGCCCGTCAAGCCCACGGCCTTGCCGCCGGCGGCATTGATCAGGCCGACGATGTCTTGCTGCACTTCGCCGCCAAGCACCCACTCGACGACTTCCATGGTTTCTTCATCGGTCACCCGCATCCCCTGGATGAAGGTGCCCTTCTTGCCCAGGCGGTTCAGCGCTTCGTCGATCTGAGGCCCACCGCCGTGGACCACCACCGGGTTCATGCCGACCAGCTTGAGCAGCACCACATCTTCAGCGAAGTCCTGCTGCAGCTCCGGATCCGTCATCGCGTTGCCGCCATATTTGATGACCAGGGTCTTGCCGTGGAACTTGCGGATGTACGGCAGCGCCTGGGCCAGGATTTCGGCCTTCTCGCGCGGAAGAATGTGGTCGATATTGGCAGGCGCGGTGGCGTGGCTCATGGCAGGCGGTGGAGAGTCAAGGTGTGAATAATGGGCGACCGGCGCATTCTAGGGAACCACCTCCAGCCCTGGGCGGTCATCCAACGGGGCGCCCGAAGAGTTGAAGGGGTGTCACGGAGACACGACACATGCACAGCCGATCCCTCACCATCGCGTTTGCCAGCATCGCCACCACGTTGGCCCTGGCCGCCGCGCCCGCGCGCGCCACGGAAGGCGAGGTGCGCAAGATCGATGCGGCCCAGGGCAAGATCACGCTGAAGCACGGCGAGATCAAGAACCTGCAGATGCCGGCGATGACGATGGCCTACCGCGCCAAGCCGGCCACGCTGCTGGAGGGGCTGGCGGTGGGCGACCGGGTGGACTTCACTGCCGACAAGGTCGATGGGCAATACGTGGTGACGGCCATCCGCAAGACACGCTGATCGAGCCGCGCGGCGGCCTGACCGCCCCACGCGCGACGCGGGCGCCCCCGATCCGAGGGAGTCCAGACATTCAGACGTTCAGCAGCTGCGTACGGTAGTGCAGCAACTCGTCGATCGACTCGTGAATGTCCGCCATGGCGGTGTGCGCCTGGGCTTTCTTGAAGCCCTCCAGGGCGGCTGGCTTCCACCGGCGTGCCAGTTCCTTCAGCGTCGACACATCCAGGTTACGGTAGTGGAAGAAGGCTTCCAGGCCTGCCATGTGGCGCGCCAGAAAGCGCCGATCCTGGCAGATTGAATTGCCACACATCGGGCTCTTGCGTGCCGGCACGTACGCGGCCAGGAACTCGATCACCCGGGCCTCGGCCTCGGCCTCGTCGATCGTCGACGCCTTCACCCGGTCGATCAGCCCGCTTTTGCCATGCGTGCCCTTGTTCCAGGCGTCCATGCCGTCGAGCGTGGCGTCCGTCTGGTGGATGGCAAACACCGGGCCTTCGACGCGCACCGTCAACAGCGGATCCGTCACGACGACGGCGATTTCGATGATGCGGTCTGAATCCGGCTTCAGGCCGGTCATTTCCAGGTCGATCCAGATCAGGTTCTGGTCGTTCTTCGAAAGCATGGTGGCGCTCATGGCTTGGCCCCGCTCAGGCAAAAGGAGGGTGGTGTGGGGAGGGTGGGCGATTGTGCGACAACATACACTGTTTGCCATGCAGGCGTTGACCGTATCGCTATCTCTGGTCGCTGCGCTCGCCGCTTCGCAAGCCGTGAAATTCTGGCTCGCGGGGCGCCAGGCACGCAGCGTTCAAGCCCACCGGGGGGCCGTGCCCCCGCCTTTTGACCACCACGTCTCGCTGAGCGCCCACCAGCGCGCAGCGGACTACACCCTGTCCCGGCTCAAGTTCGGCCTGATCACCGACACCGTTGGCGCGGCATTGCTGCTCGCCTGGACACTGCTTGGTGGCCTGGACCTGCTGAATACCTGGGTGCGTGATGGCCTTCAGCCGAGCTACGGCGACCTGGCCTACCAGTTGGGGCTGATGGCTGCGTTCTCCGTCATAGGCGGGCTGATCGACGTTCCGCTCGAGTGGTTCCGTGTGTTCCGGCTGGAGCAGCGCTTCGGCTTCAACCGCATGACGCAGCGCCTGTTCTTCACCGATCTGCTCAAGGGCACGGTGCTGTCGGTGGCCATCGGCCTGCCGCTGGTCGCGGTGGTGCTGTGGGTCATGCGGGCCGCGGGCGACCTGTGGTGGCTCTGGGCCTGGGCTCTGTGGGTGGGCTTCGCGCTGCTGATGCAAGTGGTCTTCCCGATCTGGATTGCGCCTTGGTTCAATCGCTTCGAGCCCCTGGCCGACGGCGCCATGGTCGAACGTGTGCAAGCGCTGATGGCCCGGTGCGGCTTCAAGGCCCAGGGGCTGTTCGTGATGGATGGCAGCACACGCTCCAGCCACGTCAACGCCTACTTTGGCGGCATGGGCAAGAGCAAGCGCGTGGTGCTGTTCGACACCTTGCTCAAGCGCCTGGGTGGCCACGAGGTCGAGGCGGTCCTGGCCCACGAGTTGGGTCATTTCCACCACAAGCACGTGCTGTACATGCTCATCCGAAGCTTCGCGGGGACCTTGGTGGCCTTCGCCGTGTTGGGTTGGCTCGCACGTCAGCCGGCGTTCTACGCAGGCTTGGGCGTGCAGCCCAACATGCAAGCGGCCAACGATGCGCTCGCCCTGCTGCTTTTCATGTTGGCCGCTCCCCCATTCCTCTACTTCCTGTCGCCGCTGTCCGCGGGCTGGTCCCGCCGCAATGAGTTCGAGGCCGACGCCTACGCCCGCGCGCAGACCAGCGGCGCCGACCTCGCTTCGGCGCTGCTGAAGCTGCATGAGGACAATGGCAGCACGCTGACGCCAGACCCTGTGTACGCACGCTTCTACTACTCGCACCCTCCAGCCAGCGAACGGCTGGCGGCATTGGCAGCGTGAGCCGGCCATGAATCGCCCATGAGCCGCCACAACGATCTGGACATCGGTCTTGTCGTGGGCGCCCATGGGCGCCATGTGATGATCGAAACACCCGAAGGCCGTCGACTGATCGCCCACCCCCGTGGCAAGAAGAGCGTTTGCGTGGTGGGTGACAGGGTTCGCTGGCAGGCGGCGGGCGACGAAGCGGTCATCGAAGCCCTGGAGCCGAGGCGCAACTTGCTGGCGCGGCAAGACGAGTGGCGCACCAAGTCGTTTGCCGCCAACATCGACCTGCTGCTGGTGGTGTTGGCGGGTGAGCCGATGTTCAGCGAATCGCAGCTGACACGTGCCCTGATCGCCGCGGAAGACGCCGGCATCGCGGCCACGTTGCTGTTGAACAAGATCGATTTGCCCGCCGCGGCGGTGGCGCGAGAACGTCTGAAGCCGTATCGCGAAATGGGTGTCGCTGTCGTCGAGTCGGCGCTGAAGGCCGACCCCGCCGCCTCCCGGCGCACACTGGCGGCGCTGCTGGCAGGCAAGACCACCCTCGTGCTCGGCCCCAGTGGCATGGGCAAGAGCACGTTGATCAACCTGATGGTGCCGCGCGCCGATGCCCAGGTCGGCGAAATCTCACAGGCCCTGAATGCGGGCCGCCACACCACCACCACCACCACTTGGTATTGGCTGGATGACGCCAAGTCTGGCGCGCTGCTCGATTCGCCGGGCTTCCAAGAATTCGGCTTGATGCACATCGCGCCGCAGCGCCTGGCCGAGCTGATGCCGGACCTGCGCACTCACCTGGGCCAGTGCCGCTTCTACAACTGCACCCACCGGCATGAGCCCGGGTGTGGCGTACGCGCGGCGGCCGAGCGGGGGGAAATCTCCCCCAACCGCGTTCGCCTCTATGAAGGGTTGTGGGACGAACTGGAAGCCGGCCAGCGCAAAGGCTGACAAGCCTGGCCACAGCCAGGGTTGATCACCCCAGCAGGTTGGCAAGCTTCAGCAGGGCCAGCAGAAGCATCCAGAGCACCACCGAGCGCCACACCAGGCCCACCACGCTGCCCAAATGGCCCAGTTGTGGTGGGATGCCCGGCGTAGAGCCCGCCGAGCCCACGGCATCGGCGTCGCTGCCTTGCGCAAAGGTCTTGGAGCGGTCCGGCGTCACGCCCGGCGCTGCGCCGCCGCCAAGCTGAACACCGACAGCGCCAGCCGCCGCCGCCAGGATGATGCCTTCGTTGGCGTGCTTCCAGAGCTCTGCATCGCGGCGCCAACCGGCGACCGCTTCTTCAAAGTTGCCTACGACGGCGAAGCCGAACGCCGTCAAGCGGGCCGGCACGTGGTCGATGAAGCCGAAGGCGCGCTGCGACAGGTCTTTCAGGTTCTCATTTGCCGCCACGCCGAGCGAGCGGCTCTTGAAGGCCCAGTAGCGGCTGGCGAACTCGGCCATCCGATAGGCCACTGCGCCGGCCGGGCCCAGGCCGAAAGCCGCCAGCACCACGTAGCAAAAGAAAACACCGAAGACATGGCGATGCGCCGCCAGCAGCGCGTGCTCGATCACATGCCGCAGCAGTTCGGTGCGCGGCAACTCGCTCGCATCGAGGTGGCGCCACTCGGCCAGCAGCCGACGGGCCTGATCCTCGTCACCACGCTCCAGCGCCTCGCGGATGTCGGTGAAATAGTGGCTGAACTGGCGGAACCCCAGCGTCAAGTAGATGACGGCGACATCGAATGCAAGGGCGCCTACCAAGCTGAACTGCGCGATGGCGAAGTGGATACCCCATGCCACCAGCGCTGGGACGACCACGGTCACAAACCACACCACCCTAGCGTGCTGGGGCTTGCCCGCGTCGAAATTGCGTCCCGTCCAGCCGACCCACTCGGCGAGCGAGTCGTGGACCCAGTTGTCGCGCGGCAGGGGCTTGACCTGCTCGATCATCAGCGCGAAGAGGACAGCAAAGAAACTCATCGCCAACGATGATACCCAGCAGGGTGATGATCACGTGTCGCAATGCAAGGCGAGCAGATCGGTGTGTCGCCCACCCGACACGCGGCGCCAAGGCGGCCGCCCGCTCACGGAATCAGAGGCTGAGAGTTTTTCGGACTTGCCCGAAGGGCAGGCCACGGCGGCGCTTGTCGAAGCGCCAATGCCCGCCATAGCCCGGGCCATGGCGGGCATTGGCAACGACGAGCGGTGGCGCTTTGGCGTGCAAGGCGGGCATGGGTGAAGGACTCTCAGCCTTTCAGTCGGCCAGCAGATGGTAGAAGTTGCGCAGCATGGCGGCGGTCGCGCCCCAGATGAAGTACTCGCGCGGGTCGCCGTGGCCCGGTCGCCATGGCATCGAGAGGAAGCGGCGGCGCGCCCCGCCGAACTCAAACTCATGGTGCTGGTGGTTGGCCGGATCCATGAGAAATGGCAGCGGCACCTCAAAGGCTTCGGCGACCTCGAATGCATCGAGCGTGAGCACGTAGTCTGGACGCACGAGGCCCAGCACGGGCGTCACGACAAAACGCGTGACCGTGGTGTAGACCGGCAGTTGCCCCAGCACCTCGACCGCGTCTGGGCGAAGGCCCACTTCTTCTTCGGCCTCTCGCATCGCCGTGGCCACCGCATCGGCATCGCTGGGTTCGGCTCGCCCGCCGGGGAAGCTGATCTGGCCGGCATGGTCGTGCAGATGATCGGTTCGCCGTGTCAACAGCACATGCAGCCCGCCGGGGCGTTCGATCAGTGGGACAAGCACCGAAGCCGCCGTCGCGGGACGATCCGCCATTTCCACCGCCGCGCCGTCGCCGTGGATGGGCGGCCGCCAATCCTGCAACGCCGCCAGCCGCTCGCGCAGGGCATGCGGGTTCAAGCGCTCTGGAGGTACCCGAGGAAGATGGGAGTCTCGGCCCACGACCGGAATCGCGTGGGGATCTCGAATCGGCGTTCGAGCGGGCCGGGAAACGGCGATGGGAGGCTCGTCAGGGGGCATGGCAACGAGCTTACGCCAGGACGGCCAACCGGGGCTCGCCACCTTCGAGGCCCGACGACACGCGGGGCTTCGCCGTCCGCCGGAAACGACAAAGCCGCCCTGGGGCGGCTTTGTTTTGGCAAGCGCCGGCACGTGGTGCCGCCGCCTCCCCAAGCTGGCTTCGCGCTGACGCGCGATCTGGCGCTGGAATGCGCCAAGTTGACCCGTGGGTCAGGCCAGCTTTTCCTTGATTCGGGCGGACTTGCCGGAGCGCTGGCGGAGGTAGTACAGCTTGGCACGGCGGACATCGCCGCGACGCTTGACTTCAATCGACGCGATCAGCGGGCTGTAGAGCTGGAAGGTCCGCTCGACGCCTTCGCCGCTGGAGATCTTGCGAACGATGAAGCTCGAGTTCAGGCCGCGGTTGCGCTTGGCGATCACCACGCCTTCGTAGGCCTGCACACGCTTGCGGGTACCTTCGACGACGTTCACGTTCACGATCACCGTATCGCCAGGGGCGAACGCCGGGATGGTCTTGTTCAGACGAGCAATTTCTTCTTGCTCAAGGGTTTGGATCAGATCCACAGGTTTCTCCAAGATGATCGTGCCGGCGCGGGGTTTGGAGTAAGTTGAGGCCCGCAGAACGCGGCCCCAAATGCCCAGCAGAGGATCGAAAAGCCTTCGATTATAACTTAGGGGCGATCCCGGGTGCCAGGCCGGACAGAAAACGCTCGTCGGCTGCGGACAGACGCCCAGCCTTCCGAGCGGCGGCAATCAGATCGGGTCGACGACTTGCGGTCAGTTCGAGTGAGCGCTCACGCCGCCAGCGGGCGATGTCCGCGTGATGCCCTGACAGAAGCACCGGTGGTACCGGGATCGGCCCGTCGGCCGTGTCCAGCACTTCAGGCCGACTGTAGTGCGGACAGTCCAGCAGACCGTCCTCGAAGCTGTCCTGCTGATGGGAGCGAGCATCGGACAACACGCCTTCTTGAAGGCGCGCGATGCCGTCGAGCAAGGCCAATGCAGGCAACTCGCCGCCAGAGAGCACGAAGTCACCCAGGCTCAGCTCCAGATCGACATGCCGATCCAGAAAGCGCTGATCGATGCCCTCGTAGCGCCCGCACAGCAAAATTGCGCCGGGCCCGCCGGCCAAGCCACGAAGCACGGTTTGGTCGATGGGCTGGCCCGTCGGGCTGAAGTGGATCAGCGGCGCGGCACCCGGGCGATCCGCCCGAACAGCCGTGAGCGCACGCTCCAGGGGCTCGGCCAGCATCACCATCCCCGGCCCTCCGCCGAAGGGCCGGTCATCCACCCGGCGGTAGTTGCCTTCAGCATGCTCGCGCAGCGGCCACAGGCGAACATCCACCTGGCGTGACTCGAAGGCGCGCCTCGTCACCCCATGGGTGAGGAATGGTGCGAAGAGCTCCGGGAAGAGCGTGATGACGTCGAATCGCATGGCCGCAGCGCAAGCGGACGTCAGTAGTCCACACCCCAGTCGACGGTGATGCGCCGGGCGTTCAGATCGACCTCATCGACATAGGCATCGACGAACGGGATGAGCCGCTCCGCCTCGTCCGGTTTGGCATCCGCCGGGGCATCGGGCCGCTGGACGCGCAAGACACAGTGGGCACCGGTGTCAAGAAGATCGGTCACGGTGCCCAGGGGCTCGCCCTCACGGTTGACCACCGACAGGCCGATCAAGTCGATCCAGTAGTACTCACCGTCTTTGGCGGTGGGGAAACTTTGGCGCGAGATGAAGACCCGTGCGCCCCGAAGCGCCTCAGCGGCATTGCGATCCGCAATATCCTGAGCCGTGGCCACGATCAGGTCGCCTTGCTCACGCGCCTGGGTGATCTTGAGGACACGGGGCAAGCGGGCCGCCGTGGTGCCCTTGGGCGCTGGCCCGGCCGGAGGCTTCAGGAACCAGCGGCGAGAAGAAAAGAGAGCCTGGGGATCGGCAGAAAAGGGTTGGATCTTGAAACCACCCTGGATGCCCCAGGCATCGACGACGCGGCCAACTTCAACAGCGTCGTCGGGCCAGGCGGGGGAATCGTCGTACGACGCGGCCGGGACGACCGGCGAACCTTGGGACACGACGACGCTACTCCGCTGGCGACCGCGAAGCTCAGGCGGCCTTGGCCTTGGCCGTGTCGACCAGACGCTTGACGGTCGGCGACAGCTGGGCACCCACACCAGCCCAATAGGTCACGCGGTCTTGAGCGACGCGCAGAGCCTCTTCGCCTTCGCCAGCCACCGGGTTGTAGAAGCCCACGCGCTCGATGAAGCGGCCGTCACGACGCTCACGCGAATCGGCAACGACGATGTTGTAGAAAGGACGGTGCTTGGCACCACCACGGGACAGACGAATCACGACCATTTGTCGTTCCTTGGATCAATGGGGGCGACCGCTGTGCTTACCCAGGAGACACTGCTGGGCCAGCCGGCCTGCTTGCTGCACCTGCAAACTCAATGCTTGCCTGGCGAGCGCACTCCGGTCCCGTAGATACGCCGCGCCTGCAAACCCAGCCGCGACCGTGACCGAAACATGCGATTATAAGCGCTTGCAATCATTCCGCGGCAAGCGCCTGGGCGCGAGCCGACCTCCGCTGCCTGACATGTCCGCCAACGCTGCCACGCTATTGCGCCCCAGCGCTGCCGCCGATTTGAGCGCCATCACCGCCATCTACGCCGACGCGGTGCTCACCGGCACCGGCACCTTCGAACTCGAGGCGCCCGCCGAAGCGGAGATGGCGCGGCGCCGAGACGATGTGCTGAGCAAGGGGCTGCCCTGGCTGGTGGCAGAGGTAGATGGCCAGGTGCTGGGCTACGCGTACGCCAACCACTTCAGGCCCCGCCTGGCCTACCGCTTCTGCCTGGAGGACTCCATCTACCTGCACCGCGACGCGCGCGGCCGCGGCCTGGGCAGCCTGCTGTTGGCCGAGTTGATCGGCCGCTGCGAGGCCGCCGGCGCGCGGCAGATGCTGGCGGTGATTGGCGACAGCGCCAATGCCGGATCGATCGGTGTCCACCGTCGCCTGGGCTTCGAGCACGTCGGCGTCATGAAGAGCGCAGGCTGGAAGTTCGACCGCTGGCTCGACGTGGTGATCATGCAACGCTCGCTCGGGCCAGGTGACGGCAAAGCGCCCGACGCCGGGCGCTGAACACCCGATCGCTCAGCCTGATGACGCCACCGAAATCGAAAACACTCGCCACCTGGCTGGCGCTGCTGGGCGGGAGCCTGGGGGCCCACCGCTTCTACCTGCATGGCCCGCGTGACCCCTGGGCCTGGGCGTTCTGGCCGTCCACCCTCATCGGATGGCTGGGGGTACTGCGCATGCGCGATCTGGGCCAGGATGACATGACATCCTGGGCGCTGATCCCGCTGCTGGGCCTCTCGCTCTCGATAGCGATGTTCAGCGCCATCGTCATCGGCCTGACACCGGACGAGCGCTGGGCCGCGCGCCATGGCGATGGCAGCGTCGGCCAGCCGAGCGGCTGGGGCGCGGTGCTGGGGGTCATCGCCGCGTTGATGATCGGCGGGGCCGTGCTGATGGGCACGATCGCCTTTGGCGGCCAGAAGTATTTCGAGTGGCAGCAGCAGAACGAAGCCGCCGCCGCACACCCCTGACGCTCAGAACAGCGACAGGCTGAGCCAGTAGAAGGCGCCTGCCACGAAGGCCGCTGCCGGGATCGTGAAGATCCAGGCCCAGATGATGTTGCCGGCCAGCCCCCAGCGCACGGTCGACGCACTGCGCACCGAACCCACGCCGAGGATGGCGCCTGTGATGGTGTGAGTGGTCGACACCGGGATGCCCAGACCCGTCGCAATAAAGAGTGTGATGGCGCCACCGGTTTCAGCACAGAAGCCACCGACCGGCTTGAGCTTGGTCAGGCGCTGCCCCATGGTCTTGACGATCCGCCAGCCACCGAACATTGTGCCCAGCCCGATGGCCACATAGCAGGCCCAGATCACCCAGGCCGGCGGGGCCGTGGCGTCCACCGCCACATAACCCGAGGCCACGAGCAGCATCCAGATGATGCCGATCGTCTTCTGAGCGTCGTTCCCGCCGTGACCCAGCGAGTACAGCCCGGCCGATATCAATTGGAAGCGCCTGAACCACCGGTCCACCCGCAGCGGTGACGTTCGCCGGAAGATCCACGACACCAACACCATCATGAGCGAGCCGAGCACGAAGCCCAGCACGGGCGACACGAAGATGAAGGCCACCGTCTTCATGATGCCGGCAGCGATCAGGTTCGAGCCACCCGCCTTCGCCATCACGGCCCCCACGATGCCGCCAATCAGCGCGTGCGAACTGGACGATGGAATGCCGTACCACCAGGTGATGACGTTCCAGGTGATGGCGCCGATCAGGGCGCCAAACACCACGTGGTGATCGACCACGCCAGGTTGCACGATGCCCTTGCCGATCGTCTTCGCCACGCTCAGGTGGAAGACCGCGATCGCGATCACGTTGAAAAAGGCCGCGAACAGCACCGCCTGCTGGGGCTTCAGCACGCCCGTGGAGACGACGGTGGCGATCGAGTTGGCCGCGTCGTGAAACCCGTTCATGAAGTCGAACGCGATCGCCAGCATCACCAGGATCACGACGACCCAGAACGAAATGGATACAGCATCCATGTCGCGCGGGGGTCAGGAGTTCTCGAGGACGATGCCCTCGATGAGGTTGGCCACGTCTTCGCAGCGGTCGGAAATGGTTTCCAGGTGCTCGTAGATCGCCTTGAGCTTGATCAGTTCGCGCACATCCTCTTCCTCACGGAACAGACGCGACATCGCGCTGCGCATGACGCGGTCAGCGTCAGATTCGAGGCGGTCGATCTCCTCGCAGGTCTTGATCGCAGCCTCGGCCACCTCGGCGTTGTTCAGACGCGGCAGCAGCGACACGGCGTGCTGCACCCGCTCGCAGCACTTGACCGAGATCTCGCCCAGGCGGAGCACATCTTCGGTGACGTGGCGCACGTCGTACAGCGCCATCACCTCGCTCGAATCCTGCAGCAGGTCGAGGATGTCGTCCATGGAGTTGATCAGGCCATGGATCTGCTCGCGATCGAGCGGCGTGATGAAGGTGCGATGCAGCAGCCGGTTGACTTCCGCGGTCACCTTGTCGGCACCACGCTCGGCGGCGTCGACTTCGCTGGCGTACTTCTCACGCAGGTCGTTGGTGCTGTAGTACTGCAGCATCGACATGAAGGAACGAGCGCCTTCAGCGATGTACTTGCCGTGCTCGTTGAACAACTCGAAAAAGTTGCCGTCTTTGGGCAACAGTTTGCCGAAAAGCATTCGGGTCTCCTCGTGGTGGCGCCGATCACGCCGTCACTGAAATGTCACCGAAGCGTCATCGGTGTGTCCGGGCGGGATTGTAGGCAGCCCCAGCTCGGGTTCAGTTTCGGAAGATGAAATAGACGGCTCCCACCAGGCAAAGCCCCGCCCAGAGGTAGTCCAGCTTCAGAGGCTCACCCATGTACACAGCCGCGAAGACCACGAAGACCGACAAGGTGATCACCTCCTGGCCGATCTTCAGCTGGGCCAGGCTCAAGCCGCCGGCATAGCCGATGCGGTTGCCTGGCACCTGCAGCAGGTACTCGAACAGCGCGATGCCCCAGCTCACCAGCGCCGCCACCCACCACGCCTGCCCGGCCTGATGCTTGAGGTGCCCATACCAGGCGAACGTCATGAAGATGTTCGACAGCACCAGCAGGCCGAACGCCTGCACTGAAACCGGCAATGCGGTGATCTGATTCATGCAAGAAACTCCCGGGCGGACGAGCGCCCAACCGTCACGGCACCGCCGGCCCCACCAGCGTTGCCGGCACTACCCAGGCGATGCCAGGCGGGCCACGCCCTGCCCCGCCACGCCCGAGAGCAAATCGCGCACCGGCCCGCGGCCGGGCACGACCAGGTCCGGCGCCAGTTCAGCCAACGGCACCAGCACGAAGGCCCGCAGGTGCAGTCGAGGATGGGGCACCGTCAGCTCAGGGTCCGTCAGCACGACGTCGCCGTACAGCAGCACATCCAGGTCGAGTGTGCGGGGCGCATTCGGATACGGGCGCTCTCGGCCGAAACGCAATTCGATCGACTGCAGGGCCTGCAGCAGGGGCCGCGGCGCCAGAGTCGTCCGCACGGCCGCGACGGCGTTCACATAGTCAGGGCCACCGGCGTCGACCGGTGCGGTGCGATACAGCGATGAGCACACCACGTCGTCCGTTCCGGGGCTGGCCCGCAGAGCATCGAACGCCGCTTTCACTTGAGCCACCGCGTCGCCCAGGTTGGCCCCGATGCCGATGAAGGCGGTGGTCCGATCAGAGGGCATGCGCGGTTCGCCTGTGCAGCCCGGATTCAATCGACGTCGTGGCCCGGCGAAGACGTGGGGGTCGGCGCGCCAGCGCTGTCGCCGCCGCGGCTGCCCGAAGGCTTGCGACGGCGGCGGCGGCGTTTGCGCGGGGCCTCACCGCCCTCTGACGAAGGCGCGGCCTCATCACCACCGGGCGCATCGTCCGAAGCCGCGTCGGCCTGCGGCGCAGTGGCTCCAGCGGCCGCGGCGCGTCGTGGCGCTCCACCGCCTCGGCGGGGGCGCCCCGATTCGCGGACCGCCTCGATCAGCGCCTCCCGCTCGGCATCGGTGCCGAGGGAGAAGTCTTCCCACCACTCGGCCAGGTCGGCCGGCGCCTCGCCCGCATCGGCGCGCAGGCGCAGGAAGTCGAAACCAGCGCGGAACCGCGGCTGATCGACCAGCGCGTAGGGCGCGTTGCCGTTGCGGCGCTCAAACCTCGGCTGCATCAGCCAGATCTCGCGCATGTCGGTCGCGAGCTTGCCGCGGCCCGAAATGTCGCCGATGCGAGCGTCAAACACGGCGTCGATGGCCTGGCCGAGAGCCGGCATGGGATGCTCACCCTGCTCACGCAGCTTGACCCATTTGGCTTCCACGTCATGCCACAGCATGCAAGCCAGCATGAAGCTCGGCGCGACGGCCTTGCCTTCGGCCACTCGGCGGTCGGTGTCGGCCAGCGCGAGGTGAACGAATTTCTCCCGCGCGCTGCCCTCGGTGGCGTGGGCCAGCACCGCATCCAGCACCGGGAAGACGCCCCGATCCAGGCCCTGCTTCTTCAACTCGGCCAAGCTGGCCAGCGCGTGGCCGGTCTGCAGCAGCTTGATCATCTCGTCGAACAACCGCGAGGCGGGCACGTTGGCCAGCAGGCTCGACATGGTCCGCAGCGGCTTCAGCGTCTTGGGCTCGATCGTGAAGCCGAGCTTGGCGGCAAAGCGGATCACCCGGATGATGCGGACCGGGTCTTCGCGGTAGCGGGTCTCCGGGTCGCCAATCATGCGCAGCGTCTTGGCCTTCGCGTCCTTCAGGCCCTGGTGATAGTCCACCACGATCTGGCTGCGGGGGTCGTAGTACATCGCATTGACCGTGAAGTCGCGCCGAGCGGCATCCTCGATCTGCGGGCCCCAGACGTTGTCCCGAAGCACCCGGCCGCTGGCATCGACCACATGGCTCTTGCCGGCCATGTCTTCTTTCGAGGTCTTCTCGTTGCCCTCGACCTGTTCCGCTGCCGAGGCGTCCATGTAGGCACGGAAGGTCGACACTTCGATCACCTCGTGGTCGCGCCCCCGGCCGTGGATAACGTGGACGATGCGGAAACGCCGCCCGATGATGAAGGCACGGCGGAACAGGCCTTTGACCTGCTCGGGCGTGGCGTTGGTGGCCACGTCGAAATCTTTCGGGCGGCGGCTGACCAGCAGGTCTCGCACCGCGCCGCCCACGATGTAGGCCTCGTAGCCCGCATCCTGCAGCGTGGTGACGACCCGCACGGCACGCTCATCCAGCAGAGATGGATCGATGCCGTGCTCGCTCGCCGGGACTTCGACCCGCTTGCCCAGCGGAATGCGGGCGCCCTTGGTGGCGGCCTTGTCGCCGGCGGCTGGCTTGCCCAGCAGCTTGTCGATGAATTTGCGGATCATGAGGGTTCGAAGAGTTTCAGGATGCGCCACCCCCGCTCACGCGCGATGGCTTCGAGCGCCGGCGTGGGGTTGGTCGCGATCGGGGTGGGAACCCGCTCCAGCAGCGGCAGGTCGTTGGTCGAGTCGCTGTAGAACAGCACGTCGTCAAAGTCCCCCCATTGATGGCCCATCGCCTGCAGCCACGCTTCCACGCGCACGACCTTGCCCTCGCGGAAAGTCGGCACGCCCTTGGCGCGGCCGGTGACGCGGCCATTGTCGTCGCGCTCCAGTTCGACGGCCAATAGATGCTGAACCCCAAAGGCCGTGGCGATCGGCCGGGTGACGAATTCGTTGGTGGCGGTGACCACCGCGACCAGGTCTCCCGCCTGCAGGTGCGCGTCGACCAGCGCACGGGCACTTGCATGCAGTTCGGGCTCGATCACCTCGTGCATGAAGCGCTGCCTCGCGGCCTCGGCCTCTTCCGGCGACCGCACACGCCACGCGGACGTGGCGAAATCGAGGTACTCGGCCAGATTCAGGGTGCCCGCCTGGTACTGCTGATAGAAGACGTCGTTGCGCTCGCGCCATTGGGCCCCATCGACCCATCCGATCCTCACCATGAACTCGGCGAAAGCGTGGTCCGAGTCGTTGGGCAGCAAGGTGCCGTCCAAATCAAAAAGCGCCAGTTTCACAGGCGTCCCCCAAGGTACCGGACGCTCATGCGTGCCCACTTTCTTCGTTGATCATCTTCTTCAGCAGCGGCACCGTGACGGCCCGCCGTTCGGCCAGGGAAAAGCGGTCCAGCTGACCCAGCAGTGTCATCAGCGAGCCCAGATCACGGGCGAACCGGGTCAGCAGGTAGTCCATCACATCATCGGACAGGAAGATGCCTCGCCGGTCGGCCTCGCGGCGCAACGCCGCCCGGGTGCCGGCCTCGGTGAGCGGCTTGATGGCGTGCACCTGGCCCCAGCCCAGCCGGGTGCGCAAGTCGTCGCGCACCGGCAGATCGACGGGCGGCAGCCGACCGGCGGCGGCCATCTGCGCCCCGTGGGTCGCGGATTCCACGAACAATGCGAAGGCGGCGTGCTGGCGCTCGGCATCCAGGCGCTCTGCCCCGTCGATGACGACGAGCCACCACCCTTCGTCGAATTCCCAGGGCAGCGGCGTCTCGGCGTCAAACCAGCCCACGCGCGCGCCCTCGGCCCGCAACTGCCTGGCCAATGCGGCCAGCAGATGGGTCTTGCCGGCCCCGGCGGGGCCCCACAGGTACACCGGCGGTGACGGAATCACCAAACGCCGCAGGGCGTCGACAGCCGCTGCGTTGTCGCCAGCCACGAAATTGTCGAAATCGGGCTCCGCGTCCACGCCGATCGGCAGCGGGATCTGTTTCATCATTCTCGATACAGGGCACTGCTGAGGTACGCCGCCGTGATGCGGCGGCCGGCCACCAGACCCACCGCGGCCAACGGCAGCGCCACCAGCACGCCGACAAATCCAAACAAGTGGCCAAACGCCAGCAGGGCGAAGATGACCGCCAGCGGCGGCAGGCCGATGCGCTCACCCACCAACCGGGGCGTGAGGATGAAGCTTTCAATGATCTGGCCGACGCCGTAGACCGCCGCCACCACGATCACGCCGTACCAGCCGCTGAACTGCAGCACCCCTGCCACGAGCGCCATGACCATGCCCAGCCCGAAGCCCAGGTAGGGGATGAAGATGGCCAAACCGGTGAACACGCCCACCGGCAGGGCCAGCTCGAAGCCGGCCAAACCCAGGGCGATCGCGTAGTACGCCGCCAGGATCAGCATCACCAGGGCCTGCCCACGCAGGTATTGGCCCAGGACGCCGTCGCACTCTTGCAAGAAGCTGTCAACCTGCGGTCGGTGGCGCGGCGGCACCAGCGACAAGGTCCGGGCGATCAGGCGCGGCCAGTCCATCAGCAGGTAAAACAGCACCGCGGGCACCAACAGCGCGGTTCCGAGCATGGCCAGCACGATGCTGCCCCCGATGCGGGCCGAGCTGAGCAGCGTGCGCATCCACTCCTCGAAGTTCCCGTCCAGGGCATCAAGGACCATGGCCTTGATGCCGGCCACGTCGAGCGCGACGTGGATGCCGTGCTGCGCCAACCACGGCGACAGCCCGCGGTTCAGCCGGTCGGCCAGCAACGGAATCTGCGCTTTGAGCAAAGGCACTTCTTTGGCCAGGATGGGCACCACCAGCAGCAAGACCGCCAGAACGGCGACGACCGTGGCCACCACCACCAGGGAGACAGCCAGCACCCGCGGCACCCGCCGCCCCGCCAGCCGCTCGACCGCCGGATGCAGCGCATAGGCCAGGCTGGCACCGAGCACAAAGGGCATCAGCACCGGCGACAGCGCCCACAGCACCGCCAACGCCGCGGCGGCAATCAGCAACCAGCTCAGGGTCTGGCGCTGGGCGGGATTCAGGGTCATGGGCGGAGTGGACGTTGAAGCGCCAAGGAGGGATCGTTCCGGGTCACCCGGTTCGGCGGGCGCGATTTTAGGTGCGGCCGGGCGCCGCCCAGCCACAGCCGCCCTGTGCGTCGCTTCGGGTAGATTCCACGCCGTCTGAATCATTTCTTGCTTTTTCATGTCCGACGCTCCCGCCAGCCGCGCCCGAAAGAGCCTTCGCAGCGCGATGGGCTCGATTCGACGAACCGGTGCCGCCCTGAAAAGACTGCGCACCGATCCACCCAGCCCCTCGGCCGCCGTTGCCACCTTCAAAGAGCGTCGCCAGGCGCGCCGCACCACTTCGGGGTTTCGGCTGGTGCTGTCGGACCGGATCGATTTCGTCCACCCCGAACACTGGGATGCGCTGGCCAGCCAGACGGTCTTCCTTTCGCGCCCTTATCTGAAGGTGCTTGAAGACCATGGCCCGGACAACGTGGAGCCGCGATACGCCATGGCGTACGACAGCGACCACCGCCCTGTGGCGATCATGCTGTTCCAGCGGGTCAAGGTGGGGGGCGATCGGCTGAGGAAACCGACCTCGCAGCGCCGGCTGCTCGACAAACCGATCGCCGGCCTGCAGGAACACCTGCTGCTCTGCGGCAATCTGCTGGTCTGGGGCGCCCGGTCGATCGCACTGGCACCGGGGGTGGATTTGGCGCTGGTGTGGCAGGGCGTGGGCGAGGCGGCTTACCGGCTGCGCCGCGCCGACAAGCTGCTCGGCGAATCCGACGTCGTGATGATCAAAGACTATGCGGCAGGCGCCTCGGTGACGAAAGAGTCGCTGCGCCTGCTGGGCTACCGCAGCGTCGAGACCGAACCCGACATGGTTCTCCAGCTCAAACCAGAGTGGAACCGCTTCGACGACTATCTGGCCAGCCTCACCTCGGGTTACCGAAGCAGCGCCAAGAAGCTGCAGAAGGACTGCGCCGCGGCGGGCATCTCAATGCGGCTGATCGACGTGGCCGAGATGCAAGCCCGGCAGGATGAACTGCACGCGCTGTACGAGCAGGTTCACCATGGCCAGTCGCTGCGATTGGCCACGCTGTCGCCCGGCTACCTGCCGGCTTTGGCCGAGATGCTGGGGGATCGCTTCGTGTGCCGGGTGGCGGAGCAAGATGGCCGTCTGGTGGGCTTCGTCACCAGCGTGGCCGATGGCGATACCGCGGTGGGCTACTACATTGGCTACGACCGGGCCACCAATGGTGAGGCACCGGTGTATCTGACCCTGCTGCAATCGACGGTGGAAGACGCCATCACCTTCCGCGCCAAGCGGCTGTCACTCGGCCGCACCGCGCTCGAGCCCAAGGCCAAGCTCGGCTGCCAGCCCGAGCCCCTGGCCTGCGCCGTGCGCCATCGCGTGTCTGCGCTCAATCTGCTGGTGAGTGCGCTGGTGCGCACCGCCGCGCACGACGAACCTCCCCAGCGCAGCCCGTTCAAGAAAGACAAGGCCGAAGCGGCCTGACGGCGGCGCGGGGCCCGGTGTGGCCGGCCCTCTCGGCGGGCCCCGGTGGCTGATCAGTGCAGCAGTGGCCGGGGCATGTCGCGCAACTCGGCCAGCATCCGCCGCATGGGCTCGGCATCGGCCGCACCGGGCTGGTGGTCGAGATAGGCGGCCAAGTCGTCGGCCGCCGCGTCGGGCTGCCCGAGTTCAGCCAGGGTGAGGCCGCGGTCGCGGCGCTCGTCCCACGCGTCCGGCAGCAAACAGACCAGCCGGTGCTGCACAGCCAGCAACAGCGGGAAGTCCTCGGCCTGCTGGTGGATCGACTTCAGATTGCGCAGCATGCGCGCGATGATGTCCCGCGGCGACGCCGATTGCAGGAACAACCCCAGCGGCACTTCGAAATCACCCACCAGCCCCTGCTTGCGGCGCAGGGGCTCCAGGCGCTCTTCGAGCTCGTCGCGTGACAACGACCGGCCATTGAACGGGTCCATCACCGCCTCGCCGTTGGGCAAACGCAGCTTGACCAGGAAGTGGCCAGGGAACGACACGCCGCGCGCGACCAGCCCGGCATGTCCGGCCAGTTCGATGTAGACCACCGCCAGCGAGATCGGGATGCCCCGCCGGCTGGCCAGCACTTGGTGCACGTAACTGTTGCCCGCGTCGTAGTAGTCGTTGACGTTGCCGGCAAAACCCAGTTCACGGAAGAAGTAGCGGTTGAGCGTGCGCAACCGGTGCATGGCGCTGGCATCCGCGGGCAGTCGACGGCGCAGCTTTTCGCCCAACGCCTCGATCTCGTCGATCACCGACTGGGTATCCAGGCCGGGCTCGACATCCTGGCCGAGCGAAATGGCGGCCTCCAGCAGCGCGAAATGATCGTCCTCTGCCACCAGCGAGGCGAAATACTCCAGCGGGCTGATGGCTTCCAGGCGCAGCGGGAAACTCATGCCCTGAGTGTAGGACTTTTGACGCCCCTGCCGTCAGGGGCCGGCCCCTCATAGGTTGAGAGGCCTTCCAACCGCCCTCGCGCGTTCAGGCCCGCCGGGCGAACTGGCGCAGGTCGACGCCACTCAGTTTCAGCACGCCGAAGTACGACACGACGGCCGCCACCATCACCCCCGCGAGCCACCCCGCCCGCCAACCGGGCTGCGCCTGCATGCCCAGCCAATCGAGCTCGGCGGAGGCCAGGTACAGCCCGGCGCCCATCAGCACATTGGCAGGCAGCACCCGTGCGACAAATCCCAGCCAGCCGGGTGCGGGCCGGTAATGGCCTTGCCGACGCAGGCCCCACAGCAGCCAGGCGGCGTTCACCATCGCGCCAAGGCCGATGGACAGCGCCAGGCCGGCGTGGCCGAGCCACGGCACGAACAGCAGGTTCATCAATTGGGTGCAGACGAGCACCGCGATTGCGATCCGAACGGGCGTTCGCATGTCCTGCTGGGCAAAAAAGCCAGGCGCGAGCACTTTGACGCCGATGATGCCCATCAAGCCGCAGCCGTAGCCTCGCAGTGCCCCCACCGTCATGGTGACCGCGTTCTCGCTGAACTTGCCGTAGTGGAAGAGCGTCGCGACCAGAGGCTGGGCGAACACCAGCATCGCCACCGCAAAGGGCAACGCCAGCAACACCACCAGGCGCAGGCCCCAATCCAGCTGCGCCGAATACCCTTCATCGTCGTTCTGCGCCCGCTTTGCCGACAACCCCGGGATCAGCACCACACTGAGCGCCACCCCGAGCAAGGCGGTTGGAAACTCCATCAGGCGATCTGCGAAGAACAGATACGACACCGCCCCCGCCCCCAGATGTGACGCGATCTGGGTGTTGATCAGCAGCGACAGTTGCGCCACCGACACCCCGAGCAAGGCAGGCCCCATCTGCTGCAGCACCCGGTGGACGCCTGGGTGTTGCCAGGCCCGACGCCAGGCCGACGGCCCCAGGCCAATGTGCGGCAGACAGCCGATCGCGCGCAGTGCGGGGATCTGAATCGCCAACTGCAACACCCCACCGATCATCACGCCGGCCGACAGCGCGTGGATCGGCTCCATGCCGTGCCGCTGGAGCACCGGGGCCAGCAGCCACATCGACCCGATCATCGAGAGATTCAGCAGCACCGGGGTCGCAGCAGGCAAGGCAAAGCGGCGCCAGGTGTTCAAGATGCCCGCCGACAGGGCCACCAGCGACATGCAGCCGATGTACGGAAACATCCACCGCGTCATGACCACGGCCAGATCGAGCTTTTCCAGGCCCGCCCCAAACATCCAGACGACAAAGGGCGCGCCCACCACACCCACCACACAGGTGATCAGCAGGGCCCAGAACAGCACCGTGGCGACCGCATCGATCAGCGTGCGAGTGACGTCATCGCCGTCGCTGGCTCGGGTGCCGGCCAGAATGGGCACGAAGGCTGCCGAGAAGGCCCCCTCACCGAACAGCCGGCGCAGCAGGTTGGGAATGCGAAAGGCGACCTGAAACGCGTCGGTCAGGGCGCCGGCCCCAAACTGGCTGGCGATGAGCTGGTCGCGCACCAAACCCGTCACCCGGGACATCAGCGTCCACAACGACACTGTCGACGCGGCCTTCAACAGATTCATGGGAGGTAGCGGCGAGGCAGTAGATTGGGCTGAGGGAGGCAGGTGGGGCGCGTTCCGTCGGGCGCACCTGGGCTGGCGAAGGCGGCCAGACAGCCCCTGCGGATGCACCCGAATCGGCTCGGGACGCCCGCGCGGCAGGACGGAAGGCGGCGGATTCTAGCCAGCGGCACACAGCCGCCCCATCCGCCCGGGGATCGCCGAACTTGCGGCAGCTGCTGACGAAATGCTATACTCGACGGTCTTTTCCCACCGGAAATCCCAATACACCCATGGCCACCTCATCCAAAGCCAAGAAGCGCACCGTGCGCCTGGCCTCGGGCCGCAAGCGCGCCCGCCAAGACGTCAAGCTGAACGCCGCCAACTCGTCGCTGCGTTCGAAGTTCCGCACCTCGATCAAGAACGTGCTGAAGGCGGTTGCCGCTGGCGACAAGACCAAGGCCACCGAGATGTTCAAGTCCGCCCAAAGCGTGATCGACTCGATCGCCGACAAGGGCCTCTTCCACAAGAACAAGGCTGCTCGCCACAAGAGCCGCCTGTCGGCCAAAGTCAAGGCGCTGGCCGCCTGAGATTATTCCTGGTGGGAATGCAAAGGGCTCGCTTGCGAGCCCTTTTTTGCGTCCATCTGCCCGCGCCGCAGTGCCGATCGAGCCCCGCACAAGGGGCGCGCGCTGAGTCTTCTCTTTGGCGCGCATTGCGGTTGCCCACCTCACATCCCTCGGCCAAGCCGGGAAGCCCAGCCGTCTGCTCGCTCAGCACTCCCACCTGGTCTTGATCAGAGGCCGTTGGTGGACCATGGCTCGTTGCCGATGGTCGACCCCGCCCATTCAGGCCGGAAGGCCTCAACCGGCATCCGGTGAGGCATCGCCGCGTCAAAGACCCGGGCGTGCTCGCGGAGGATCGGGCAGCAGGCAGGCCTCTGCCACCTGCAGGCCATTGTCACGGGCAAAGTTCATCACGAAATCCCAGGCCATCGGCTCGATCTCGCGCAACGCCTCGTTGACGATCACGCACTTGATGCCGTTGATGACCCGCGGCACGCAATAGGGTGAGTAGCCGATGTGGGCACCGGGCCCGCCCACCACGCCACCGGGCCTGAAACAGGACATGGCGCCAGCCAACCGCTCGGCCCAATCGCTGGGCCGGAACGTACGGCCTTCCTGCGTGAGGCCTTGGATGAAAACTTCGCGGGGCTTGGGCAAAGACATCGGCGGGACTGGTCGACACCTGCTCGACAGGGAGGCGTCAACGGCGAAAGGCGTATTGTGCCCTGAGTTGTTGCGCCGCAGCATCAGGCCAGAACAAACCCTTTCACACTGAGCGAGACGTCCTCATTCGGCTGGCTGAATGCAGGCCAGGCCGCCGAGACGACACCCGCTTCGCGGAGCGAACGAGGCCACCTTTAGAATCGATCGAGGGCTGGCGCGTGAGCAAGCTGACGCGTCCAGCCCTTCTCTTTTTCCATTGGAGATGCCCCCATGACCGCTTCGATGCCGCACGTGATGAACACTTACGGCCGCCTGCCGATCGCCCTGTCGCACGGGGTGGGTTGCCGAGTCTGGGACACCAACGGCAAACAGTATCTCGACGGCCTGGGCGGCATCGCTGTCAACACGCTGGGCCACGCTCACCCCAAGCTGGTGGCCGCACTGCAGGATCAGGTCGGCAAGCTGATCCACTGCTCGAACTACTACGAGAACCCGTTGCAGGAACGCCTGGCCGCGATGCTGTGCGAGTTGTCCGGGCTGGAGGCCGCGTTCTTCTGCTCCACCGGCCTCGAAGCCAATGAGGGCGCGCTGAAGATCGCGCGCAAATTCGGCCACGACAGAGGCATTGCAAGACCCGAGATCATCGTGTTCGAGAAGGCTTTCCATGGCCGATCGATCGCGACGCTATCGGCCACCGGCAACCCGAAGGTGCAGGCCGGCTTCGAGCCCCTGGTCGAGGGCTTCGTTCGGGTGCCGCTGAACGACATCGATGCGGTGAAGGCCGTCGCCGCCAACAACCGGAACGTCGTCGCCGTGTTCCTGGAGACGATCCAGGGCGAAGGCGGCATCCACGCTGCGAGATGGGACTACCTGCGCAGCCTGCGACAGCTGTGCGATGAGCAGAACTGGCTGCTGATGCTCGACGAGGTGCAATGCGGTGTCGGCCGCACCGGCAAATGGTTTGCCCACCAATGGGCCGGGATCAAGCCCGACGTCATGCCGCTGGCCAAAGGCCTGGGTTCGGGTGTTCCGGTGGGCGCCATCGTGGTGGGTGAGCGTGCGAAGAACGTGCTGGGCCCAGGCAACCATGGCACCACCTTCGGCGGCAACCCGTTGTCGATGCGCGGGGGCATCGAAACGCTGGAGATCATGATCGCCGATGGCCTGCTGTCCAACGCGGCCCAGGTGGGCGCCCATCTGAAGGGCGCGTTGGAAGCCGCACTGGCCGGCGTGCCAGGGGTCCAGCAGATCCGCGGCGCAGGCTTGATGCTGGGCATCGAGCTGGACCGCCCCTGCGGCGTGATCCTGTCGCGGGCGATGGAAGCCGGCCTGCTGCTCAGCGTGACCGCCGACAGCGTGATCCGCCTGGTCCCGCCACTCATCTTGAGCGTGGCCGAAGCCGACGAGATCGTCGCCCTCCTGGCCCCCTTGGTGAAGGCCTTCCTGGCCGAAAGCGCCCCCACCCCACAGCCATGAAACCGGGCTACAGCCTCATGAAGCACTACCTCCAGTTCAAGGATTTCCGGGCCGAGGAATACGCCTATCTGTTCGAACGTGTGCGCGTCATCAAGCAGCGCTTCAAGAACTACGAGAAGTACCAGCCGCTGGTCGATCGCACGTTGGCGATGATCTTCGAGAAAGCCAGCACCCGTACTCGCGTCAGTTTCGAGGCGGGCATGTACCAGATGGGTGGCTCGGTGGTGCACCTGACCACCGGCGACAGCCAGTTGGGCCGTGCCGAGCCGATCGAGGATTCCGCGCGCGTGATCAGCCGAATGGTCGACCTGGTGATGATTCGCACCTTCGAGCAGACCAAGATCGAGCGTTTCGCCGCGCACTCGCGGGTGCCGGTCATCAACGGCCTGACGAACGAGTTCCACCCGTGCCAGATCCTGGCCGACCTCTTCACCTATCTCGAGCACCGCGCCCCGATCGGCGCTCGCGGCTTCGAGATGGACAGCCTCAAGGGCAAGGTGGTCGCCTGGGTCGGCGATGGCAACAACATGGCCAACACCTGGCTGCAAGCGGCCGAGATCCTGGGTTTCACGGTGCATGTCAGCACACCCAGCGGCTATGAGGTCGATCCCAAGGTGGCTGGCATCTCCAGCACGGGTTGCTTCAAGGTCTTCAATGATCCGATCGAGGCCTGCCGTGGCGCCCACCTGGTGACCACCGACGTGTGGACCAGCATGGGTTATGAAGCCGAGAACGAAACCCGCCTCAAGGCCTTTGCCGACTGGTGCGTTGACGCCGACATGATGGCCGTCGCCCAGCCCGACGCGCTGTTCATGCATTGCCTGCCGGCCCACCGCGGCGAAGAAGTCACCGCCGAAGTGATCGACGGCCCCCAATCCGTCGTCTGGGACGAGGCTGAAAACAGAATGCACGTGCAGAAGGCACTCATGGAGTACCTTCTGCTCGGCCGGATTGGCTGAAGGCCAAGCCGGTGGCCCGTCAGGGCCAGCATCCTGTTTCGGCGCAGGCTCACGTCCGCTTGCGGATGTGAAGCGGCCTTCAGGCCACGGGCCGCAGCCAAAATCGCATGCACGTGCAGAAGGCACTCATGGAGTACCTTCTGCTCGGCCGGATTGGCTGAAGGCCAGGCCGGTGGCCCTTCAGGGCCAGCATCCTGTTTCGGTGCAGGCTCACGTCCGCTTGCGGATGTGAAGCGGCCTTCAGGCCGCGGGCCGCAGCCAAAATCGCATGCACGTGCAGAAGGCACTCATGGAGTACCTTCTGCTCGGCCGGATTGGCGCATAGCCTGACTTTCAGCCGCCAGTGTGGTGGTCCAGGCACACCGCGCCTCAGCCTGACGTCAGCCCTGCTCGGCAAGATGCCGGGCTGGAGACAATCAGGCCATGAAACTCGCCTTGATCACCGACCTGCACGCCAACCGCGAGGCGGTGCAGTCGGTGCTGGACCATGCCAAAGCGCAAGGAGCCCAGCGCTACGCCTTTCTGGGCGACTACGTCGGCTACGGCGCCGATCCGGCATGGGTGGTCGATACGGTCATCGCCCACGTCAAGGAGGGGGCGATCGCCGTCGGCGGCAACCATGACGCCGGCACAACCCGCGGCCCTTCGCCGAACATGCGCGTCGACGCACGACGGGTGATCGAATGGACGCAGCAGCAGCTGCAGGAGCATCAGCTGGCGTTCCTGCGCGAGCTGCCGTTGTCCAAGGTGGACGACGACATGCTGTTCGTTCACGCCAACGCTTTTGCGCCGGCGGAGTGGGAGTACATCCAGGGGCGCATCGAAGCGGTGCGCAGCCTGCACGCCACCCCTTGCCACTACACCTTCTGTGGGCACATGCACGAGCCCAAGCTGTTCCATCTGTCGGGCACCGGCAAGGCGGGTGAATTCGTGCCGACACCGGCCGTGCCCATCCCCGTGCCGCCGCACCGGCAGTGGTTGGTGATCCCCGGCTCCGCCGGGCAACCGCGGGATGGCAACCCGGCCGCCTGCTACGCAATGTTCGACCGCCCGGCGCAGACGCTGACCTTCCACCGGGTGCCCTACGACCATGAAGCCGCCGCGCAGAAGATCCGTCAAGCAGGCTTGCCATCGGTGCTGGCCGATCGCCTGGCGCACGGCGAATGACGAGGCCACGTTGAACGCACCGACGCCCCCCTTGCCGCCAGCGCCCCCGCTGCCCCCAGCCTCGGCGCCCCGCCCCCCTTTGGCCGCGGGTCAGGTGATCGACCAGTTCCGGCTGGAAGAGTCCCTGCACCAGGGCGGCATGGCGACCTTGTGGCGCGTCACCCCCCTCGACGCGGAAGGCGAGCCGGTGACGGCCGACACACCGCTGATCATGAAGGTCCCGCGCATCAAGGGTGGCGAAGATCCGGCCACGATCGTCGGCTTCGAGGTCGAGCGGATGATCATGCCGATGCTCAGCGGCCCGCACGTGCCGAAGTTCGTCGCCAAGGGCGATTTCACGCGGCAGCCCTACATCGTGATGGAGCACATCCCGGGCCCCTCGCTGCGCCCGCGCCTGGACGACGCGCCCCTGGCGCTCGACGAGGTGGTGGAGATCGGCTCGCGCGTGGCAGACGCACTGCACGATCTGCACCGGCAGCATGTCGTGCATTTGGACATCAAGCCCAGCAACATCCTCTTTCGCGCGGACGGCACGGCGGTGCTGATCGACTTCGGGTTGTCGCGCCACGATCACCTGCCCGACCTGCTGGACGAAGAGTTCACCCTGCCGATGGGCACCGGGCCCTACATGTCGCCCGAACAGGTGCAGTTCGTGCGCCATGACCCCCGCAGCGATCTGTTTGCGCTGGGCGTCATGCTGTACCACTTCACCACCGGCGAGCGGCCGTTCGGCGCGCCGGAATCGGTGCAGGGCCTGCGTCGGCGTCTCTACCTTGACCCGGTGCCGCCGCGAGCGCTTCGCGCCGATTGCCCGCCTTGGCTGCAAGAGGTGATCCTCAAGTGCCTGGAGGTGAAGCCCGAGAACCGCTACCAGAGTGCCGCTCAGTTGGCGCTGGCGCTGCAGGATCCGGCACAGGTCCCGTTGACCAAACGCTCGGCGAAGTTGCAGCGCAGCAGCGCGTTCAAGCGCTTCAAGCGCTGGTTCTTCGCCTTGGGGGCCGAGCCCGATGCCCGTCCCACCAACGCGACCGAAGTGGTGAAGAAAAGCCCGATCGTGATGGCCGCGGTGGATGTCGAATCCGCCAGTGCCACCTTGCTGGAAGAGCTGCGCGAAACGGTTCGGCGGATCGTGCTGACCGAGCCCGGCGCCCGGCTCGCCTGCGTCAGCGTGATGCGAACCGCCCGCATCGGCATGGATGAGCTCACCGACGAGCACGGCCAGAGCCTGCACGTGAAGCAACTGGTCGCGCTGAAGCACTGGGCCCGGCCGATCAGCAAGTCACTCAACCTCGACGAAGGCCGGCTCACGTTCCATGTGCTGGAGGCCCCGGATGCGGCCACCGCGATCGTCGACTTCGCGCGCCGCAACCACATCGACCACATCGTCATGGGCGCCCGCGGCAATTCGGCGCTGCGCCGCTATCTGGGCAGCGTCTCGTCGCAGGTGGTGGCCGAATCCGACTGCACCGTCACCGTGGTGCGGGCGGCCGAACCAAGCGCCACAGCCGAATGAGCGCCACGGAAGGCGAAACCGGCAACCCCTGCATCAGGTGCGGCGCCTGCTGCGCCAGTTTTCGGGTGGACTTCGCCCGCGATGAGCTGGAGAGCAACGGCGGTACGGTGCCCGATGGGCTGGCCGTGGAGGTGACGGCCGCCACCTGTCGCATGCGGGGTACCGACCACGCCTCGCCCCGCTGCGCGGCCCTGACCGGGCGCGTGGGCCAAAACGCCCGCTGCGGCATCTACGAGTGGCGCCCCGGCCCTTGCCGCGAATTCGGGGTGCTGGCGCCCCTCGGCCGCGGCGACGCTGCCTGCGCGCGGGCACGAGCCCGCCACGGCCTGGCCCCCCTGCCCGAGTAGGCCGAGCGCATCCCGCGTCACCTATGAAAAAGACCGGCCAGAAGCCGGTCTCACGTGTGAGTCGGAGCCAGGAAGGCCCGTCGGAGGTTGGGCGGCCTCAGTCGCGCACCGCCGACAGGGCCTTGTTGGCGCGCAGGGCCAGCAAGGTGCAGATCGCGCCTGTCATCAGGTACAGGCTCACGGCAATCAGGCCGAATTTCGCACCCAGGCCCAAGGCCAGCAGCGGCGCAAACGCGGCGCCGACCAGCCACGCCAAGTCCGCCGACAGGGCCGCACCGGTGTAGCGGAAGTGCGGCAGGAAGTTCGAGGTCACCGCGCCCGCCGCCTGGCCGTAGGACAGGCCCAGCAGCACGAAGCCGATCAGGATGAACGTGTCTTCACCGGCGATACCCCCGCCCAGCAACGCGGGCGTCACCAAGCTGAACAACCCGATCAGCACGGCGAGACCGCCCAGCGTGCGACGGCGGCCCACACGGTCGGCCACCCAACCGGACAGCGGCATCGCCGCGGCCGCCAGCACCGCCCCCACCAGCTCGATCGCCATGAACTGGCCCACCGACTGCTCGGAGTACAGCATGATCCAGGACAGCGGGAAGACCGTGACCAGGTGGAACAGCGCATAGCTGGCCATGGCGGCAAACGCGCCAATCACCACGTTGTGGCCCTGCTCGGCAAACAGCTCGCCAACGTCGCACGGGTCCAGCTCGTGCAGCTCGAGCTGGCGTTCGTACTCATGGGTGACCACCAGGCGGAGGCGGGCGAACAGCGCCACCACGTTGATCGCGAACGCGGCAAAGAACGGGTAGCGCCAGCCCCAGGTGAGGAAATCCGGCGCGCTCAGGTTGGCCCACAAGTAGGCGAACACCCCGCAGGCCACGAAGAAGCCGATCGGCGCGCCGAGCTGGCCGAGCATCGCGTACCAGCCGCGCTTGTGCTCCGGCGCGTTCAGCGCCAACAGCGAGGGCAGGCCGTCCCATGAGCCCCCAAGCGCCAGGCCCTGGCCAATCCGGCACAACATCAGCAGCGCGATCGCCGCCGAACCGGCCTGTTCGTAGCCGGGGAGCAACGCCATGCCCACCGTCGAGCTGCCCAAAAGGAAGAGCGACACCGTCAGCTTGGCGCTGCGCCCGAACCGGCGCTGGATCTGCATGCTGACCACCGTGCCGACCGGCCGCACCACGAAGGCCACGGCGAACAGCGCGAAGGAATACAGCGTGCCGAGCAGACGGTCGGCGAAGGGAAAGAAGACCGGCGGGAACACCAGCACCGAGGCGATGCCGTAGACGAAGAAATCGAAATACTCAGACGCCCGGCCGATCACCACGCCGACCGCGATGTCGCCGGGAGCGACATCCGCATCGGCCGGCCGGCTGGCACCGGAGGAGGAGTTGGAGGGACCGTGAAAAGTTGGCAAAACGGCGGCGGAAGAGGGGGCGGCAAACGGCTGGTTCACGGGCACCTGGGACAAATTGTCCAATCGTTGATTTGGGTCAATCAGGATAGATTCCGTGCCGCTGCGCAACTAGCGTTTTCCCGCGCGCTCGGTAACCCTGATGTATCTCCTACGCTCACTTTCCAGCACCACGGCCCGCCTGGGTCTGGCCGGCCTTGCGCTGGGCCTCACCGGCTGCGACACGGTGGTGATGAAGCCGCACGGCGACATTGCTGTCCAACAAGCGCAACTCATCGTCACCTCGACGCTGCTGATGTTGCTGATCATCGTACCCGTGATCGCGTTGACTTTGTTCTTCGCTTGGCGTTATCGCCAATCCAACACGGAAGCGACCTACACCCCCGATTGGGACCACTCCACCCGACTGGAGCTGATCATCTGGGGCGCGCCGCTGCTGATCATCATTGCGCTGGGTGCCATCACCTGGATCAGCACCCACAAGCTCGACCCCTATCGCCCGCTTGATCGCATCGATGCCGAGCGCCCGCTGCCGGCCGACGTGAAGCCGCTGGTGGTGCAGGTGGTGGCGCTCGACTGGAAGTGGCTGTTCCTCTACCCCGAGCAAGGCATCGCCACCGTCAACGAGCTGGCAGCGCCTGTGGACCGCCCGATCCAGTTCCGCATCACGTCTTCGAATGTGATGAACGCGTTCTACGTGCCGGCGCTGGCCGGCATGGTGTACGCGATGCCTGGCATGGAGACCAAGCTGCACGCGGTGATCAACAAGGCCGGCGACTACGAAGGCCTGTCGGCCAACTACAGTGGCGCAGGTTTCTCCAAGATGCGTTTCCGCTTTCTGGGCCTGTCGGACGCCGACTTCGACAAGTGGGTGGCCTCCAACCGCGAGCAAGGCAGCAAGCTGGACGGCGGCATCTATCAGCAACTCGAACAACCGAGCGAGGGCGATCCCGTCCGCCGATATGGCACGGTCGAGGCCGGCTTGTTTGGCGCCATCGTTAACCGCTGCGTTGACGGCCAGAAGATGTGCATGCACCAGATGATGGCCATCGATGCCGAGGGCGGCACCGGCAAGCCCGGCATCGCCGGCCTGATGCGCCAGCCGTGGCGCGATGAAGAACGTTTGGTGGTCGCGGGCCTGTGCACGCCGACCAACCTGCTGGGCGAGCCGCTGCCCACCGCCAAGCCCTGATCCTGTGAGCCGCGCGCGCCCCCGAGCGGGCGCCGCCGGCAACGAGAGCCAAGATGTCCACCGACTCGAGCAATCTGATCCTCGGCCGCCTCAGCTGGGAGGCCGTGCCCTACCACGAGCCCATCCTCGTGGCCACTTTCGCGATGGTCGCCCTCGGCGGCCTCGCGCTGCTGGCGGTCATGACGAAGTTCCGCCTCTGGGGCCCCCTGTGGCGAGACTGGGTCTGCAGCATCGACCACAAGAAGATCGGCATCATGTACATCGTGCTGGGTGTGGTCATGCTGCTGCGTGGCTTCGCCGACGCGCTGATGATGCGAGCCCAGCAGGCCATCGCCTTCGGTGACCAGGCCGGCTTCCTGCCCCCGCACCACTACGACCAGGTCTTCACCGCCCACGGCGTGATCATGATCTTCTTCGTGGCGATGCCGCTGGTCACCGGCTTCATGAACTACGTGGTGCCGCTGCAGATCGGCGCGCGCGACGTGGCCTTCCCCTTCCTGAACAACTTCAGCTTCTGGATGACCACCGGCGGCGCCGTGCTGGTGATGATTTCGCTGTTCATCGGCGAGTTCGCCAAGACCGGCTGGCTGGCCTACCCGCCTCTGTCGGGCATCTTGCAGAGTCCGGATGTGGGGGTGGACTACTACCTGTGGTCCCTGCAGGTGGCCGGTATCGGCACCACGTTGTCCGGCATCAACCTGATCGCCACCATCATCAAGATGCGTGCCCCCGGCATGGCGATGATGAAGATGCCGGTCTTCACCTGGACCTCGCTGTGCACCAACGTGCTGATCGTGGCGACGTTCCCGGTGCTGGCCGCGGCGCTGGCTCTGTTGACCGCTGACCGTTACCTGGGCACCGCGTTCTTCACGAACGACCTCGGCGGCAACGCGATGCTCTACGTGAACTTGATCTGGATCTGGGGCCACCCCGAGGTCTACATCCTGGTGCTGCCGGTGTTCGGCATCTTCTCGGAAGTGGTCTCCACCTTCTCGCGCAAGCGCCTGTTCGGCTATGCGTCGATGGTGTACGCCACGGTGGTGATCACGATCCTGTCGTACCTGGTGTGGCTGCACCACTTCTTCACGATGGGCTCGGGTGCCAGCGTGAACTCGTTCTTCGGCATCACCACGATGATCATCTCGATCCCGACCGGCGCGAAGATCTTCAACTGGCTGTTCACGATGTACCGCGGCCGCATCAAGTTCGAAGTGCCGATGCTCTGGACGGTGGGCTTCATGGTCACCTTCGTGATCGGCGGCATGACCGGCGTGCTGCTCGCCGTGCCGGCAGCCGACTTCGTGCTGCACAACAGCCTGTTCCTGATCGCTCACTTCCACAACGTGATCATCGGCGGCGTGGTGTTCGGCATCTTCGCCGGCATCAACTACTGGTTCCCGAAGGCCTTCGGCTACAAGCTCGATCCGTTCTGGGGCAAGTGCTCGTTCTGGTTCTGGCTGGTCGGCTTCTGGGTCGCCTTCACGCCGCTGTACGTGCTGGGCCTGATGGGCGTCACCCGTCGCATGAGCCACTTCGACGATCCCTCGCTGCAGATCTGGTTCCAGATCGCCGCGTTCGGCGCCGTGCTCATCGCCTTCGGCATCGGCTCGTTCCTGATCCAGCTGGTGGTCAGCTTCATGAAGCGTGAGCAACTGCGCGACGTGACCGGCGATCCTTGGGAAGGCCGCACGCTGGAATGGTCGACCGCCTCGCCGCCGCCCGACTACAACTTCGCGTTCACGCCGGTCGTGCACGAGCAGGACGCCTGGCACGACATGAAGCAGCGTGGCCACCAGCGCCCGACGCAAGGCTTCAAGCCGATCCACATGCCGAAGAACACGGCAGCCGGCTTCGTGATCGCGATGCTGGCCACCGCTTGCGGCTTCACGCTGGTCTGGCACATGTGGCTGCTGGCCGGCCTGAGCTTCGCGGCCACCGTCATCGCCGCCATCGTCCACACCTTCAACTACGACCGCGACTACCACATCGCGGCCGATGAGGTCACTCGCAGCGAAGACGCCCGCACCACGGCGTTGTCGGCGGGCTGACGCGCCGGAGCATCGATTCCATGACTGCAACCACGCTTTCCCCGGCCACTGCCGCGGGCACCGCGCCGGTCTTCTACGACGACGGCAGCCACCATCCGCAGCAAGGCACGCTGCTGGGCTTCTGGCTCTACCTGATGAGCGACTGCCTGGTGTTCGCGGTGCTGTTCGCCGTGTACGCCGTGCTCGGCCGCAACTACGCCGCGGGCCCCTCGGGTGCCGACCTGTTCAACTTGCCTCTGGTGGCGGCGAACACCGCGCTGCTGCTGTTCTCGTCCATCACCTACGGCTTCGCGATGATCGCGATGCAGCACAACCGCAAGACGGGCGTGCTGATCTGGCTGGCCATCACCGGCATGTTCGGCCTGGGCTTCCTGGGTCTGGAGCTGTACGAGTTCCACCACCTGATTCACGAAGGTGCCGGCCCCTGGCGCAGCGCCTTCCTGTCGTCGTTCTTCACGCTGGTGGGCACCCACGGCCTGCACGTCACCTTCGGCTGCATCTGGCTGGTGGTGCTGATGCTGCAGGTGGGCAAGCTGGGCCTGACGCGCGAGAACAAGCGCCGCCTGATGTGCCTGTCGATGTTCTGGCACTTCCTGGACGTGGTCTGGATCGGCGTGTTCACCTTCGTCTACCTGATGGGGAGTTTGTGAGCCCCCACGCCCCCTTCCGGGGACTGCCTTTCAGGCCGCGCCGATCCAGAGGCTCGGCCCTCCGCCAGGCACGAACAGTCTTCAGGACTGTTCATGTCCGGGCGAAGCCCCTCAAGGGGGCTCTTGCAGCGGACCGGCCAAGCCGGCCCGGCGCAAGCGACTTGATGGGCGGCGGCTCCAGCGGAGCGCCGCGATGGACAGCGCAGCTTTTGAGACTCTTATGAGCGAACACATCCACCACGACGATCATCACCACGACGACGACGGCGGCGGCTACCACGCCACTGTCGAGGGCTACCTGGTCGGCTTCCTGCTGTCGGTGGTGCTGACGGCGATCCCGTTCTGGCTCGTGATGGGCAATGTGATGTCGTCGCCCAAGGTGACGGCCTTCGTGATCCTCGGCTTTGCCGCGGTGCAGATGGTCGTGCACATGATCTATTTCCTGCACCTCAACGCCAAGGTCGAGGGCGGTTGGTCGCTGCTGGCCCTCACCTTCACCGCCGCGCTGGTGGTGATCATGTTGTCCGGGTCGATCTGGGTGATGTATCACCTGAACACCAACATGATGCCGGCGGCCGATCCGCAGGTGATGCGTAACATGCCATGAGCCTCAGCCCCGCCCGGACGTCCGAAGGGGCCCGGCCCCTGATGGACGGGGCGGGCCTCCGGTCAGGGGCTGTTTCTGCCGTGTACGGTCACATCCCCTCCCCTCGCTCATTGCGCCGCCTGGCCGCCTGGTCGGCGGCGTTGGCGTTGGCGTTCGCCGTTTTCGTGGCACTGGGCGTGTGGCAGGTGCAGCGGCTGGCCTGGAAGGAAGGCCTCATCGCCCGCGTCGAGCAGCATCGCCACGCCAAGCCCCAACCCGCGCCGGGGCCCGACGCCTGGGCCCATCTCACCCGCGAAGCCGATGAGTACCGCCGCGTGGTTGTCGAAGGCCGCTTTGATCACCAACGCAGCACGCTCGTCACCGCCACCACCGAGCTGGGCAGCGGCTACTGGGTGCTGACTCCGCTGCTGCGAAAAGACGGCAGTTGGCTGCTGGTCAACCGCGGCTTCGTGCCAGTAGACCGGCGTGAATCGGTGGTGAATGACGCCACCGCCAACGGCGACGAGAACGTGATCGGGCTGCTGCGCTTCACCGAGCCGGGCGGCGCCTTCCTGAGGCAGAACGACGCAGCATCGGGCCGCTGGTACTCGCGTGACGTGGGTGCCTTGGCGGCCTCGCTGCAATTGGGGCCCGTGGTGGCGCCTTATTTCATCGACCAGGTCGCCCCGCACGCAGCGGCGCATGCGCCCGCTCCGGCCGGCGCCCGGGAATGGCCCCGTGCAGGCATGACGGTCGTGCAATTCAGCAACAACCACCGCATCTACGCGGCCACCTGGTTCGCCCTGGCCGCGATGGCCGCTTGCGCGTTTGCCTACCTCGTTCTGGACGAGCGGCGTCTGAGAAGCCTGGCTCGCTGATCGGCGAGCACGGGCCCGGCCCCATCTCGGACCCTCAGCGACATCGCCGGCTTCACCGAAGTCGGCCGATACTGTCGGCTTGGGTTGCCTACCCGGTGAGGTGGCACCGACGAGGGCGATCGGTGGCCCCAACCTGCATCGTCGCATTCGGCTTTTCGTCCGCCCCCCACCCGCCCCGACCATGAAGCCCGGAGACCCCTGCCTTGGCCACTGCAGACGCTGAAGACGCTACTGGCCAGCCACCGCTGGGTGAAGTCAGCAAGGTGCCAGAGCGCCTGGCTGGCCGGAAAAACCTGCTGCAGTTGATCCAGCTTCGTTGGCTGGCGGTCGCCGGTCAGTTGGTGACCATCCTCGCGGTGAATTTCCTGCTGGGCGTGGATCTGCCGCTGGTGCCGATGCTCACCCTGCTGGGCTCGCTGGTGCTGTTCAACCTCGCGAGCCTGCAGCGCAGCCGGTTGTCGCTGCCGGTGAGCCACGGTGAGTTGTTCGCCGGCATGCTGGTGGACGTGGGCGTGCTGACGGCGCAGTTGTTCTTCTCAGGCGGCATCACCAACCCCTTCATCTACCTGTATCTGCTGCAGGTCGCCGTCAGCTCGGTGCTGCTGCGGCCCCGCTATGTGTGGGTGATCGTGGCCGCCACCAGCCTGGGGTTCGTGCTGCTCACACGCTGGCATCGCCCATTGCCGGTGCCCCACCTGGTCAACCCGGCGCTGTCATCGCAGTACATCGCGGGCCTGGTGCTGTGCTACCTGCTCACGGCCTCGCTGCTGGTGATCTTCATCGGTCGCATCAGCCGCAACCTGCGACAGCGCGACGCCAGCCTCGCCGCCCTGCGACAGCGCGCCGCCGAAGAAGAGCACATCGTCCGGATGGGCCTGCTGGCCACGGGCGCCGCTCACGAACTGGGCACGCCGCTGGCCACGCTGTCGGTCATCCTGGGCGACTGGGCACGCATGGCGCCCTTTGCCGGCGAGCCCGAGCTGCGCGAAGAGATCGAAGAGATGCAGGTGCAGATCCAACGCTGCAAGACGATCGTCAGCGGCATCCTCATGTCCGCCGGGCGCACTCGGGGCGAAGCGCCGGTGGAAACCACGTTGCACGCATTCCTGGACGACCTGGTGCAGCATTGGCGCAGCACCCGTTCGGGCAACGAGCTGCGCTACGTGCGCCACGGTGTGCCGGACCTGCCATTGATCTCCGACGTGGCCTTGAAGCAGATGATCGACAACGTGCTGGACAACGCCCGAGAGGCAGCGCCCAGCTCGCCACTGACCTTGAGCGTGCGCTGTGATGACGACACGCTGACCTTGGCCGTGCAAGACCACGGACCGGGCTTTGCAGCACCGATGCTCGAATTCTTTGGCAAGCCCTATCAATCGAGCAAGAACCGGCCCGGTGGCGGCATGGGCCTGTTCCTCTCGGTCAACGTCGCCCGAATGCTGGGCGGACAAATCGCCGCGCACAACCTGCCGGAGGGCGGCGCCGAGGTCATCATCAGCCTGCCTTTGAGTTCGTTGATGCCGGCGGAGTGGACACCGAATGAGTGATGAAGCCCGTCAACTGCTGATCGTCGAAGACGACGATGCTTTCGCCCGCACGCTGACCCGTTCGTTCGAGCGGCGGGGCTACGGGGTGCTGCGCGCGACCGACCTGGAAAGCGTGCGCGCGCTGCTGACCCAGCATCGCCCGGGCTATGCGGTGGTCGATCTGAAGCTGGCCGCCGGCAGCTCTGGCCTGGCGTGTGTGCAGCTGCTGCACGAGCACGACGAGGACCTGGTGATCGTGGTGCTGACCGGCTATGCCAGCATCGCCACCGCCGTCGAGGCCATCAAGCTCGGCGCCCGCCACTACCTGGCCAAGCCGGCCAACACCGACGACATCGAGGCCGCCTTTTCACGCGCCGAGGGCGACACCGAGGTCGAGCTCACCGAGCGCACCACCTCGATCAAGACGCTCGAGTGGGAGCGCATCCACGAAACGCTGGCGGAGACCGGCTTCAACATCTCCGAAACCGCCCGGCGCCTCGGCATGCACCGGCGCACGCTGGCCCGCAAGCTGGAAAAGCAACGCGTCAAGTAGACCGTCAGGCCGCAGGTCAAACGAGAAGGGGCCACCCGCTGGGGTGGCCCCTTTTCGCATCAAGCGGCGTGCGCGGATCCGGCTCCGCCGGTCCGCCGCGCGGGCCCCCACGGGGGCAGGCCCCCGGAGGGGCCGTGGGGCCCTAATCAATCAGCCTGCTTGCGCAAGAACGCCGGGATCTCGATCTCGTCCATGCCGTTGCTCGACAGCGCTTCGACCTTCGCTGCGGCTTGGGTACGGCCGGTGCGCCAAACGCTGGGCGTGGCGAGCTGGCTGTAGTCCTGTTGCGGCATGGCCGGCTGGGCCACGGTCGACGCACTTCCCATCGCGCCCGGGTGCCCCACCGGGTTGTTCAGCAGCGGCAGGTTGTCGGTGCCGGTGCGCAGGGCCGGCTGGCTCTGCACCACCGTCAGCGGGGCCTGGGCGCGGCGGATCGACGACAGGCCGGTGGCGATGACCGTGACGCGCAGTTGGTCGCCCAGGCTGTCGTCGTAGGCGGTGCCGTAGATCACGTGCGCATCTTCCGCAGCGTAGCGGCGGATGGTGTTCATCGCGTTCTTGCTCTCGGCCAGTTTGAAGGTCGAGCGGGCCGCCGCAATCAGCACCAGCACGCCACGCGCGCCGGAGAGGTCGATGCCTTCCAGCAGCGGGCAGGCCACAGCGGCTTCGGCGGCCTTGTGGGCACGGTCTGGCCCGCTGGCGATGGCGGTCCCCATCATCGCCTTGCCCGGCTCGCTCATCACCGTCTTCACGTCTTCGAAGTCGACGTTAACCAGGCCCGGGATGTGGATGATGTCGCTGATGCCGCCGACGGCGTTCTTCAGCACGTCGTTGGCATGCGCGAAGGCCTGGTCCTGGGTGACGTCGTCGCCCAGCACTTCGAGCAGCTTCTCGTTGAGCACCACGATCAGCGAGTCGACGTTGGCTTCGAGCTCGGCCACCCCGGAATCGGCTTGCTTGCTGCGGCGGCCGCCTTCGAAATCGAAGGGCTTGGTCACCACACCGACGGTGAGGATGCCCATTTCGCGCGCCACACGGGCGATCACTGGTGCAGCGCCGGTGCCGGTGCCACCGCCCATGCCGGCGGTGATGAACAGCATGTGGGCGCCGTCGATGGCCTCGCGGATGCGATCCACCGCCTCTTCAGCGGCCGACTTGCCGACGTCGGGCTTCGAGCCTGCACCCAGGCCGGAGTGGCCCAGTTGCACCAGCGTGCCGGCCGCGCTGCGGTTCAGCGCCTGGGCATCGGTGTTGGCGCAGATGAACTCCACGCCTTGCACCCCCTGGGCAATCATGTGCTCGACGGCATTGCCGCCCCCACCCCCGACACCGATCACCTTGATCTGCGTGCCTTGGTCGAATTCTTCGATCATCTCGATGGGCATTTGAACCTCCGTCGTCTATGTTGCAGTTGCCGTACTACTTACCGTTTGCTTCCCAAGATCACGGCCCCGTGTTCAGGGCTCTCGTCTTCGCTTCAGGTCGTTTGAAAGAACATCAGAAATTTCCCAGCAGCCAGTCCTTGGCCCGGCCGAACATCGTCTTCACCGAGCCGGCCTGCTGCGCGGCCTTGTGGCCTCGCGTGTGAGCCAGGCGAGCTTCCTCGAGCAGGCCCATCACGGTGGCCGAGCGTGGGTTGGCCACCATGTCGAACAGGGCGCCTGAGTAGGTCGGCAGGCCCTTGCGAACGGGCTTGAGGAAGATGTCCTCGCCCAGCTCGACCATGCCTGGCATCACCGCGGTGCCGCCGGTGATCACGATCCCCGAGGAGAGCAGCTCTTCGTAGCCGGAATCGCGGATCACCTGGTGCACCAGCGAATAGATCTCTTCCACCCGCGGCTCGATCACGCCGGCCAGCGCCTGGCGGCTGAGCATGCGGGGCACGCGGTCGCCCAGGCCCGGCACTTCCACCTGCTCGCCCGGGTCGGCCAGCAACTGCTTGGCCACGCCGTACTCGACCTTGATCTCTTCAGCATCTTTGGTCGGCGTGCGCAGCGCCATCGCGATGTCGCTGGTGATCAGGTCGCCGGCGATGGGGATGACCGCCGTGTGGCGGATCGAACCGCCGGTGAAGATGGCCACGTCGGTGGTGCCGGCGCCGATGTCGACCACCGCCACGCCGAGATCCTTCTCGTCGTCCGTCAGCACCGCCGCCGCCGAGGCGGTAGGCGACAGCGCGAGTTGCTCGACTTCGAGACCGCAGCGCCGCACGCACTTCAGGATGTTCTCGGCAGCACTTTGCGCACCGGTGGCGATGTGCACCTTCACCTCCAGCCGGCTGCCGCTCATGCCGATCGGCTCTTTCACCTCGTGGCCGTCGATCACGAACTCTTGCGACTCCACCAGCAGCAGCCGTTGGTCGTTCGGGATGTTGATGGCCTTGGCCGTCTCGATCACGCGCGCCACGTCCACCGGCGTCACTTCGCGGTTGTCGCGCACGATCACCATGCCGGTGGAATTCTGGCCGCGGATGTGGCTGCCGGTGATGCCGGTGTAGACGCGTTCGATCTTGCAGGCGGCCATCATCTCGGCCTCTTTCAAGGCCTGCTGGATCGACTGCACCGTCGCATCGATGTTCACGACGACCCCGCGCTTGAGGCCGTGCGAGCTGGCCACTCCCAGCCCGGCGACGCGCAGTTCGCCACCCGGCATGACTTCGGCCACCACCGCCATCACTTTGGCGGTGCCGATGTCGAGCCCGACGACGAGATCCTTGTATTCCTTGGCCATCAGTGCATATCCCTCATTCGTTCGCCTCGCTCGCCGCAGCCACCGGTGAGAGCGGGCCCTTCAAGCGCAACGCGTAGCCATCGGCATGGCGCAGGTCGGCGTGATCCCAGTTGCGGCGCTGCCGTGCGGTGACCTGGGTCACGGTACGCACGAAGCGTGACACGCGGGCCACCACCTCTTCGTCGGTGCCTCGACCCATCTCGATCTCGGCCCCGTTGTCCAATTCCAGCTGCCAAGAGCCCCGGCCCGACAGGGCCAGCCGCGCCGGTGCAAGATCGAGTGGCTTGAGCACCGGCAGCAGCCGGCGGTACATCTCCAGCACCGAAGCCGCAGCCGCATCGTCTTCACCGGCGAACTCCGGCAGGTTGTCGTCGTCCACATCGCCGAGGTTGGCTTCGAAGACCTCGCCGTGCGAGTTGACGAGGCGGTCATTGCCTTCGTCGCCCTTCCACACCGCCACGGGGTGGTGCTCTTCCATCTTCACCACCAGACGGTTCGGGAACACGCGATGGACCACCGCGTGGCGCACCCAGGGCACGCTCTCGAAGGCGCGCCGCGCTGCCTGCAGGTCGAGGGTGAAATAGTTGCCTGCCAGGCGCGGGGCGGCGTTGGCCCGGATGGTGGCCGCGCTGTTGCGCGTGACCTCACCCTCCAGGCGGATCGAGCGGAACGCGAACATCGGCTGGCGCGCAAACCAGGCCGCCCCCGCCGCGAGCAGCACCGTACCCGCGAGCACGATGATCGCCAGCGCGGTGGCGTTCATCATGCGCACGTCGGGCGGCAGTGGGCTGGCGGCAGCGGTGGCCATGGTGCTCAGGCCCCTCCCGATCGTTCAGCCGATGCGGCGGCTGCCTGGTGTTGAACGGCGCTGTCCAGCGTGGCGCCGGCCAGCAGGTGCAGGCACAGCAACTCGTAGCTGAGACCGGTGGCCGCCGCAGATTTCGGCACCAGCGAATGGCTGGTCATGCCAGGAGACGTGTTCATCTCCAGCAAGAAGGGCTTGCGATCGCTGGCGCGGATCATCAGATCGGCACGACCCCAACCGCGGCAACCCAGCAGCCGATAGGCCTGGACGACGATGCGCTGGATCTCGGCTTCCTCGTGTGCGGGCAGGCCGCTCGGGACGAGGTAGCGGGTGTCGTTGGAGACGTACTTGTGTTCGTAGTCGTAGTTGCCGTCAGGCGCCACGATGCGAATCACCGGCAGAGCGACGGCGGCCTCACCCTCCCCAAGCACGGGGCAGGTGACTTCCTCGCCGTCGATGAATTCTTCGCACAGCACGTCGGAATCGAATTGTGCGGCGTGAGTGACCGCTTCGAGCATCCCGGAATACCCCGCCACCTTGCTCACGCCGAAAGACGAGCCTTCTCGTGCAGGTTTCACGATCAACGGCAGGCCCAGGTCGTCGGGCACGGTTCGCACGATTTCGCGGGCGTGTTGCCCGGCAGCGAGCAGCTTGTAGCGCGGTGTGGGCAGGCCTTCGGCGATCCACACGCGCTTGGTCATGACCTTGTCCATCGCAATGGCCGAAGCCATCACGCCGGATCCGGTGTAGGGAATGCCCAACAGTTCCAATGCCCCTTGCACCGTCCCGTCTTCCCCATGGCGGCCATGCAGCGCAATGAAGCAGCGGGAGAAGCCCTCGGCCTTGAGGTCGGACAACGGTCGTTCCGAGGGGTCGAAGGCATGCGCATCCACACCCTGCGAGCGCAGCGCCGCCAGCACCCCGTTGCCGGACATGTGCGAAACCGGCCGCTCGGCGGAATCGCCGCCCATCAGCACGGCCACCTTGCCCAGTGTCTTCACGTCGATCTGATTCATGCGGCCCCTCCGGCCAGCTCGACCACCTGCGCCGGCACGGCGCCGATCGAACCGGCTCCCATCGCGATGACCACGTCGCCATCGCGCGCGAAGCTGCAGATCTCTGCCGGCAGCTCCGTCACACCATCCACGAACACCGGGTCCACCTTGGCGGCCACCCGCAGCGCGCGCACCAGCGCGCGGCCGTCGGCCGCCACGATGGGCGCTTCGCCCGCGGGATACACCTCGGTCAGCAGCACCGCATCGGCCTGGCCCATCACCTTCACGAAGTCTTCGAAGCAGTCGCGCGTCCGGGTGTAGCGGTGCGGCTGGAAGGCCAGCACCAGGCGCCGGCCCGGAAAGGCACCGCGTGCGGCGGCCAGCACCGCGGCCATCTCGACCGGGTGGTGACCATAGTCGTCGATCAGCGTGAAGCGGCCGCCGTCCTTGGCGGCCAACTCACCGTAGCGCTGGAAGCGGCGCCCCACGCCGCTGAACTGAGCCAGCGCACGCACGATCGGCTCGTCCGGCAGCTCCAGCTCCGTGGCGATCGCGATCGCCGCCAGGGCATTGCGCACATTGTGCTCGCCCGGCAGGTTCAGCGTGATGGCCAGGGGCGGCATGGACACGCCGTTGCGCCGCTGGCAGGTGAAACGCATCTGGCCGCCCGGCAGCGCCTGCACGTCCACCGCCCGCACCTGCACGTCTTCACCGAAGCCGTAGGTGATGACAGGCCGCGAGACCATCGGCACGATGCTCTTCACGCCGGGGTCGTCACCGCAGAGGATGGCCGCGCCATAGAACGGCATGCGGTGGATGAAATCGACGAAGGCCTGCTTCAGCTTGGCGAAGTCGTGGCCATAGGTGTCCATGTGATCGGCGTCGATGTTGGTGACGACGCTGAGGATGGGCATCAGGTTCAGGAATGACGCATCCGACTCATCGGCCTCGACGACGATGAAGTCGCCCGAGCCCAGGCGCGAGTTGGCGCCGGCGGAATTGAGCTTGCCGCCGATCACGAAGGTGGGGTCCACACCCGCTTCAGCCAGCACGCTGGTCACCAGCGAGGTGGTCGTCGTCTTGCCATGGGTGCCGGCGATTGCGATGCCCTTCTTCAGGCGCATCAGCTCGGCCAGCATCACCGCGCGGGGCACCACCGGCACGCGGTGTGCGCGGGCGGCGATCACCTCGGGGTTGTCGCCCTTCACGGCGGTCGAGATCACCACGGCCTGGGCGCCGTCGATGTACGACGCCTCGTGCCCCAGGTGGATGCGGATGCCCAGGCCGGCCAGGCGCCGGGTGGTGGCGGTGTCTGACTGATCGGAGCCCGACACCACATAGCCCAGGTTGTGCAGGATCTCGGCGATGCCGCTCATGCCGGCGCCACCGACGCCCACGAAATGGATGTGCTTGACGGCGTGCTTCATGAGACGCACCTCCTGCCCATCGCCATGGCCTTGAACGTGCCGTGTGTGACCGCGTGGTTCATGACGCGAGCCTTTCGATTTCATCGGCCACCTTGGCAGCCGCTTGGGGGCGCGCCAGCAGCTTGGCCTTTTGAGCCATCGCCAGCAGTTGCTCCCGGTCCAGTTTCTGCAGCTCTTCGGCCAGGCGCTGCGGGGTCAGCTCGGTCTGCGGCAGGTGCAGCGCGGCGCCGCGCTCGGCCATCCAGTGGGCGTTGTCGCGTTGGTGGGCGGTGGTGCTCACCACCAGCGGCACGAGCACGCTTGCCACGCCGGCGGCACACAACTCGCTCACCGTGATGGCGCCGGCCCGGCAGACGATCAGATCGCAGATCTCGAGGTAGCTGGCCATGTCGTCGATGAAGGGCTGCACCTCGGCTTGCACGCCCAGCGTGGCATAGCGGCCGCGCACCTCGTCGAGGTGGGCCATGCCCGTCTGGTGCATGACCATCGGCCGCTTGTCGACCGGCATTTGCGCCAACGCAGCCGGCACGATCTCGTTGAGCACCTTGGCGCCCAGGCTGCCGCCCACCACCAGCATGCGCAGCGGCCCCTTTCGGCCCTCGAAGCGCACCTCGGGTGGCGCCATGGACTCGATCTCGGTGCGCACCGGGTTGCCGGTGACCAGACCCTGCTTCACCTTCGACACCGCCGGCCCATCGAAACCGAAGGCCACCCGGTCAGCCACCGGCAGCAATGCCTTGTTGCTCAGCAGCAGGCCCGCATCGGCGTTGACCAGCATCAGGGGCTTGCCCAGCAGCGAGGCCATCAGCCCCCCCGGGAAGCACACATAGCCACCCATGCCCAGCACCGCGTCGGCCGAGCGCCGGCGCAGGATGCGCGCCGAATCCCAAAAGGCCTTCAGCATGCGCAGGCCGCCGGTCAGCGTCTGCCACAGGTTCTTGCCACGCAAGCCGCTGAAGGCGAGCCGGTCCATCTCGATGCCCGAAGGCGGGACCAGCCGGTTCTCCATGCCGCCTTCGGTGCCGAGCCAGCTCACCGCCCAGCCCCGGGCCTGCATTTCGCGCGCGACTGCGAGCCCCGGGATGACATGCCCGCCCGTGCCAGCGGCCATGATGACCAGATGGCGCGTCATGCGCGGCCTCCGCGCATGAGTTGGCCATGTTGGTTGCGGCCGGCCGCCCAAGCGGCCTTCACATCGCGCGGCGATGTGAGCCTGCACCGGAATCGCCCACCCGCGCACAGCGCGGCCGTCATGTGGAACATGCCGGTCATGCGCGGCCTCCGCGCATGAGTTGGCGATTCTCTTGGTCGACGCGCAGCACGATGGCCAGGGCGACGAGGTTCATCAGAATGCCGGAGCCGCCGTATGAAAGTAGGGGCAATGTCAAGCCTTTGGTGGGCAGCAAGCCCAGGTTCACGCCCATGTTGATGAAGCTCTGGCCGCCGAACCAGATGCCGATGCCCTGGGTCATCAGGCCGGCGAAGACGCGGTCCAGCGCGATCGCCTGGCGGCCGATCACGAAGATGCGGCGGGTGAGCCAGAAGAAGGCCACGATCACCGACAGCACCACCACAAAACCGAGCTCCTCGCCGATCACCGCCAGCAGGAAGTCGGTGTGCGCCTCAGGCAGGTAAGAAAGCTTCTCGATCGACTGCCCGAGCCCTTGGCCGAACCATTCGCCGCGGCCAAAGGCAATCAGCGAGTGGGTCAGCTGGTAGGCCTTGCCCTGGGCGTAGTCGGGGTTCCACGGATCGAGGTAGGCGAAGATGCGCTGGCGGCGGAATTCGCTGAAGGCGATCATCAGCACGAAGGCACCCACCAGCACCATCACGCTCAACAGGAACATGCGACCGTTCACGCCGCCCAGGAAGAGGATGCCCAGCGCGACCGCGGCGATGACCATGAACGCGCCCATGTCGGGTTCGGCCAGCAGCAGCACGCCGATCACGCCCAGCGCCACCGCCATCGGCCACACCGCCTTGACGAAGTTCTCCTTCACCTCCATCTTGCGCACCATGTAGCTGGCCGCGTACATGGCGATGGACAGCTTGGCCAGTTCGCTCGGCTGGAAGCTCATCACGCCCAGCGGGATCCAGCGGCGCGCACCGTTCACGCCTTTGCCGATGAAGGGCAGCAGCACGATGATCAGCAGCGCCAGCGAGGCCGCAAACAGCCACGGCGCCCACTTCTCCCACACGGCGATCGGGATCTGCAGTGTCACCAGTGCCGCGACGAAACCGATGGCGATGAACATCGCCTGGCGCGTCAGGAAGTAGGTGGGCGAGTAGTTCGCGAACTTCGGGTTGTCGTGCATCGCGACCGAGGCCGAATACACCATCACCAGGCCCAGGGCCAGCAGCGCCGTCACCACCCAGGCCAGCGTCTGGTCAAAGCCCGACACGGCGCTCGGCTTGCCGCTGCCCACCGAGACCCAGTCCCGAATCGGCAACCGCTCGCCGGCCGCCCGCGCACTGGGCCGCCAGGCGAGCAAGCCCGCGAGACGCTCGCGCCAGCCGGGGGTGATGGCCCGTGCGCCACTCATGAGCGGAGCCCCCTGCGTCGCTGCGCGCCGATCCCCCCACGGGGGAGCGAGTGGCTTCGGAACGGCCGTGCGCCACTCATTCCAACACCTCGCCCCGCTCGGAAGCGATGTCGCGCACGGCTTGGGCGAACACGTCTGCCCGATGCGCATAGTTGCGGAACATGTCGAGGCTCGCGCAGGCCGGGCTCAGCAGTACGGCGTCGCCCGATTGGGCTTGCTCGAAGCACCACCGGACGGCCGCCTCGAGCGTGGCGTGGCGTTGGGCCGGCACGCCGGTGGGCGCCAACACGGCCTCGATGGCCTCGGCGTCTTTGCCGATGGTGGCCACGGCGCGCACGTGGCTTGCCACGGGGGCCGCCAGGGGGCCGAAGTCCTGGCCCTTGCCGTCGCCACCGAGGATGACCACCAGCTTGCCGCTGTCGCGATCGGCCCCGAGCCCGTTCAAGGCGGCCACGGTCGCACCGACATTGGTGCCCTTGCTGTCGTCCACCGCCTCGACGCCGCCCACAAATCCGATCGATTCGACACGGTGCGGCTCGCCACGGTAGTCACGCAGGCCATGCAGCATCGGCGCCAACGGGCAACCGATGGCGGTGGCCAGCGCCAGCGCCGCCAATGCATTCGAGGCGTTGTGGCGGCCACGGATGCGCAGCGCATCGGCCGGCATCAGCCGTTGCAGATGGATCTCTTCGTCTTCGTCCTTGCGGCGCTTGATGGTTTCGTCGGCCGGCAGGGCCCGCACCAGCCAGGCCATGCCGCCTTCGGTGACCAGGCCGAAATCGCCTGGGCGCTGCGGCGCGTCCAGGCCGAAGCGCAGCGTCGGCCGGGTGATGGCCTTGGCCGCCTTGCCACGGCCACCCTTGACCATCACCGGCGCCGGCACCATGGCCTCGACCATCGCGTCGTCGCGGTTGATCACCATCAGGGCCTGCTCGCCGAAGATGCGCGCCTTCGCGGCGGCATAGGCCTGCATGTCGCCATGCCAATCCAGGTGGTCCTGCGTCACGTTCAGCACCGTGGCAGCGCTCGGCTCGAAACCCTGCACGCCGTCCAGCTGGAAGCTCGACAGCTCGAGCACCCACACGTCGGGCAGGTGCTCGAACACAGGCGCGGCGGGCGGCGGCGGCGCCAGCTGCAGCGGCGCCTCGTCGTCGCCGGCGGCCTGCTCCAGCGGCACGTCGATCGCGGCCGCAGGCAGGCTCAGCTCCACCGTGAGATCGACCTGGTTGCCCACCGTGCTGACATCGGTGGTCATGTCGACCTGGTTCGCGGCGCCGGTCACGTCGACAGCGAGGTCGACCGAGTCGGCCACGCCCGTCACATCCACCGGCACATCGATCGAATCGGGCGTCAGACCGGTGGCCTCGAGAGGCATCGGCACGGTGCGGTCGTCCAACGGGCGCCCGTCGACGAAGGCGCCCGGCAGCGTCGGTTGCTCTTCCTCGGTGGTCGCGATGGGCGCCGGCGCAGCGGCCACCGCCGGCATCACTTCGTCGAGCAGCGCCTGCGGCAGCGTGATGTCGTCGGGCTGCGTGTCCGCGGCTTCCTGTGGGGACGCTTCCGGCTCCAGGTCGAGCGCGGCGGCCAGGGTGTCGAGCATCGTCGGGCCGATGTTGCCCGCGGTCGCCACGCGCAAACCGGTGCGAGCCACCAACACCGAGGTGAGGGACGTGGTGGTGGTCTTGCCGTTGGTGCCAGTGATCGCCAGCACCTTCGGCGCGTAGCCACGATCGGCCTTGAGGTCGGCCAGTGCACGGGCGAACAGATCCAGCTCGCCCTGCACGGCGAGGCCTCGCGCGCGGGCGGCCCTCAGCAAAGCCGCGATGCGCTCATCGGCGGGCGCGAGGCCGGGGCTCTTGAGCACCAGCTTCACATCGGCAAGGTCGCCCTGCCCTTCGAGCCGCTCGGCGGGCAGAGCGCCGCTGATCAAGACCGCCTCGGGGGCGGCGAGCGCCAAGGCCTGAGCCTGAGGGGGCGTCTCGCGCGAATCCCACACGCGCACCCGCGCGCCGTGGCGAGCACACCAACGCGCCATGGCCAGGCCCGAATCGCCCAGGCCCAGCACCAGCACCGACAGATCCTTCAAGTGCTTCATGCCTGTCCTCCCCGGAGACGGCCGCTCGGCCCGCGGCAGCGCCGGCCTTCCGCCTGCGGGTGACGAGCCACTGGGGTCGACGACGGATGCAGTGTGTTCATCGTCATCACCGCAGCTTCAAGCTCGCCAGGCCCACCAGGCAAAGAAGCATCGTGATGATCCAGAAGCGGATCACCACCTGCGTCTCGTTCCAGCCCGACTTTTCGAAGTGGTGGTGCAGCGGCGCCATCAGCAGGATGCGCCGGCCCTCGCCGTACTTCTTCTTGGTGTACTTGAACCACGCCACCTGCACCATCACCGACAGCGCTTCGACGACGAAGACGCCACCCATGATGCCCAGCAGGATCTCCTGGCGGGTGATCACCGCGATCGTGCCGAGCGCACCACCGAGCGCCAGCGCGCCGACATCGCCCATGAACACCTGCGCCGGGTAGGCGTTGAACCAGAGGAAGGCCAGCCCCGCGCCCGCGATGGCGGCGCAGAAGATCATCAGCTCGCCCGCGCCTGGGATGTAGGGGAACAGCAGGTACTTCGAGTACACCGAGTTGCCGGTGACGTAGGCGAAGATGCCCAGCGCCGAGCCCACCAGCACCACCGGCATGATGGCCAGGCCATCGAGCCCGTCGGTGAGGTTGACCGCATTGCTGGCGCCAACGATGACGAAGTAGGTCAGCCCGATGAAACCGAACACGCCCAGCGGGTAGCTGATGGTCTTGAAGAACGGCACCATCAGGTCGGCCTTGGGGGGCAGATCGTTCGAGAAGCCGCTCTGTACCCAGCGAAGGAACAGCTCGAGCACCCGGATGTTCGACGTTTCGGACACGCTGAACGCGAGGTAGATCGCCGCGACCAGGCCGATCAACGACTGCCAGAAGAACTTCTCGCGCGAGCGCATGCCCTCGGGGTCTTTCAAGACGACCTTGCGCCAGTCGTCCACCCAGCCGATCGCGCCGAAGCCGAAGGTGACCAGCATCGTGATCCACACGAAGCGGTTGCTCCAGTCGCTCCAGAGCACGGTGGCCACCGCGATGCCGATCAGGATCAAGGCACCACCCATCGTCGGCGTACCGGCTTTCACCAGGTGGCTCTGCACGCCGTACTCGCGGATGGGTTGGCCGATCTTCAGCTCCGTCAGCCGACGGATCACCCACGGCCCGAAGACGAGGCCGATGAGCAGCGCGGTCATTGCCGCCAGCACCGCCCGGAAGGTCAGGTACTGAAAGACGCGCAGGAACCCGAACTGCTCGGGGTACAGGCTCTGGAGCCACTGGGCCAGGCTAAGCAGCATGGGTGCCTCCGGACTGCAAGGCGGCGACGACCTGCTCCATCTTCATGAAGCGGGAGCCTTTGACCAGCACCGACGCATACGGCAGCGCTTCGTTCAGCGCAGCCAGCAACTCGGCGACTGTCTCGAAGTGACGTGCGCCGGCCTCTTGCGCCGCATGGCGCATCAACTCGCCGGCACACCAGATCGTCTCGATGCCACGGTCGCGCGCATAGCGCCCCACTTCGGCGTGGAAGGCCGGGCCTTGGTCGCCCACCTCGCCCATGTCGCCCATCACCAGCCAGCGCGGGCCCGGCAACTCGGCCAGCACATCAATGGCGGCGCGGACGGAGTCGGGATTAGCGTTGTAGCTGTCGTCGATCAGCGTGCGCGGCTGCCCGGCCACGCTGAGCGGCTTGACCTGAGAGCGCCCTTTGACGGGCGTGAAGGCCGCCAGGCCTTGGGCGATGGCCTCCAGCGGCACACCAGCGGCCCAGGCCGATGCGGCGGCGGCGGCGGCGTTCTTCACGTTGTGGCGGCCCGCGATGTGCAGCGCGAAATCAACGCGGCCATTGGAGGTGTCCAGCCCAACCTGCCAGTGGTCCAGCTGCCAGTGGGCGCTCGCGCGCACGTCGGCCGGGCCATCGACGGCAAAGGTCAACACGCGGCGCTCGCCCGAGATCTCGCGCCAAAGCGGCGTGTACACCTCATCGGCCGGGAAGACGGCCACGCCGTCGGATGGCAGCGCCGCGATCACCGAGCCGTTCTCGCGCGCCACCGCCTCGACCGACTGCATGAACTCCTGGTGTTCGCGCTGGGCGTTGTTCACCAGCGCCACGGTGGGCCGCGCAATGGCCGCGAGCTCGGCGATCTCGCCGGGGTGGTTCATGCCCAGCTCGACCACCGCCGCCCGATGCCCGGCATTGAGCCGCAGCACGGTGAGCGGCACGCCGATGTGGTTGTTCAGGTTGCCCGCAGTGGCCAGGGCGCCTTCGCCGTGCGCCGCCCGCAGGATGCTGGCGATCATCTGGGTGACCGTCGTCTTGCCGTTGCTGCCCGTCACCGCCACCAGCGGCAGCTCGAAGCGCTGCCGCCAGGCGGCCCCCAACGCTTGCAGCGCGGCCAACGGGTCGTCCACCTGCAGGCCCGACAAGCCCGCCTCGGCGATGCCGCGCGAGGCCAGCGCAGCGACCGCGCCGGAGACGCGCGCGGCGTCCAGGAAATCATGCGCGTCGAAGCGATCGCCCTTGAGCGCCACGAACAGGTCGCCAGCCTGCAGTGTGCGGGTGTCGGTGTGGACGCGTGCGAACGCCACACCCCGATCGCCGATCACCTGGGCGCCCGGCAGCATGCCCTGGGCCTGTGCGAGCGTCATCATGGGCTTCACACGCGGCTCCTCTGGGCGAGCGCCAGCGAGGCCTCGACCGCATCGGAGAACGGGTGCTTCACGCCGTCGATCTCCTGGTAGTCCTCATGGCCCTTGCCGGCGATGACGATGACGTCTCGCGCGTCAGCCACCGCCACCGCGCGGTGGATCGCCAGCCGGCGGTCCACTTCCATGTCGGTCTTGCCGGCCGCCGCGGCAGGCACGCCGGCCATGATCTGGTCGAGGATCGCCGCCGCCGGCTCGCGGCGCGGGTTGTCGCTGGTGACGATCACCTGGTCGGCCAACCGGGCGGCGATCTCACCCATCAGCGGGCGCTTGGTCGCGTCGCGGTTGCCGCCGCAGCCGAACAGGCACCACAACTTGCCGCCACGGGCCTCGGCCAGCGGGCGCAAGCCTTTGAGCACCTTGTCCAGCGCGTCAGGCGTGTGGGCGTAGTCGACCACCACTTCCGGCGCCTGGACAGCCCCATCGGTGCCCACCCGCTGCATGCGGCCCGGCACCGGCGTCACCCGCTGTGCGACGCGCGCCGCAGCGGCCAGCGGCACGCCCAGGGCCCGCAGACCGCCGATCACGACGAGCAGGTTGCTCACGTTGTAGTCGCCGATCAAGCCACTGGCGACCGGTGCACGCTGCAGGCCTTCGACCACGTCGAAGGCAAGCCCCCCGTCGCGGTAGCCCACGCCCTCGGCCCGCAGGCGGGCTTCGTCCTGCGCAGAGACCGTCCACAGCTCCAGCCCTTTGCCGGCCAGATCGGCCACCAGGGTGGCGCCATGGGGGTCGTCGACGTTGATCACCGCGGCGCGCAGGCCCGGCCAGGCGAACAGGTCGCGCTTGGCTGCCCAGTAGGCCTCCATGCTGCCGTGGTAGTCCAGGTGATCCTGGGTGAAGTTGGTAAACAGCGCCACCTCGATCGCGGTGCCGGCCAGACGCTGCTCGACGATGCCGATCGACGAGGCTTCGATGGCACAGGCGCCGAACCCTTCATCGACCATGCGGCGGAAGCCTTGCTGCAGCACGACCGGGTCGGGCGTGGTGAGTCCGGTGAACTGGATCTGCCCTTCGCGCTGGCCCGGCTGGGGGGGCTCGCCGATGCCGAGCGTGCCGACCACGCCGCAGCGTGTGCCCAACTGGGTGAGGCACTGCGAGGTCCACCAGGCGGTGGATGTCTTGCCATTCGTACCAGTGGTGGCGACCACTCGCAGCGCACCGCTGGGTTGGCGGTAGTAGGCGCTGGCGATCAGGCCGGTGGCGGCCTTGAGCTGCGGCAGCGTGGCGACGCGTGCATCTTCGAAGCCGAAGGCCTCGACACCATCGCGATCGACGAGACAGGTGGCCGCCCCCCGCTCGAGCGCCTGGCGCACGTACTGGCGACCGTCGTTGGCATAGCCAGGCCAGGCGATGAACGCATCGCCAGGTTGAACCTCGCGGCTGTCGGTGCGCAGCGCACCAGTGACCCAGGAGCTGAGCCATCGCGCGGCGGCGTCGGGGCTTTTCAGGTGGGTGAGGGGCATGGGGATCTCAAATCTCAATGGGTGGGCTGGCCCGCGTCGTCGGCACGGGCCACGGCCAGGGGCTTGCCCTTGTCTGGCCGGCCAGGCTTGCCGGCCTGTGCCGTCAGCGTCGGTGCCTTCACTTCCAGGTCGGGCGGCACGCTCAACGTGCGCAGCGCCTGCTCGACCACCACCTTGAACACGGGGGCGGCCACGAGGCCGCCGAAATAGACGCCGCTGGGCTCGTCGATCATCACCGCCACGACGACCCGCGGGTTGTCGATCGGCGAGATGCCCGAGAACCAGGCGCGGTGCTTGTCGCTGTTGTAGCCACGGCCTTCCTGCTTCTCGGCCGTTCCGGTCTTGCCACCAGCCGAGTAGCCGACGGGCTGGGCTAGCGGCGCGGTGCCTTCCTTGCTGACCGTGCCGCGCAGCAGCTGGCGCATCGTGCGCGCTGTCTCGGGCTCGAAGATGCGCACGGCGGGCAGCGCCTCTTCACCCTTGATGAGGCTGAGCGGCGCCAGCTCGCCGTCGCGCGCCAGCGCGGTGTAGGCGCGGGCGATCTGCAGCAGCGAGGCCGACAGGCCATAGCCGTAGCTCATCGTGGCCTTCTCGACCGGCTTCCAGGTCTTCCACGGCCGAAGCTTGCCGGTGGCCGCCCCGGGGAAGCCGATCTGCGGCTTGGTGCCGAAGCCGAGCGCGGCGAACATCTCGCCCATTTCCTTGTTGTCCAGCCGCTGCGACATCTTCACCGTGCCGACGTTGCTGGACTTTTGGATCACCTGGGCGACGGTCAACGCATCGTGGGCGTGCGAGCCATCATTGACCAACAAGGGCCCGACCTTGAACGGGTGGGTGTCGAGCACGGTCTCGGGCTTCACAAAGCCCTTCTCCAGCGCCATCGAGACGACGAACGGCTTCACCGTGGAGCCGGGCTCGAACACATCGGTCACCGCGCGATTGCGCAGTTGCGCCCCCGTGAGATTGCGTCGCTCGCTGGGCAGGTAGCTCGGGTAGTTGGCCAACGCGAGGATCTCTCCACTCTGCGCATCCAGCACCACCACGCTGCCAGCCTTGGCCCGGTGCTCCTGCACCGCGTCGCGAATGCGCTGGTAGGCCAGTGCCTGCACTTGCGAGTCGATGGTGAGCTGCACATCGCGGCCATCGCGCGGGTCCACCGGCTCACCCAACTCTTCGACGATGCGGCCCAGGCGATCCTTCACCACGCCACGCGAGCCACCGTGGCCCTGCAGTTGGCGCTGGAACGCGAGCTCGATGCCTTCCTGGCCCTTGTCCTCGATGTCGGTGAAACCCACCACATGGGCCGCCGCCTCGTTCTCGGGGTAGCGGCGGATGTAGCCCGGCTCGATCGTCAGGCCCTTGATCTTGAGCGCCTTGATTTGCTGCGCCACGCCATCGTCGATCTGGCGCTTGAGCACCAGATAGGCGCCGCCATCGGCCAGCTTGGCGTCGAATTCCTTGACGGGCATGCGCAGCAGCGACACCAGCGCGCGCTTCTGCTCGTCGTTGGCCTTGAACTGCTGCGGGTTGACGGAGATGGTCGGCGCGTTGACGCTGATCGCGAGGATCTGGCCATGGCGATCGAGGATGCGGCCGCGGCTGGCCGGCAGTTGCACGGTCGAGGCGTAGCGCTCTTCACCCTTCTTCTGGAAGAAGTCAGATTCGAGCACCTGCACATACAGCGCCCGGCCCGACAGCGCCAGGAAGCCCAGGCCGACCATCATCACCAGGAAACGGCTGCGCCACGGCGGCGTCTTCGACGCCAGCAGCGGGCTGGTCGAATAGTTGACACCGCGCACCGAGTGCGCCGAGGTTGATCCTTGCCGCTGCACGGTTCTCATCGCGCGACCTCCACCGTCGGGCCAGAGGCTGACGACGCTTCTTGCGAGGGCACCCCGGCGGCACCGCGACGGGTGTCGTTCACGTAGACGGTGACATCGGCCGTGGCCAGACGCATCTGCAGCTTCTCGCGTGCGGTGCGCTCGACCTTCAAGTGGGTGGCCTCGGTGCGGCGCTCGGCATCGAGCCGCTTCGCATCGGCGGCGAGTTGGGTCTCTTCGGCCTTGGCGCGCTCGATCTCGGCGAACAGGCGCCGCGATTCATAGCTGGTCTTGACGAGCCAAAGCCCGCTGACGACCAGCGCCACCAGCAACAGCACGGACAGGCGGGTCATGACAATGGTGCCCCCAAGACCCTGCGGGTCGCCCCCCCGAGGGGGAGCAAGCTGCTTCGGAGCGGCCGTGCGCAGCTCATGCCTCCAGCCTCTCTGCCACCCGCAACACCGCCGACCGCGAGCGCGGGTTGGCGGAGATTTCGGCTTCGCTGGGCTTGATGCGCGCCAACGGCTTCAGACGCAACTCGCGGGTGGGCGGCGCGAAAGGCGCGCGGCGATCGATCTCTTCGCGGCTTTCGTGCGCGATGAAGGTCTTCACGATGCGGTCTTCCAGCGAATGGAAGCTGATCACCGCCAACCGGCCAGCCGGCGCGAGCAGGGCCAACCCGGCACTCAGCCCTTGTTCGAGCTCTTCAAGTTCGGCATTGACGTGAATCCGAAGAGCCTGGAACGTGCGCGTTGCAGGGTCCTGGCCCGGCTCGCGGGACTTGACCGAGCGTGCCACGAGTTGGGCCAGTTCGGCAGTGGTTCGAACAGGATTCCCGCTCGTGCGGCGAGCAACAATCGCCTTTGAAATCGATGCAGCAAACCGTTCTTCGCCATAGTCACGTACCACCTGGGTGATCTGGCGCTCGTCCGCACGGGCCAGGAAATCGGCGGCGCTTTCGCCGCGCGTGGGGTCCATGCGCATGTCCAGTGGGCCGTCGAAACGGAAGCTGAATCCGCGTGCCGGATCGTCGATCTGCGGCGAGCTGACACCCAGGTCCAGCAGCACACCATCCACCCGTTCGACACCGCGCTCCGCCAGCTCGTCGCGCATTTGCGCAAAGCTGGCGTGGCAGATGGTGAAGCGGGGGTCGGTGATGGCGGCGTCTCCTGTGGTGGCGGCTGCGATGGCTTCCGGATCCTTGTCGAACGCGAACAGGCGCCCGGCAGGCGCCAGTCGGGTCAGCAGCAGCCGCGAATGGCCGCCGCGCCCGAAGGTGCCGTCGACATAGGTGCCCGCCGGATCGAGCACCAATGCGTCGATGGCCTCGTTCAACAAGACCGTGGTGTGCGCAAAAGCCATGGTCGCCTCTAGATGACCAGGTTGCGCAACGCGTCGGGCATCGGCTGGGCGAGGGTCGCTTCCTCGTTGGCCAGATAACGCTCGCGATCCCAGATTTCCATCCGCCCGCCCATGCCGACGAGCATCAGCTCCTTGTCCAGCCGGGCCCAGCTGCGCAACTCGGGCGACAGCAGGACACGCGACCCGCTGTCGATATCGACATCGATCGCACTGCCCAGGTAGAGACGGCGGAAGTTGTCGGCCTCCATCGGCAGCGCCAGCAACTTGGCGCGGAACTCGACCCAGGCCGGGCGGGGAAACAGCAACAGGCAACGCGAAGGGCTCTTGGTCAAGGTCATCTGACCCGCGCACAGGGCTGCCAGCGCGTCGCGAAAACGAGCAGGCACAGTGACCCGCCCCTTCCCGTCCAGCGAGAGGGCTGATTCACCCTGAAACACGAACTCAGACACGATGGCCCACTAAATTGCACTTTCCCCCACTTTATCTCACCGCGCGCCACAGGGTCAACGAAATGAGAAGAAAAATTCAATGAAATCAGTCACTTAGCAAAGAAACGTCAAGTTCATTGCGCAGAATGTCTTTTAAAAGCAAGGACTTGCGTTCGCCTCTCAAAGTGATGGGTGAGCTACCTCCCTAGCACGAGGGCGTGACAAAAACAAATGAAACAAAGCAAGCTCACGCCATGAAGCCGTCATGCAACGCGTGTTGACGACAGTGACGGCACGGTGCCCCCGGGCACCAGGAGGGACACCCAATGAACGCCATCAGCCTGCTCAACAGCCTGTCCAAGCCCGCCGCGCTGCACCTGCGCGAAGAGGGCCAGGGGGCCACCGTCGTCTGCCTTCATTCCAGCGCCAGCAGCCACGTCCAGTGGCGCGGCCTGACGAACCAGCTCGGCGACCACTGGCAAACCATGGCCGTCGACCTGCACGGCCACGGCCGCAGCCCGGCCTGGCCGGACATCACCCCCAACACGCTCGATGTGGAAGCGCTGGCCGTGATCGACGCGGTCCGGCGCGCCGGCCCCGCTCCTGAAGGCGTCCACCTGGTGGCGCACTCCTACGGCGCGGCCGTGGCCCTGCAAGTGGCGCTGATCGAGCCACTGTGGGTGCGCTCACTGACGCTCTACGAGCCGGTGGCGTTCGGCATGATCCACGCCATGGCGCCCAGCGACGAGTGCCTGGCTGAGATCGAAGCCACCGCCAAGACGGTCGAGATCGCCGTCGAGGCCGGCGACCTGGACGGCGCCTCTCGCCGTTTCATCGACTACTGGAGCGGCACCGGCACCTGGGACGCCATGCCCGCCCCCCAGCGCGAAGCCATCCGCAGCCGCATCGCGATGATCCCGCGCCACTTCGAGGCGCTGTTCGCCGCCCGTTGGGCGAACCGCCCGCTGGGCAGCTTGATGATGCCCACGCTGCTGCTGCACGGCGAGCACACCCGCGCTCCGGCGCGGCGCGTGGCCGAGTTGATCGCCGACGCGCGCCTGCCGCGCCTGCGCAGCCGCCAGTTGCCCGATGCGGGCCACATGGGCCCGATCACCCACGAAGCCCAGGTCAACGCGGCCATCATCGGCCACCTGCAGGAACAGGCCGCCGCCAGCGCGATGGCCGCCGCTTTCGCCTGAGCACGTCATGGGGCTGGACGGGTTCGTTCACGAGCCGCTACAAGAGGAGGTCACGACACCGCCCTGGCTGTCGATAAACTCGGCGTTCCACCATCTCGAGGTGAACGTCATGCCCCAGGCCGAGGGCACCGCCAGTCCCCTGTTGTTGGTCGTCGACGATGAGCCCGAGCTGCGCTCGCTGCTCGCCGAGTATTTCGGCCGCCACGGCTACCGGGTACGCACCGCGGAAGACGCCGCCGTCGCGCGCCGGGCGGTCACCGAGGAAGCCCCCGCCCTGGCGGTGCTGGACATCAACATGCCCGGTGAGAACGGCCTGTCGCTGGCGCGATGGCTGCGCGAGTTCCACCCGCGCATGGGCCTGGTGATGCTGACCACGGCCAGTGAAGCGGTCGACCGCATCGTCGGCCTCGAGGTCGGCGCCGACGACTACCTGCCGAAGCCCTTCGAAGTTCGCGAACTGCTGGCGCGCATCCGCTCGGTGTTGCGACGCACCGAACTCGGCGCCGGCGCTCCCGCCGCCCCGTCGCTGGCCTCGGCGCCCACGCTGACCCCTGCCCCGCTTGCCACCACGCCGCGCCGTGTGCGCTTCGGCAGCTGCCAGCTCGATCTGGACGAGCGCCGGCTGCTCGCCGCCGACAACACCGACATCGAGATCAGCGCTGCCGAGTTCGACCTGCTCGCGCTGTTCGCCCGCAACCCCAACCGCCCCTTGAACCGTGACCAGATCATGGAACAGGCGCACAACCGCGGCTGGGATGTGTTCGACCGCTCGATCGATCTGCGGGTGATGCGGCTGCGCCGCAAGATCGAGCGCAACCCCGACAAGCCCGAGCTGATCAAGACCGTGCGCAACGTCGGCTACGTGTTCGTGCCGTCCGCACCGCACGCATGAGCGATGCCGGCAGCGCCGACCTGCCGGGCCTGCGGCACGGTGCAGCGCTTCGATCGGCGATCGCCGAATCGGCCCCCGCCGCGCTGATCGTCAGCGACGAGAGCGGGCGCATCGTCGAGTTCAATCCCGCCGCCGAGGCGATGTTCCAGCAGCCGCGCTCACGCGCGATCGGGCGGCGCATCGCGGCACTGGTCATGCCGGCGCGCCACCACGCACTGCACGAGCAGGCGATGGCGCGGCTTCGAGCAGGCGAGTCGTCTCAGCAACTGGGCCAGATGCATCTGCATGGCCTGCGGGCCGATGGCAGCGAATTGCCGATCGAGATGCTGATGTGGCGCACCGACCTGAACGGGCGCGCCTACTACACGGCCTCGCTGGTGGACATGACCGAGGTCCACAACGCCACGCAGGAGATCGAGCGCCAGCGCGAAGCCTTGCGGCAGAGCGAAAAGCTCACGGCGATGGGCAGCCTGCTGGCCGGCGTGGCACACGAGCTGAACAACCCGCTGGCCATCGTGATGGGGCGGGCCAGCCTTCTCGAAGAGAAATGCGACCGCGACCCCGAGCTGCGGGCCGAAGCCCAGCGCATCCGGCAGGCGGCCGAGCGCTGCGGCCGCATCGTGCGCACCTTCCTCAACATGGCCCGCAGCAAGCCGTCTCAGCGCGGGCCGGTGAGCCTGAACGAGATGGTGCGCGCAGCCGCCGACATGCTGCAATACGGTTACCGCACCCACAACATCAGCCAGGAGCTGGATCTCGGCGAAGGCCTGCCCCCGGTGGTGGCCGACAGCGACGAGATCGGCCAGGTGGTGATGAACCTGCTGATCAACGCCCAGCAGGCCGTGGCCAGCCGCGAAGGGCCGCGCCGGGTGCGCGTGCAAAGTGGCGTGGAGCCCCGGCGCGACAACCGCGAGCCGCGTGTCTGGCTGCGCGTCGAAGACAACGGTCCGGGCGTTTCAGCCGCCGTGCGCCAGCATGTGTTCGAGCCCTTCTTCACCACCAAGCCCGACGGCCTGGGCACCGGTCTCGGGCTCGCGATGTCGCGATCACTGGTGCGCGCACACGGTGGCGATCTGATGCTCGAGGCGGGCTCCAGCCTGGGCGGCGCCAGCTTCCGACTGAGCTTGCCGATCAGCGGGATCGCCGAGCCCGACGGCCCCGCACCGGCCCTGCCCTCGCCGGCCGCATCGCAACTGGTGCGGGTGCTGGTGGTCGACGACGAGCCCGAGCTGTCCGAGTTGATGCGCGAGATGCTGGAAAGCGCAGGCTACGACGTGGCCACCGCCGAATCCGGCGCGGTGGCGCTGGAGATGCTCGATCTCGCCCGCTTCGACGTCATCGTTTGTGATCTGCGCATGCCCGACATGGACGGGGCCACGCTGTGGCGCGAGGTCTGCGCTCGCCACCCGGGCCTCAGCCGCAGCCTGCTGTTCGTCACCGGCGACACCCTCTCGGCCGACGCCAGCGGCTTTCTCAAGCTCACCGGCTGCGATTCGCTCGACAAGCCCTTCTCCAAGACAGATCTGCTCACCAAGGTGGCCACGCTGCTGAGCGCCAGCTGAAGCGGTCGTTCGCTGCTGCGCACTCAGCGCGGGGGCCGATCGTCCTCTTCCGCCGCCAAGGGGGTCAGGCGCACCTCGAACCGGTCGACGCCCGGCTCGGTCTGCAGCGACAGACCGCTCGCCTGGGCGTACAACTGCGCGATGAGCAGGCCTTGGCCCAGGTGATCGGGCGAGGGTGTGCCCGGCTGGCGGGGCTCGTGTTCGTTGGTGATTCGCAAAACCCAGGGGCCCCAGGCGCCCCCGACGCGGCCGATGCCCCCAACGCGGCGGGCCTCGATGGTGAGCTGCATGCGGCTGCCCGACCGGGCATGCGCGATCGCGTTGCCGATCAGGTTGTCCAGCAGCGCGCGAAGCAAGGTCGCCGGTGCCAGCGTCTGCAGCCTCTCGGGCACCGCCTCGTCCCACGTCAACCCGCGCTGCGCTGCTGCCCCTTGCTGCGCTTGCACCGCCGACCGGGCCAGCGCCACCAGGTCCAGCGGGGCAGCGGCTTCCTCCTGGCCGCGCTGCACCCGGGCCAAGCGGAACAGCGCGGTCAGCAGGCCGTTCATCCGATCGGCCACGCCGCGCATGTCGGCCAGCACGGGCTGGACCGGCGCGCCAGCTTCTGCCTCCAGCTCGGCCAGATCGACGAGCGAACGCAGCTCGGCCAGCGGCGTGCGCAGCTCATGCGCCGCATGGGCGAGAAAGCCCCGTTCACGCTCGCGCTGCACCACCATCCGTTGCACCAGGGCATCGAAGCGGCGGGTGCCCAAGCGCAGCGCCCCGATGCCCAGCAACGGCAGTGCGATGGCCCCCAGCAGACAGACACCGGCCAGCGGCACCAGCGAGCCGGTCAACTCGCTCTCGGGACGTCCGACCATCACCTCGACCTCGTGATCCTGGATGGTCTGGCCGGTGCGCTCCAGCGTTTCCGCATCCAGGCCCCAGTTGGCGCGGATGCGGTGCGACAGCAGGCGGATCGTGCGGCCATCCGGCAGCCGCGCCTGCTCGGCATGCGGCGGTGCGTTCAGGGCCGGCGCCGGCTGGGGCCGGGGCATCCGGGCACCGAGGCTGTCGAGCGATTCCGAGTGGTCGAGCAACTCGCCGTTCTCGCCGTCCCAGACCTGGAAGATGCGGTCGCCGCCGGTGAGGTACATCCCCAGCGCCTCGGGCTCGATGTTGACGAAGATGTCGCCATCGACATAGACCTGGGTGATGTTGCTGATCGTGCGCAGATCGTCGGCGAGCGCACGGTCGAAGGCCGCCGCGCGCTCGGCGTGCCCGATGGCATAGACCGCCCCGAAGACGAGTGCCGCCACGGCAAACAGCAGTGCCGAAATTCGGCCGCGCCAGCGGCGCTCGAAAGCGCTGGCCGACATCGCGTCAGCGCTCCAGCATGTAGCCTTCGCCGCGCAGCGTGACGATGCGCGAGGCCTGCCCCGGCTCGTCGATCCAGCGTCGCAGCTGCGACACCGCCGCCTCCACCGAGTTGCTCTGCAGCTCCTTCGCGTCGGGGTAGAGCTTGGCCTCGATCGTGGTGCGCCGCACCACGCAGCCGCGCTGGCTGGCCAGCAGCTCCAGCAGCAGCCGTTCGCGGCGGCGCATGGGCAGCACCTGGCCCTGGCGCCGCACTTCCTGCCGCACGCGGTCGATCAGCAGATCGCCCACTTCCAGCGGCGCCACACCGGGGTCGGCCGCCTGGCGTGCGGCGAGCACCCTCAAGCGCGCAGCCAGCTCGCGCAAATCGAAGGGCTTGGGCAGGTAGTCGTCAGCCCCCGCCTCGAAGCCCTGTAGCTTGTCCTCGATCTCGGCCAGGGCGCTGAGCATGAGCACCGGCGTGCGCACCTGCTGCGCGCGCAGGCGCCGCAGCAGCTCCAGCCCGTCGAAGCCCGGCAGCATCACGTCGAGTGCGATGACGTCCGGCTGCATCTCGGTGGCGGCCCACAGGCCGCTCGGGCCATCATGCGCCTGTTCCACCACCAGCCCGAGCCGGGTGAGGCCGCGCACCAGGCTGTCGCGCAGCACCGGCGAGTCTTCGATCAGCAGCACTTTCACGGCGATGCCTCCGCGCAGGCAACGCCCGCGCATCTGGACCCCAGCAGGCTTGACATGCCGCTACACCAGCACCACGTCCACTCCGCGCGCGCGCAACGCAGCCACGCTGTCGGGGTGCGCGCCCTCGTCGGTGATCAGCGTGTGAATCTGCTCCACCTTCGCGATCACCGACAGGCTGCGGCGCAGCAGCTTGGAAGAATCGGCCACCGCGATCACCTGGCGCGCCGCGCGGATCATCTGCGCATTCAGCTGCGCCTCCAGCAAATGCGGCGTCATCAGGCCGATTTCCGGATCAAGGCTGTCGACGCCCAGAAACAGACGATCGGCCTGCAGGCCGGCCAGCGAGGCTTCGGCCTGGGGGCCGGACAACGAGAACGAATTGGGCCGCAACACGCCGCCCAGCATCACCAGCCGCACATGCGGCGCCTGGGCCAACGTCACCGCCACGTTCAGCGCATTGGTGATGACGTTGATCGCGTGCAACCGCAATCCGCGGATCTGCTTGGCGATCTCGCCGGTGGTGGAGCCCGAATCCAGCAAGATGGTGTCACCGTCCTGGATCATCGTGACCGCCGCGCTGGCGATGCGCACCTTTTCGGCGTGGCGCAGACTCTGCTTGATCTCGATCGGCACCTCTTCGCCATCGCGGTGGGCCAGCGCGCCGCCATGGGTGCGCACGATCTGGCCGGTTTCGGCGAGCGCATTCAAATCGCCGCGGATGGTGACCAACGAGGTATTGAAGCGTGCGGCCAACTGCTCGGTGGTGACCTTGCCCTTTTCCTCGATCAGCGCACGGATCTCCCGCCGGCGCTCTTCCAGCAGCAGCGGCGCTTCCTCGCCCTCGCCGCTGCGGGGCGGGCGGCCCGCTGCATGGCCGGGCCGGGGTGCGTTCTTCGTCGTCATCGTGGGGTGGTTTCCTCGCCTGAGCGATCGTAGCGCCAAGCCCGCGACCAGGCGGCGGGGAATACTCGCTCGGCGTTGCGTCGGTAGAGCTTGTCGATCACGGTGGCGGGCAGGTCCAGGCCGCGGAAGCGGGCCGGCAGGTCGGCGTGGCGCTGCCACTCGCGGGTGACGAGAAAGCGCCAGTCGGCCCGCCAGGTGGCGTGGGCCTCGGCGGCGACCTCGGCGTCGCGCTGGCCCTCGGCCACCGACAGGTCGGTCCCATAGAGCAGCCGGTCCTGGTAGCGCAGCATGAAGGCGCGCACCTCGTCGTGGTGGTCGATCGCCTGATGCTGCAGGTGACTCATTCGCGCGGCCAGGTCGACCGTGGCCTGCGGGAAGCGATCGAGAAACTCGGCCAGGCGGGCCACGCTCCATTCGAGCGAGGCCAGGTGAACACCCACGTAGCGCAGCCTCGGGTGGCGCCGCAGCAGGTGGTCGCGGGCCGCCAGTTGTCGGGCCTGGTCGGGCCATTCGGGGTGTTGGGCCAGGTGGTACTGAGGGTGCGTGGCGAAGTACTCGCGATCACCTCGTGTCGTCATCTGCGCCAGCGGCAACCAGGCATTGCGGGGCTCCGCCTGATGACCCAGCAGCACCCATCCGTCTTGGTCGAGCAGGTCGAAGAGAGGCCGAAGGCGCTCGTCGTCGATGAGCACCGCTCGGCCTTGGCTGTCGCGCAGCGACAGGCCCAGGTTCTTCCACACTTTCACGCCCTGTGCGCCCAGCGCGCGGGCCCGCTGCAAACGCGCCTCGGTGGCCAGCCACCACGTCGTGGACTCGAATCCCTCAAAGGGCAGGCTCACCACCCAGGCGACCTGCTCGGGGTGTGCCTGGGCCAAGGCGACCGCGTCACGCTGCTGCTCGTCGAGACCCGGAAAATCCGGCGCTTCGGCGTTGATCGTCAACAACCGGAAGCCGTCGCGCCGAGCGGTGGCCAAGCACTGCGGCAAGGTGCCATGCAGGTGAACGTGGGCATCGATCTTCGGCACACGAGCGAAGTCGGCCATGGTGTAGCGATCACCCGGCGCGGCACGGGCAGTTGACCACCCTGCCGCGAGAAGGAGGGCCGCTGTGGCCAGCAGCCGCCCGACCTTTTCGGTGCTCTTTCCAACGCCCTGTCCAGAGCCATGTCGAGCTCCCTTTTGGCCACCAGCAGGGCCAGCCGCGCGCGACCCCACCGCTCAGCCCTGCTCCACCGGCGCCGCGTGCACCGGGTCGGCGGGGTGGCCGAGGCGCTCCAGGGCCTCGGGCGACCACGACCAGCCGGCCAGGCGCGCGGCCTGCAGCGCGGCGCCCACGGTGGGGCTGAACCGCGGCGTCATCAACTGCGCCGACGGCCATCTCTCGGCCAGCAGGCGGCGAAAGGGGTCGAGCACGAGCGAATCGGCCTGGAACACGCCCCCTGAGTACGACACCGGCAGCACCGCCTCGGCCGGCACCTGTAAACGCCGGGCCGTGGCCACCACGATGTCGGCCAACTGCGAAGCCGCCGCCACGAAGATGGCTCGCGCACCCGCGTCTCCCGAACGCGCCGCCTCGGCCACCCAGGGTGCGAGGCCCGCCAGGCCGCTGCGGCCCAGACCATCCGGGCCATAGACCGCGGCGCACAGGTCGAGGTCGTCTTGCAAGCCGAAGCGCTCGCGTCCCAGCGCCAGCAGCGGCCCGGGTTCGGCGCGGCCATCGCTCATGCGTGAAAACAGCGCGAGCCCTTCGCGGGCGATCCAGTAGGCGGAGCCCTCGTCGCTGAACAGCTCGCCCCAGCCGCCGGCCCGGGCCTCTCGGCCTTGCCATTCGCCGTAGGCGATCGAGCCGGTGCCCGCCACGATGTTGACACCGTCGCGGCCGCCCAGCGAGCCGGCCCAGCCGCAGACCATGTCGTTGCCGCACCGGTAGCGCCCTGCAGGCAAGAGCCCCTGTGGCAGCGCATCCAGGCGCGGCTGCAGCCGGCTGTCTTCGCCGTGGCACGGCAGGCCGATGAAACTGAAGGTCAGCGCCTGCGCCTCGGCACCGGCCGCCTGCAGCACCGCTGCGATGCCGCGCCGCAGCACCTGGGCCACCGCGTCCAGCCCCACCTCGGGGTGATAGAGGCTCCCGTCGACATGCCGGGCCAGCACGCGGCCCTCCCCATCGATGAGCGTGAAGGCGGTCTTGGTTCCGCCACCGTCAATGCCGAGGAACATGCGTCACCGCGGGTGTGTCGAGAAAGGGGTGGATGGTCACGCCGCGAACCACCCGGTTCACGGTGCCCGAAACGCTGGGATTGTCCGGCGACAACCCGAGGTGCATCGACTGCAGCAGCGCGAAACGCTGGGCGAAGACGACGCAAGGGAAGGCCAAGGCCAGGTCCGGGGCGGCCTCGAGCCCTTCGATCTGCACATCGTCGGACGCTGCAGCAGCGTCGCCGAGGATCGGCTGGCCGCTCAGGGCCAGCACCCGGGCAGCGCGCTGGTCACGTCGCAGCTCAGCCAACAGGTCGAGGTCGTACTGGCGGGTGTAGGGGTCGTTCGAGACGAACATCACCACCAGTGTGCGGTCGTTGACGATGGTCTTCGGCCCATGGCGAAACCCCAGCGGTGAATCGTGGCTGGCCACGATGCGGCCATCCGTCAGCTCCAGCAGCTTCAAGGCCGATTCGCGGGCCAGCCCCTGCAATTCGTTGCTGCCGAGGTAGACCACCCGCTCAAAGTGCTGCTCGACCAGCGCCTGAGCCAGGGGCAAGCCCTGGCTCAGCAGCGACGCGGCCGCGCGCGCGATGGCTGCGGCCGGATCGCCCGCGCCCAGCAGCCCGAAGACCTGCGTCGCCGCGAGCAGCAGCGAGGTGAACGACGAGGTCATCGCAAAGCCGCGGTCGTGCGTCTCGGCTGGCAGCAGCAGGGTGCGCGCGTTGGCGCGATCGGCGGCCAGCCGCCTCAGGTGACTGTCCGGGTTGCAGGTGAAGATGAGGTGCTGGCAGTCGTCGACGAAACGGTCGGCCAACTCCAGCGCCGCCACGCTCTCCGGGCTGCTGCCGGAGCGGGCAAAGGACACCAGCAGCGTCGGCACGTCGCGCTGGAAGTACAGGTGCGGCCCCGCCACCAGGTCGGTGGTGGCCACGGCGTCCACCCGCAGCCCCGTGTGGCGCATCAGGGCCGGCGCCAGGCATTGGCCGATGAAGGCCGACGAGCCCGCGCCGGTGAGCACGATCCGCAAGCCTGGCGTGGCCAGGCAACGGGCCACGAAGGGCTCGCTCATGTCCTTCGGGCCGGTCTGCGCTTGCACCAGGGCGCTCACGCGGGCCCACACATCGGGTTGCTGCGCGATCTCGCGCACCGTCCAGCTGGCGCCCGGGGGCATGCGCTCATCGAAGGGGGTCGCTTGGGGAAGTGAAGTCATCGTCTAAGGCTCCCTGGCCTGTTGTTGTCTGCAAGTGGGTTCATGTCAGGGCCAGATCGGGCTCGCGGGTGATCGCCTCGCCGGTTTCCGGCGTGCAGGCGGCGACGTACTGCCGCAGCACCTGCCCCACGCCTTCGTGCAGCAAGGCACCGACGGCGTTGGGCAGCACGCCGTCGCGCACCGCGGCGTATTGCAGCGGCAGGTACTGGCTCAGCAGCGTGAGCGGCAGCGGCCCGTCACCCAGCCGATTCAGCATGCGGGCGCAGGCCTCGCGCACCTCGGGTTGAGCCCAGTAGTAGCGGATCCGGTCGCTCAGCGAGAACTGCAGGTCCAGACGCTGCCGCGCCGGATCGCTGTAGTACTTCTGCCAGTGCTGCGGCCGCGCTTGCATCACGCCCAGCACCACGTCCTTCAGGTGCGACCCCTCGCCGTCGCCGAGCCATTCGCGCTCGATCTCGGCCAGGCCCCACAGCGCCTCGCGCAGCGCGAAGGTGGCCCCAGGGCCGATCTTGACGATCGCGAAGTGATCGCGCACGAGCGCCTGCAAGGCGGCGGGTGTCTGGTAGTCGGTGGAGTGGGCTTCGTAGATGAGATGCGGTTCGTGCTCGATGAAGGCGCTGAGTGCCTTCGCCTTCGGTGCCACGTAGTCGATGACCTTGTGATGGTCGAACTCGACACCCGGCTGCACCACCAGTCCGATGACCCGCGGCCAGGCGGCTTCCAGGCCCCACCGGCCGAAGGCGTCGCGGTGCGAGGCGATCGTCTGCGCCGCAGCGTCTGACCGCGTCACCGCCAGCTCCTGCAGGTCTTCATGCGCACCGCCCGGCACCGGCACCTCGGTGCCGATGACATAGACCGGCGCCTCACCGCCCACCCTGGCGTGCGTCTTCTCGGCCACCGCGCACAGGCGTGCAGCCCGCTGGGCCACGACCGCCTCGGGCAGCACCGGCGGATCGTCGGCACAGGCCATCGAGCAATCGAGGTGGATCTTGCGAAAGCCCGCTTCCACATACTGCTCGATCAGCGCTTCGGACTTGGCCATGGCGCTGTCTGCCGACTCGCCCTGCCAGCAGTTGGGGCCCAGGTGGTCCCCGCCCAGCAGCAGGCGATCGCGCGGAAAGCCCGCCTCGTCGGCCAGCCTCATCACGAAGGCGTGGAAGTCGGCCGGCTTCATGCCGGTGTAGCCGCCGAACTGGTTGACCTGGTTCGAGGTTGCTTCCACCAACAGCGGCGAGCCGGTGCGCAGCGCCTCTTGCATGCCCGCCCGCAACACCACCGGGTGTGCCGAGCACAGGGCGTAGATGCCCACTGCTTCGCCGGCCTTGTGACGCCCGACCAACTCGAGCAGCGCCTTCATGCCCTGGCTCCTTCGCCAGAGGCGCCCGTTGAGCCGCCTGCATCGCCCTCGGGCTGAAGCGCCAGCAGCAGCGCCGCCAGCAGCGCCAGGCCGATGCCCGCCATCTTGAAGGGGCCGGGCACCGCGCCGGCCACCAGCAGCGCGATCACCGCGGTGAGCAGCGGTGCGCCGGCGTTGACCAGCGGCGACACGACGATGGCCTTGCCATGGCGAAACGCGTGCACCAGCGTGAGCGCACCGATCGAATTCAGCACCTGGATCACCGCCGCGAGCCCCGGCCCGTTCCAGCCCCAGTTCACCGGCTGAGAAAAGTCGGTCATCACGACCGCCACCGGGATCGACAGCACGGCCGAGAGGGTCATGTAGACGAAGATGCTCTCTGCGCTCATCGTCGCGTTGGCCAGCTTGATGAAGTAGGCCTGCACGCCCCAGGCCACCAGCACTGCCACCGCCAGCAGGAACCACGGGCCGAGCTCGCTGTGGCCGCCGGGCGTGTAGTCGAACAGCGGCAGGCTCAGCAGCGCCAAGGCGATGCCCAGCATGCCAAGCCGCCCGGTGCGCTCGCGCAGCAGCGCGAACGACATGGCGATCGTCAGCGCGGGCGACAGCGAAATGATCGGGAAGATCAGGTACGCCGGGCCGGTTTTCACCGCGCGAAACAGCAACATCTGACCACCGGCGCCGAGCAGCCCAATGGCCAGGCCCAGCGCGATGCTGCGGCGATCTTTTTGCACCACGCCGCCGGCACGCCGCCAGGCGTAGATCGCCGGGGGCACCATCGTCAGCGCCCAGACGGCGTAGACCAGCGTGTCCGGAAAGCCATGCTCGGTGGGCAGGCCGGTGAAGGCGCCCCACACGCCCCAGGTGAGCATGGTGAGCAGGGCGAAGCCCAGCCAGTTCGAGGAAGAAGGAGTTGTCATGCCACGTGTCTCAGTGGGTGGTGCTGTCAGGCAGCGGAGCCGCGGTCGAGCCCGGGACGGGGGTGAGCAGCAGCACCCGCGCCTCGTGGCTGATGACCTCGGCGGTGTAGGGAATGTCGACTTCGCCCAGATCGGCGTGGCGCCACAGATCGCGCACCCGATAGCGCTTCCAAGGCTCGCCCAGATCGCGACCTGGCGACACGGTGATCTCGGCGGTGGCGCTGCCGCGGTTAAGCAACGCCACGGCCACGCGGCCATCGGCCAGCGGTTTCGCGTAGACCTGCAACGGCCCGTCATCACGCACCTTCTCGGCAGGCGCGCCGAGCGGGTCCTGGTTCAGTGCGATGACCTCGCGGTTGGACAAGGTCTCCAGCGCGTACGGATCGAGCGTTCGCACATCCGCCCCAATCAGCAGCGGCGACGCAGCCAGAGCCCACAAGCTGAAGTGGGTGCGGTACTCGACATTCGAGGCGCCAGCGCCCACCAACTCGCGGCTGCGGCCGTTCAGCCCCACCACGAGCATGTCGAAGTCGTTCCAGTGGCCCGGGCCGGTGTGCTTGCCGAGCGCGATGCCGCGGTCGAGCATGTCCAGCACATCGAAGTAGTACTTCTCTCGGTTGCCGGGGTAGTCGAAATCGTCGGAGATGTCCTGCCCGATGCGCCAGTGGTTGGCACCGGCCTGGGCGCCCCACTCCCAGATGTCGGCCCAGCCGCAGTGGCAGGCGTGGTAGACGATCGGCCGGCCCGTGGCGCGCAGGGCCTGGCTCATCCGGCGCACGATGGGCTGCAGCGCATCACGCGGGGTGTCCTTGTGCGAGCAGCAGCTGTCGTACTTGAGGTGGTCCACACCCCACGAGGCGAACAGCTTGGCGTCCTCCTGCTCGTGGCCTTCGCTGCCGGTGAAGCCGGCGCAGGTCGTCTGCCCAGGGCCGCTGTAGATGCCCAGCTTGAAGCCCCGCTGGTGGGCGTAATCTGCCAGCCAGCGCATGCCATGCGGGAACTTGACCGGATCGGCCTCCAGAGGCTGCTGACGCCGCTCACCCTTGTGGCGCTGCCAGCCGTCGTCCAGGTTGATGTACACATAGCCCGCATCGCGCAAGCCGTTGGCCACCATGGCATCCATCGTCTGCACCAGCAGTTGCTCGTCGATGTGCTCGCCGAACTGGTTCCAACTGCTCCAGCCCATGGGCGGCGTGCGGGCCAGGCCGTTGTCGGCGGCCGCAGCCGCGCCCCCGGTGGCCGCGGCCACCGATGTGGTGACGACCATCGCCACGCACGCCCCAATCGCTCGAATACTCACCGCTTGGCCTTTCAGAATTTGATGGTCAATCCGGCCGTGTAGGTGCGGCCCCAGGTCTCGAAGCCGGCCAGGGCATCCGGGCGGCCCAGGTTGGCGCGGTAGTACGCATCGGTGAGGTTCTTGCCCTCGATGAACAGCGTGATTTCCGGCGTCAGGTTGTAGGCCGCCGATGCGGTCACCCAGGTCAGCGGCTCGCCGTAGCGGCTGTAGCTGCCCACCGCATCGAGCGCCTCGGTGTAGCGGCCGCTGTGGTCGAGTGCCACCTGGGCGTTGAGGCGATCGTCTTCGTACAGCAGCGCAATCGACACGGCCGAGCGCGACACGCCTTCGAGATCGCCAGCTTCGCGCCCGTTGACCCGCGCTCGCGTGTCGGTGCCGGAGTACTTCAGGTTGACGCCGAAGCCGTTGTCGAACAGGTGCTGGAAGCCGAACTCGTAGCCGAGGATCCGAGCCCGGTCGCCATTGATCGGGTGCTGGATGTCGAAGAGGTAGCCCGGCACGCCGATGTCGACGTTGTCGTCGATGGCGTAGGTGACGAAGTGACGGATGTTTTTCCAGAAGAGCGCGCCCGAGACCATCGAGCGACGGGTGTAGTACCACTCGAGCGAGAGGTCGGCCTGCGTGGCATCGACGGGCTTCAGGTTGGCATCGCCGCGCACGTCGATGCGCCAGGTTCGGTCCAGCGTGTGGTCTTCGGCGGTGGGCACCAGCTGATCGAGTGAAGGGCGCGACATCACCTTGGCGGCCGCGAGCCGCAATTGCAGATCGGGCCTGAAGCGGTAGGCGAAGTTCACCGATGGCAGCAGCTTGGTGTACTCGCCTCGCGCCGACACGGGCTCTGCCGGGCTGTAGGTCACGTCCGGGCTCGAGGTGGGGTCGTCGGGCGTGGGGTCGTCGATCGCGATGATGCGGTTGACGGCGGTGCGCGACGTGGTCTGGGTGCGCACCAGCCTCAGGCCGACGTTGGCCGACCAATCGTCGCCCGACAAGTCGGCCTGGAAGTAGGCGGACTGGGTGTCCTCAGTGACGCGGTAGGAGCGCACAGGGTTGACGCGCGCCGCCATCAGGCTGGAGTCGTAATACGTGCCGGTCGGCTGGCCGTTGTCGTCGAGGATCTCCACCCCGTCCAGCGCCTTCAGTGCATCGAAGTAGGCCGCGGTGTCGAAGCGCACGAAGGTGGTGGGGAAGCTGCCTCCCGCATGGCGCATGAAGTTCTTCAGCGTGAGCGGTCGCACCACATCGGCCCCGAGGTCAGCGAAGGTGTAGTGGTAGTTGCAGTACTGGCAGGCGTTCTCGAGGTTGTCCACCGTGCGGCGCGATTTCGCCCGGCGGGTGTCGGCCACGCCGAAGTGCAGCCGCTCGACCGGGCCCCACTCCACAGCCAGCTTGCCGCCCAGCGACAGGCCCTTGACGGTGTCGTGGATGTCGTCGCCCCCCAGCTCGGCCCAGTGCAGGGCGTAGTCATCGTTGCCCAATGTCGAGCTGGCGGCAGCCAGATCGCGACCGTCTTCAAGCGTCACGCGGATGTCGGGCAACGCGTGCCGGTTGGCGCTGAAGTAGCCGGTGTGGTTGCCCGGGATGCCGGCCACGACCCAGGTGTCCTTGCCGCCCGAATCGCGCACGGAGCGTGACACGTAGCCATCGGCCTCCAGCGTCAGGTCTCCCGTGGCCTTCCACTGCCCATTGAGGCCGATCTGGCTCGTGTCGACCACCCGGTTTTCGGTGCGGGTCACCACCTCGGGGGTCAGCCCGTGGATCGTCATGCCGGTGACGAGATGGTCGCGGATACTGACATCCGACCAGCGGTCTTCCGCATGCTCGACGTAATAGGCCTGGTGGTAGCCGATGGCCGGCGCGTCCAGCCGCGTGCCCAGCGCATCGAAGGTCAGCCTCAAGTCGTCGGTGGGCTTCCACTCGACCGCGGCCGACAACGCCGTGCGCTGCTTCTTCTGCTCGACGGCACCGAAGGCCACGCAGCACACCCCGAGCAGGTTCTGTTCATCGGGGGTGATGCGGTGGTCGCCGTTGGCGTCGAACTCGCCTGGCGAATCCGGGTTGTAGGTGAAGTCGAGCACCGAATCCGACCTCGTGCGCTGCGATGCGACGACCGCCCCCAGCACCACGCCCACCCGGTTGCCGGCGAAGGTGTCGCTGTACACGCCCGAAACCTTGCTGCCTCCCTGCTCGGACAGATCGTTGTACTGCCCCTCCAGCCGCAGCGACACATGGCGCCCCGGGTTGGCCAGCGCTCGGGCCGAGCGCAGGTTCACCGATCCGCCGATGCTGCCCTCGATCTGCGAGGCCTCGGCGGACTTCATCACGTCGGCCCCATAGATGGTTTCGGACGGCAGCACATCGAAAGCGAAGTCCCGGCCGTCGCCATCGGTGGCGAGGATGCGGCCGTTCAGCGTCACGATGCTGTACGCCGGCCCGAGGCCACGCACGTTCACGAACTGCCCTTCGCCGCCGTGGGTGCGCGAGATCGTCACCCCGGTCACGTGCGACAGCGAATCGGCGACGTTGTCGTCGGGGAACCGGCCCAGGTCCTCGGCCGCGATCGAATCCTGCACCACCGCCGAGTTGCGTTTGAGTTCGCGCGCCTTCAGCAAGCTGGCCCGGGTGCCGGTGACGGTGATCTGCTGTGCCGTGTCGGCATCGGCCGCGGGCATCGAGGCGGCCGGTTCCGCGGGCGCCGTGTTGGGCGCCGCGGCCCCGGCGTCCACGGGCGTGGACTGGGCGCCTGCCCAGGCAGGCCAGGCGAGCGCCAGAGCGGCCGCCAGCCCGCTCAACGCCCAAAGATCGGAGTGCCCTCGAACCATGCTGCTTTCCTTTTGCGAATGGATTCATGCTAAGGGGAAGCGAATGACAAGCACAATGCTTTTGTTTACTTTCGTTTGAAATAAATTCGAAGGTGTTCGGCGGCCATTCCAGCGGGCCCCAGCGGGCCATGGCCGTGACCGGCCTGGTCTTGTTGCACTGCGCGTTGACGGCGGCCGGGTTCAGGCAGACGATGGGGACTTGGCCGCCGCAAGGAGACATCACCATGGCTTCGACGCTCTCGCCGATTCCCCAACCTGCCGCACTGCCGGCCGACTGGTTTGGGGTCATTTCGCAGATGTGGTGGGCCGCCCAGGGCGCCCAATGGCAGGCGATGAGCGCCTGGCAAGATGCCGCCACGCAGATGCAGCAGGAACTCTGGGACGAGTGGACGGCCCGCTGGGCTTCCAGCGCCCGCCTCGATGATTGAGGCCGCCATGCAGCAAGCCATCTGGGGTGTCCACATGTCTGCCCGCCTCCGCCCGACCGAGGCCGCCCGCGAGCGGTTGGCCCAGCGAGCCCGACAGCTGGAGCAGTTGCTCCTTGCCGCGCGGCCGCGACGCGAAACCGAGCGGGAAGTCACCGACTTGAAAGACGGTGCGGCGGAAGAGGCCTTGGCCGAGATCGACAACGTCGACCTGCGCCGCCATCTGGCCGAGCTGCAGCTGATCGAGCATGCCCATCAGCGCCTGGCCGACGGCACTTACGGCGAATGCATCGATTGCGGCGAGTCGATCTCGCCCGCTCGGCTGCTCGCCCAGCCCACCGCCATGCGTTGCACCGCTTGCCAGCGCAACGCCGAACACCAGGGTCGACATTGACGCCGACGAGACCATCACGTGCCGCGCATCTGCGCCGTTAGTGCGAGCCTGAATCGAAAAGTGGCACGGTCAGCTGCTACCCTTGGTCGATTCCAGGTGCAACGGCTGCCGTGACCACTCCACAACACATCGCTGTCCTCGACGACGAACCCGACATCACCCAGCTGCTGGCGGGCTACCTGCAACAACAGGGATTCCGCGTATCGCAGACCCACCGGGGCGCGGAACTCCTCTCATTGATGATCGACGACGCACCTGCGCTGGTGCTGCTCGATCTCGGCCTGCCCGGCGAAGATGGCTTCTCGATCGCCCGCCAGTTGCGCGAACACTGGCGCTGCGGGCTCATCATCGTGACGGGCCGCGGTGACGCCGTCGACAAGATCGTGGGCCTCGAAGTCGGCGCCGACGACTATGTGACCAAGCCTTTCGACCTGCGCGAGCTGCTCGCCCGCATCAAGGCGGTGATGCGCCGCCTCACCCCCGCCGAGCCCGCCGCGGTGGCCACGGGCGCGCCCACGGCGCCGCCTCACGAGGCGCTCACATTTGACGGCTGGGTGCTCGACCTGGCCGCCCGCCGCCTGATCGATCCGGCCGGGCAGGATGTCAGCCTGACGGCCGGCGAATTCGACCTGCTGAGCGCGTTCGCCAAGCACCCGGGCCGGGTGCTGTCGCGCGACTTCCTGCTCGAACACACCCGCGGCCGTGAAGCGGCGCCCTTCGACCGGACGATCGACGTGCAGGTGGGCCGCCTGCGCAAGAAGCTCGAGGTCGATGCCGAGAATCCGCAGCGGATCAAGTCCGTGCGTGGCGCCGGCTACCTGTTCGTGCCCACCGTGAAAGCGGCCTGAGCGGCTGAGAGGCTTCACCCATGCCCACCTTGCACGCCAAAGCGCCGCCGCTCTTCGTTGCCAATGCTCGCCATGGCCGGTGACGCCGCCCCCTCGCCCGCCCTGCCCGCCGGCATCGAAGAAGAGGCGGTGTACCGCTCGCTGTTCAACGCCTACCCGGATGCGCTGTTGCTGGTCGATCGCGACGGCCAGATCTGCCTGGCCAACCCATCGGCCGCCCAGGTGCTGGGCTACACCGCGCATGAGTTGATCGGCATGTCGGTCGAGGCGCTGGTGCCCGACAGCATCCGGCCGCGCCACGCCGAGTACCGCAACGCCTACGGCCATGCCCCGCGCACCCGGCCGATGGGCACGCAAATGGATCTCGTGGCCCGCCGCAAAGATGGCAGCGAGGTGATGGTCGAGATCGCCCTCAGCCCACTGCAATCACACGGCCTGCCGTTCGTGGTGGCGGCCATCCGGAACATCAGTGCTTATCCGCGGGTGAAGCAGGCGTTGCAGCGGGCGCGCTACAGCGAGCATCTGGCGCAGTTCGGCCGCCTGGCGGTCGACACGCGCCACCCTCAGAGGCTGCTGGAGCAGGTGCCGACCATCGCGGCCCACGCACTGCAGGTCGATGCCTCGGTGGTGTTCCTTCTCAGTGCCGACCGGCAGAAATTCCGTGTGGCCAGCGGTGTGGGCACCTTGCCGTCGGAGGGACCGAGCGCGAGCGTGGACAACCACCCGCTCACCCCTCCCGGCTTCGTGGTGGCCCAAGGGCGGCCGGTGATCGTCGACGACTACCGCACCGAACAGCGCTTCCAGGTGCCGCCGGCCTACCTCGAAGCGGGCCTGGTCAGTGCCATGGCGGTGCCGCTGCTCGACCGCGGCCGCAGCGTCGGCGCGCTCACCGTACGCTCGCGCCAGCCGCAGCGCTTTGGCGACGATGAGCTGCGCTTTCTCGAATCGTTGTCCAGCCTGCTCGCCACCAGCTTGCAGCGCGCGCAATCGGAAGATGCGCTGAACCACGCCCAACGGCTGGAGAGCGTGGGCCAACTCACTGGCGGCATCGCGCACGACTTCAACAACCTGCTCACGGTGATCCAGGGCAACCTGCAGGTGCTCGAAGAGCTGCCGGCGCTGGCCGGTGACGCCTACGGCCAGCAGTTGCTCGCTGCCGCCTCGCGCGCGAGCCGACGTGCCGCCGAGCTGACCAGCAAGCTGCTGACCTTCTCTCGCCGGCAGGTGCTGCAAACCACCACGGTGGACGCAGGCGCGATGATCGTCTCGCTGGCCGACATGCTGCGCCGCACGATCGACCAGCGCATCCGCATCGAGACCGAGGTGCCCGATCAGGGCCCGGTGGTGCTGGCGGATCCCGGCCAGCTCGAATCGGCCCTGCTCAACATCGCCATCAACGCCCGCGATGCGATGCCCGAGGGCGGCACGCTGCGCTTTCGCGCGGTGCCCGAAACCCAGGTGCCGGTCGGCCTGCGCGGTGAGCTGGACGACCCCAGCTCGGCCGAGCAACCCTTCGTCGCCATCGCGATCACCGACACCGGCACCGGCATGCCCGAGGCCGTGAAGGAACGGGCCTTCGAGCCGTTCTTCACGACCAAGGGCGCCGGCCGCGGCACCGGCCTGGGCCTGTCCACCGTGTACGGCTTCGTCAAACAATCGAACGGCACGATCTCGATCGACAGCGCACCCGGCGCCGGCACCACGATCACGCTTTACATCCCACGCCCCTGGGACGACGAAGCCCTCCCGGAAGACGACGACGCTGGCGATGCTTCAGCCGTGCCGGCAGGCCTGAAGGTGCTGCTGGTGGAAGACGATGTGGAGGTCCGCAAGGTGGTGCAGACCTTCCTCGAAGCGCTGGGCTGCCGCGCCCACAGCACGAGCAGCGGTGAAGAAGCGCTGCTGGCCCTGGTGCCCGGCGCGTCGTTCGACCTGCTGCTGACCGACATCGCGCTCGGCCCCGGCATGCGGGGCACCGAGCTGGCGGCCGAGGCGCAGCGACGCTTCCCGGCCATGGCCATCCTGCTGATGTCGGGCTACTCGTCCGAGCTGATCGAAGCCGACCGCGATTCGCCCGCCAGCTGGGAGTTGCTTCGCAAGCCCTACACCCGCCACGAACTCGCGCGCGCCATCGCCCGGCTGTGGGCCGATCGCACCAAGCCAGGCGACGCCGCCTGACAGCCCGAAGGGATCACTGCAGCACGGCCGGGGTCGGAGCGAGGCAATGCTGGATGAAGGCGCTGAGGGCCCCCACATCGGGGATCTGCACTTCACGCCGGCCCTTCTCGGCAAAGCAGATCAGGCCCTGCTTGGACAGGCGCGACAGCGCGCGGCTGACCGTCTCGAGGGTCATGCCCAGGTAGTTGCCGATTTCAGCGCGGGTCATGCGCAGCGTGATCTGGTCGGTGCGAAGGCCGCGCTTGGCGAGCGATTCGGCCCAGTAACGCAGGAAGTCGGCCACGCGGGCGTCTGCTGGCAGCGAGCACACCGACATCAGCGAATCGCGATCTCGGGCGATCTCGCGGCTCATCGCCTCGTGCAGCAACTTCAGCAGCGCCGGTTGCGTGGCGCAGGCGGCCAGCAGGGCGTCGTAGCGGAAGCTCCAGACCTCGCCGGTGTCCATCGCGACCGTGTCGCAGGCATGGTGGCCGCTGGCGATGCCGTCGAACCCCAGCCAGTCACCGCGGAACTTCAGGCCCACCACCTGCTCACGCCCGTCGTTGGACAGGTTCACCACCTTGACCATGCCCGAATTCAGGATGTGCAGGTGGCTGAAACGCTGGCCCGCCTGGTAGACCGCGTCGCCGGCATGCACCACGCGGCGCTGGGGTGAGAGCTGATCCTGCACCAGGCGCAGCGTCTCGGCGATCGCCTGGGCCATGCGCTGGGTCTCGCCGTCGTCGCTGCGCGAGGTGACGGCGGCGCGGGCTGCCATGTTCGGGGCAGTGCGCGGGGCCAGCGGGGCGGCGGTGTGGGCGGTCAGCATGGTGGGCTCCTGGGCGGTGGGATGCGATTCGTTGTCGGTGACTGTAGGCAGCCCAGGGCAATGGCCGTTCAACGCAGTGCGTCGCTCGGTAACACTCAGTCAACGGTTTGTGATCGATCTGTATCAGCACAAATCCGAGAAGCGGCGGTTGACCTGAATCAAGGCCGCCCGAACGCCCACCGGTAGGCTTGCCCCAACCTGACAGCGCCACGTCGGCGCGTCGGCGCTTCATGTTGAACAGCCTGCCTCCTCCCGTTCAGGGCTCATCGGCCCCCTTGTCCGCCAGCGAACGCACCGGCCTGATGGCGAGCGCCCGCGCGTTGAAGCAAAGCGTGCTCGGTGGCGCACCGCGGCCCTCGCTGCGCGGCACCAATCTTGGCTTGGTCACCGAATCAGAAGGGTCTGGGGAGGCGGCGTTGTTTCAAGCGGCCGCGCTCGAGCTGGGCGCGCGCGTGGTCTGCATCCGGCCCAGCGTGGCCCACATCGCCAGCCCGGATGCGGTGCGCGACACCGCGCGGGTGCTGGGCCGTCTGTACGCCGCGCTCGAATGCCAGGGGCTGCCGCCGGCGGTGGTGGCCCAGATCCGCCAGCATGCCGGTGTGCCGGTGTTCGACAGCCTGGCCGGCAACGATCACCCCAGCGCTGCGCTGGCCATGGAATTGGGCGACGAGGCCGAAGGCGGGCTGAACCGGCGCTGCGTGCTGCAGGCCGCGCTGCTGGGCGCGCTGGCCGCGGCCTGATCGCCGGGCCGAGCCGCGATGAGCGTCATCCACCTGTCTTCGCTGCTCTCACCTGCCTCGGTGGTGGTGCTGGGCGCCAGCGACCGCGATGGCAGTGTCGGCGCCACCGTGTGGCGCAACCTGCGCAGCCGCTTCCGCGGCCCCACCTTCGCGGTCAACCCCCGGCTGTCGACGCTGGATGGCGAGCCGGTACACGCCCGCGTGGCCGATCTGCCCCAGGTGCCCGAGCTGGCCCTGTTGTGCACGCCGCCGGCCACCGTGCCCGGCCTGATCGCCGAGCTGGCCCGAGCCGGCACGCGCGCCGCCATCGTCATGACAGCCGGCCTCGACGCTGCACAAAAGCAAGCGGCACTCCACGCAGCGCGTCCGCACCGCATGCGGCTGCTCGGCCCCAACTGCATCGGATTGCTGAGCCCGAAGATCGGCCTGAACGCGAGCTTTGCGCACACCGATGCGCAGCCGGGCCCGCTGGCACTGGTGTCGCAATCGGGGGCGCTTTTGACCGCCGTGCTCGACTGGGCCCGGGCACGGCAGATCGGTTTCTCTCACCTCGTGTCGCTGGGCGAGCGCATGGATGTGGATGCGGGCGACCTGCTCGACCACCTGGCCAGCGACGCCTCCACGAGGGCCATCCTGCTGTACCTCGAATCGGTGGAGGCGGCACGCAAGTTCATGTCCGCCGCGCGGGCCGCCGCGCGCAACAAGCCGGTCATCGTCGTGAAGGCTGGCCGAGCGGGGCAAGGCATGAAGGCCGCGGCCTCGCACACCGGCGCGCTGGCGGGCTCGGATGTGGTGATCGAGGCCGCCATCCGGCGCGCCGGCATGCTGCGCGTCGATACCCTGCAGGATCTCTTCCTCGCCGCCGAAACTCTGGCCCGCTTCGCACCACGCGGCGAAGGCCGCCTGGCCCTGATGACCAATGGCGGGGGGGCCGGCGTGCTGGCGGCAGACGCGGCCGCCCGAGTGGGCCTGGAACTCGCCACGCTGAGCGACGCCACCCTGGCCGAGTTGGACGCTGCGCTGCCGGGCACCTGGTCGCATGGCAACCCGGTGGACATCATCGGCGACGCGCCGGTGGCGCGCTACCACACCGCCTTGCGCACCCTGCTTGCCGCCCCGGAGGTGGACGCGGTGCTGTTCATGCACGCGCCCACTGCCATCGTGCGCAGCGACGAAATTGCCCGGGCCTGCGCACCGCTGGTGCGCTCGGCCGAGGGGCGCGTGATGGCCTGCTGGCTGGGCGACCCTGCCGTGGCAGAGGCACGCCGCATCTTCGAGCAGGCCGGTGCCGCAGACTACCCGACGCCCGAAGAAGCGGTGCGCGCCTTCGCGATGTTGGCGAGCTACCGTCGCAACCAGGCCCAGCTGATGGAGGTGCCCAGCGCCAGCGAATACGGCCCGCCCGACGTGGCCGCCGCGCGCCGCCTCATCGGCCAGGCGCTGGCCGACGGGCGCGAGCTGCTGAACGAGACCGAGGCCAAGCAGGTGCTGCGCGCCTACGGCATCCCGACCGTGCCCACCGAAGCCACACGGCCCAGCGCAGACGCCGCGGCCGAGGCAGCTCGCCGACTCGGCTACCCGGTGGCGTTGAAGATCCTCTCGCCCGACATCAGCCACAAGAGCGATGTAGGCGGCGTGGCGCTGGGCCTGGCCGATGAGGCAGCGCTGTGCAGCGCGGTGGCCCGCATGCTGGAGCGGGTGGGCGCCGCCCGGCCCGACGCGCGGCTGACCGGCTTCAGCGTGCAGCCGATGGCGCAGCGGCCCCATGCGCAAGAGCTGATCGTCGGCGCCAGCATCGACGCGGGCTTCGGCCCGGTGGTGATGGTGGGCCGCGGCGGCACGGCGGTGGAGGTGGAAGCCGATCGGGTCATCGGGTTGCCGCCACTCAACCGGGTGCTGGCGCGCGAAATGATCTCGCGCACCGCGGTGGCGCGCTTGCTGGCCGGCTACCGCGATCACCCACCGGCGCAGCTCGACGCCATCGCCGACGTGTTGATGGCGGTCGCGCAGATGCAGGCCGATCTGCCGGAGCTGGCCGAGCTCGACATCAACCCGCTGTGGGCCGATGAGCATGGCGTGCTCGCACTCGATGCACGCATCCGCGTGGCGGCATCGGCACCGGCAGGCCCGGCGCATTTTGCGATCCAGCCCTACCCTGCCGATTGGGCGCGGCGCGTGGACTGGCAGGGCACACCGCTGTGCATCCGGCCGATACGCCCGGAGGACGAACCGCAGCACCGCGCCTTCATCGACCATGTGTCGGCCGACGACCTGCGACTGCGCTTCTTCAGCGTGCGCCGAGAGCTGCCCCGGCGCGAATTCGCGCGTCTGACGCAGATCGACTACGGCCGCGAGATGGCGTTCATCGCCGTGCGCGAAGGCACCACGCCCGAGACGCTGGGCGTCGCACGGGCGATCACCGACCCCGACGGGATCGAAGCCGAGTTCGCGGTGGTGGTGCGCACCGACCTACACCGCCAGGGCCTGGGCCGGTTGCTGATGCAGCAGTTGGCAGACTACCTGGCGGCCCGTGGCGTGCAACGCATGGTGGGCAACGTGCTGCGTGAGAACGACGCCATGCGCGCCATGGCACGGCGCATGGGCTTCGACACCGACCCCACCAGCTCGGACCGCGAGATGATCCGCGTGGTGCGCCTGTTGCAGGCGCCGCGAGAGGCGAGCGCCTCTTGAACGGTGGATCTTGAGTGGCTCGGCATGATGGCGCGGTGACCGGGCAGCGCAAGACTTCGCCCGTTCGCCCGGCCTCAGCGCCCCAGCCTCGGCATCAGGCCCCCGCCGCGAGCAACAAGCCCGCGCCCACGAGCGTGGCGGCGACCCACCCCAGGGTGACCCGGCGCCCGAAGGCATGGCCGCCCCAGCCGTAGGCCAGGCCCACCTTGGTGAGCACATTGGTCAGACAGGCGAGCGCGATGCCGCGTGCGGCCACGGAGGCGACCAACGACTCGTCCGCCACCCGCCGGGCCAGCGAGACCACGATGGCATCCACATCCACCAGGCCCGAAGCGGCCACCGCGCCGTACAAGCCCGAATCCCCGAACCAGGCCTTGCAGGCATCGACCATCACCGTGACCACCGCCAGCAGCGCACCGAACGACAGCACGGTGCCCAGATCAAAGGGCTTGATCGCCGCCTCGTCCACAGCGACCGTCGCGTCGGCCTGAGCACCCGCCACCGCGGGCGCCGCCTGTTCCCGCTGATGCCAATGCCAGCCGCACAGCGCGAACATCACCACCGCGCCACCCGCCAACGGCAGCGCCAGCAGGCGCAGCAGCGAAGGCTGCATCACTGCGACGATGAGGCCGATGCGCACGAACATGACCCCGCCGGCAGCGAGCGCGCCCGCGGCGGCCACCGGCACACTCGCGCGATCCAGCGCGGCGCGGCGGGCCAGCGTGAGGGTGACGGTGGTGGATGAGGTGACCCCGCCGAGCACACCCGTCCAGAGCATGCCGCGCTCGGGCCCACTCAAGCGCATCACGACATGGCTGCCAAAGGACATGCCCGCCAGCAGCACCACCGCCCACCAGAGCCGGTAGGGGTTGAGCGACGCATTCGGCCCCATGCCGGTATCGGGCAGCCAGGGCAGCACCACCACCGACAGCACCAGGAACTGAAGCGCAGCGCGCCACTCTCGCAACTCGACCAATCGCAACCAGCCGTGCAGCGTGGCCTTGTAGTCCAGCAGCAGCGCCACCACGACCGCGGCCGAGAGGGCCACCACCGCATGGCCGGAAGCCGCGAGCGCGCCCAGGGCCGAGGTGAGAAGGCCGGTGACCGCGGTGGTGGCGCTCAGCGACGGGCCTTGCCGTGTCGATTCACGATAGCCCACCGCCATCACCACACCGATGGCCAGCAGCCCGGCTGGCAAGGCCCAGGCAGCTTGTGGCAGGCTGGCCAGCACGCCGCCGAATAAGCCAATCAACGAAAAGGTGCGCAGCCCGGCCACCCGGCTGCCGTCGGGCTGGTCCCGCGTGCGCCAGCCCTGCTCCAAGCCAATGAGCCAACCCACGCCGAGCGCGGCGGCCAGTCCCACCGCCACCTGCGACAGCGGCTCAGACACGGACAACTCCTGCCATCGTCTTCACCACGCCACGGTGTCGCGGTATTCGGGCACGCGACAGTGCCAACCGTGACGCTCTTCGATGGCCTGCCGCAATGAATCGGCCGCCACGGGCTCGCCGTGTGTCACGAAGACCTGCCGCGGCGCCGAGGGCATGGCGCCTACCCACGCGAGCAGCTCTTGCCGGTCGGCGTGCGCCGAGAACGAGTCGATCTGATGAACCTCGGCCCGCACGGGGATGTGTTCGCCGTGGATCTTCACCGTCGGCGCGCCGGCGACGATCGAGGCGCCGCGGGTGCCCGCCGCCTGGAAGCCAGCGAAGATCAGGCTGTTGCGCTCGTCCGGTGCAAAGGCCTTCAGGTGATGCAGCACGCGGCCACCGGACGCCATGCCGCTGGCCGAAATGATCACCGCGGGCACCCTCAGGCTGTTGAGCTTCTTCGATTCTTCGACGGTCGACACGATGTGGGCCGCATGGCGCATCGCTTCGAACTCGGCCGGCGAGATGCGGTGCTCGGCCGCATGGCGTTCATACAGCCCGGTGGCCTCGGCAGCCATCGGGCTGTTGAGGAAGACCGGGATGCCGGGAATGCGCCCCTGCTGACGCAACCGGTGCAGGGCCAGCAGCAGGGTTTGGGCGCGTCCCACCGCGAAGGCGGGGATCACCACCACCCCGCCACGGCGCGCGGTGCGGCTGACGATGTCGGCGATCAGGTCCAGCGGCTCGCCGCCGTCGTGCAATCGATCGCCGTAGGTGGACTCGACGATCAGCCAGTCGGCGGCCTCCGGCGGCATGGGCGGCGGCATCAGCATGTCGTTCGAGCGGCCCAGGTCACCGGAGAACAGCGCCGTGCCACCCTCCCAGGCCACCCGCACACTGGCCGCCCCCAGCAGGTGGCCGGCCCGTTGCAGCTTGACCTGCAAGCCCGGCACCGGCTCGAAGACCTCGCCGAAGTGATGCACTTTGAACCGGCCGATCGCGGCGCGCGCCGCTTCTTCGGTGTACAGGGGCAGCGCGGGGTGATGCTTGGAGAAACCATGCCGGTTGGCATACTCGGCCTCTTCTTCCAGCAGGCGGCCCGAGTCGGGCAGCAGCAACGCACACAGATCGCGGGTGGGCGCACTGGCATGCACGGCGCCTCGAAAGCCCTGCTCGATCAGGCGCGGAATGAAGCCACTGTGGTCCAGGTGCGCATGCGACAGCACCACCGCGTCGATCGATGCCGGCGCGATGGGGAATTCGTCCCAGTTGCGCAGGCGCAGTTGCTTGAGGCCCTGGAACAGGCCGGCATCCACGAGCAGGCGTCGGCCGTCGTGCTCCAGCAGGTACTTCGAGCCGGTCACCGTGCCGGTGCCGCCCAGGAATGTGAGCTTCATGCGGTGCCTTCGTGTGGGTTGTCGCCGGCTCCGACGTTAGCCCCACCCGGGCATCACCACTTGACGGTGGTCAATCGGCGCCAAAGCGCCTTGGCCTCAACGGGCGGTTGCCAGCTTCGCCTTGCCGGCTCGCCGCAGTTGTGCCGCATCCTGGCGGGCGATCTGGCCGATGTGGTCATCGTCACGCCCCAGCTGGAAGACCTGCACCGACGCCGTGACGGTCTCCGCCCTCGCCTGCAACCCCACCGCGGATTCGGCCACCTGTTGCACCAGGCCCGCGTTCTGCTGGGTGATCGAGTCCAGTTGCCCCACCGCCGCGTTCACCTGCGAGATGCCGGACAGCTGCTCTTGCGCGCCTCGGCTGATGCCCTGGATGATCTCGGAGACCTGGGACACGGCGTCCACCGCCTTCTGGATCGTCTCTCGGGCGCGCTCGGCCTGCACGCTGCCGTCCGCCACGCGCTGGTTCGAGCCCTCGATGAGGCGCTTGACCTCTTTCGCGGCACCCGCGGTGCGGGTGGCGAGCGCCCGCACTTCGCCGGCCACCACCGCGAAGCCGCGGCCGGTTTCTCCGGCCCGCGCGGCTTCCACCGCCGCATTGAGCGACAGCAGGCTGGTCTGGAAGGCGATGCCCTCGATCACGCCGATGATCTCGCCGATGCGCGCGGCCGAGTCGTGGATCTCTTTCATCGAGGCAGCGAGCGTCTCCACCGCACGGTTGCCGTCGTGGGTGATCTGCCCGGCATCGGCTGCGAGGCGCGCGGCCTGCGCCGCGGCGTCGGCGCTCTGGCGCACCGTGACGGTGATCTGCTCCATCGACGAGGCCGTCTGCTCCAGGCTCGCGGCCTGGGATTCGGTACGGGCCGACAGGTCGCGGTTGCCTCCGGCAATCTCGTCGGTGGCCCGCCGCATGTTCTCGATCTCGACCCGTGCGTCCCCCACCACCGATCGCAGGTTGATGCCGAGTTGGTTGAAGCCGCGGGCCAGATCGCCCATCACCCCCGGCTGGTCGGCGTTCAGGCGCTGCGCGAGGTCGCCTGCCGCCATGCGGTGGCACCCCTGCAGCACGGCCTGCAGCGGGCGGATGGCCATCTGCCGCATCGCCCACACCGCCGCCGCCACCGCGGCGCCCGAGGCGGCCACAGCGCCCACCATCGTCGGCCCGCCGCCCTGTGTGCCCGCCCACCAACCTGCCGCCAGCGACACGCCCGCCGCGGTGGCGATGCCAGCGCCCAGCCGAAGGCCGAGCGGCAGCCGCCCGGCCCGTGCCCACCAGCCGCGCCAACCGGGCCACTCGACACGGCCCGCGCGCAGGCGCCACGTCCGGCGGCCCGCACGCGTCTGGTCGCGCCACTGGCGGTACAGCGCTTCGGCCGCGGCTTTCGCCTCGTCCGCCGGACGGGCCCGCACCGATAGATAGCCGACGATCGCGCCGCGCTCCAGGATGGGCGTGACGTTGGCGATCACCCAGTAGTAGCGCCCGTCCTTGCGCCGGTTCTTCACCAGGCCGGACCACGGTTGGCCCCGTTCGATCGTTTCCCACAGGTCACGGAACGCCTCGGCCGGCACATCGGGGTGGCGGATCAGGTTGTGGGGCTGCCCGAGCAGCTCGTCGCGGCTGTAGCCGCTGACGTCGACGAAGGCCGGGTTGCAGTAGACGATGCGGCCCTGTCGATCCGTCATCGAGACCAGCGTCTGGGCCTCTGGGTAGACGAACTCTTCGTCGATGTTCGGTGTGTTGTGGCGCATACCGGCAGGGGTTTTGACGTGATGACCCCTGAGCTATCGGAAGTGCGCCCACCGGCCTTGAACCGGTTTCGCCGTCGTGATTGATCCGCGTCAAGCGCGCGTCGTCGGCTTCTGCACGGGGACGCGATCTGGGCGGCGCCCCGGGGCGCCCGGGCCCCGTGCTCGCCTTGCAAGGATCAGTTCGATTCCTTGATCAAACGCCCCGCCAAAGGCTGCACCGGGCGCGCGTTCATCGGATACAGGCGAGAGAAGATCTCGATCTGCTCGGGCGAGACCGGCACCGGCGTCTTCATCACCATCCACAGCACGCCCTCGCTGCAAGGCGGTGTGGTGAGCGAGCCCATGTAGGTGTAATAGCGGCGGTCTTCGGGCAAGAGCTTGTTCAGGTCGATGGTGCCGGGCGCCGCCTGCAGCTCGTTTTTCTCCAGCGGCAAGGCGTTCCACACGGCCTGGATCAAAGGCTGGGCCGCGCCCCGGTCGAGCAGCACGGCCACCACGGCGAGCTTGCCTTCGGCATCTTTGTGGACGAGGTGCGCCACCATGTCGAATTGCTTGCCGTTGATCCGCTCTTCCGAGGGCCGGTGGAAGTGGAACTGCAACAGGTCGAAGCGGCGGCCCAGCACGTTGATCGAGTTGCCCGACGGCAGATTCACCTGCACGGTGTGGCCGTTGTCGATCACCGAAAAGCCAGTGGTGCGGTAGTCGAACTGGATCGGCTCCAACTGCACCGCGATGCCACCACGGATATCGATCGGGCTTTGGCGCTGGCCGGTGGAGCACTTGTTGAATTCGGGCTTCAGCTTGCCCCAGGCGTCGGGGCCCACCTCGCCGTTGTAGTCCCAATGGTCACCATGCGGCGCCGCGTGGGCGGCCGGCGCAGCGAGCCGGGGATCGGGCTCGCGCTCGATCCGCTCTGCTCGCCTGGGTGCGGGCGGCGGCGGACGACCATTGACCTTGGCGGCCGTGCTGGCCACCGCATGCGAGCTGGCGACGCTGCCGCCGGCCCCTGCGGCTGCGGCCGGAGCCGCCGTCGCCCGGTTGTCGACGCGCACGACGTTGGGGTTGCCGTTCTCCGGCGGCTTCTGGGCACCCAGCCTCTCGGCCAGCCGCTGGCGCAAGGTGTCCATCGCATCGGCGGATGCGGCATCCTTGCCCGGGCGGGCTTCCTTGCCGGTGGGTTTGGCAGGCGCCTTCTCTTCGTCGTGACCGCCGCCCGCCCAGGCGGTGGTCATGGCACAGGCCAGCGCCAACGAGGTCAAGGCAACGGGACGAACGAAGCGGGAAAGAGGTTGGTTCCAGGGCATGGCAACTCCACAGGCCGGGCGGTGCACCGGGGCATCGCCTGGATATCGGCCGGTGTGGAGTTATCTTGAGCCGGCCAGCTCAGCCGGGCGGCAGTTCCAGGCGCGGCCTGACCCACGCCCAGGCGCCGATGCCGATGCCCATCATCAGCAGAGAGGCGATCGCCAGGCTGACGGCCGAATGCATGACCAGCGGCGCGATGGCACCAGCCACCAGCGCGTTGGCCACGCTGCCAATGCAGGCCTGCAGCGACGAGGCCATGCCGCGGCGATCGGGCGCCTGATCCAGCACCAGCAGCGTGACCACCGGCACCATCAGCGCCCAGCCGAAGGCAAAAATGCCGATCAACGGAATGGCCCACAACGGATGCGCCGGCAGCAGCAGGTTCATCACCACGTTGACCACCGACACCGTGGCCATGATGCGGAAGCCGCGGCGGATCTGCCGCCGTGGGGGCAGCCGCCCTGCCAGTCGGCCAGACCACCAGGCGCCCGCCATGATGCCGCCGATGGTGGACAAGAAGAACCAGAAGAACTGGGTGGGCTCCAGGTGCAGGATGTCGTGCAGGAACACGGGCGCCGACAGCACGTAGAGGAACATGCCGTTGAACGGTACGCCCGAGGCGAATGCCAGCGCGACGAACTTGGAGCTCGACACCATCTGCCAGTAGCCACGCATCAGGTGGCCGGCGCTGAAGGGCTGCACCTGGCTGGGGTGCAGCGTCTCGGGCAGCATGCGCCACATCGTCAGCCACAAGGCCGCGCCCACGGCGACCAGGAACCAGAAGATCGAGTGCCAGCCCAGGTGCACGAACAGGAAGGCGCCCACGATCGGCGCCACGGCCGGCGCCACGCCGAAGTAGATCGTGACCTGCGACATCACCCGCTGCGCTTCGGACGGCGGAAACAGATCGCGGATCACCGCCCGCGACACCACCATGCCCGCGCCGGCCGACATGCCCTGCAATGCACGAAAGGCCACCAGCGCGGCGATCGACTCGCTGAGCGCACAGCCCACCGAAGCCACCGTGAAGACGGCCACCCCGCCGAGCACGATCGGGCGGCGGCCGAAGCTGTCGGCCAAGGCGCCGTGGAACAGATTCATCGCCGCGAAGCCGAGCAGGTAGGCCGACAGCGTCTGCTGCATCTGCAGCGGCGTCGCTTCGAGCGCGTCGGCAATGCCTTTGAACGCCGGCAGGTAGGTGTCGATCGAGAACGGCCCGAGCATGCCCAGGCAGGCAAGCAAGGCGGCGAGCAGCCAACGGGGACCGGACCAGACTTTGGAGGCTTCGGGATTCATCGGGGAAGCCTTCGAGTGTAGGTGAGGCCCGATCACCCCTGCCGATGCCAGCGTACTGCCCACTTCGACAAAGGCGCGAACGCTTCGAGAAGATCGCGACCGATCGGCAAGAGCTGGTAGCCGCTCTCGTCACTGATGAGCAGACGCGCCTCGCGGAGTTCGCCCAGCCGTTGGTTCAGCACGGTGGGCGAGAGATCGCCACAGGCGGCTTGCAGTGCGCGAAAGGTCAGCGGGCCGCCGCGAAGCTCCCAGATGACCCGCATCATCCACCGCTTGTGGAGAAGCTCCATCGCAGCGTTGATCGCCTGCTTGTGGGTTTCCGGGGTCGACGCCATTCGGATGTGTGACGAGTTTTCGTCTTCTCGAGCCAATGCTACGTTTAATGTAGCATTGGCTCGTTTCGCTACTGAATCCGTAGCAATCAGAAGGAGCTCACCATGCCTCGCATTGAACCTGTGGCCGCGCCCTACTCGGCCCCTCTGGCCGAACGCTTTGCCCGGCTGATTCCACCCTCGATGACACCCCCGGCGATCTTCCGCACGGTCGCGCGCAACGAGGGCCTGTTCATTCACCTGGTCGACAGCGGCCTGCTTGGCCCAACGGGCCTGCTGGACCGCCGCGCTCTGCCGCCGGCCCTGCGCGAACTGCTGATCCTCAGAACCTGCTTCGCGGCGCGCAACGACTACGAGTGGCACCTGCACGTCGACACGATTTCCGAGCGCATGGGGCTGAGCCGCGCACAGATCGCTGACACGCGGTCGGCGGCGCCTGATCCTGCCCTCTGGAGTGAACGCGAACGTGCGGCGATGGCCTTGGTGGATGCGCTGGTTCCCGCCATCGCCGTGAGCGACTCGTTGTTCTCGCACCTGCGCGAACACTTTGACGACCCCACCTTGATCGAGATGACGCAACTCGTGGGCCTGTACACCGGCGCGGCCATGCTGGTGGCGCTCACGCGCCCGCAGCGGGACGTCCTCACTGTCAGCACGTGTTGAGTGCGACAGCCGCCGTGCCGGGCAGCACGGGGCAAACAACCAGAAAGTGTGAAGCAGGCCGATAGGCCGGATTCTGTGCAGCCTCGGCCTCTTGCGAGACCTTGGCCGTGACCGCCATTCCTCTGGGCCGGGCGGTTGCCCGCCTGGCTCGATGCCACCTACCCGCCGGCTCAGCGAGCCGCTTCAATGCCGGCCTATTTGGTGTTGCTGCGCGTAGAGATTGCCGCGTTTCACCCTTGTCGGGACTGCGCCCCGACAAGGGTGGCTACCCGGTTTGGGCTTGCACCCAAGCCGCCGGCTTACGCTCGGCGGCGACCGGCGTGCGCCGGCCCCGTGTAGAACACCCATGCTCGGGAGCTCCGACAAGACTCGTCTCTGTGGCTCTGATCCGCACCTCGCGGTGGACGGGCGTTACCCGCTACGCTGCTCTGCGCAGTCCGGACCTTCCTCCAGTGCCGCCTTTCGGCGATCGCACCAGCGGCGGTCTGGCCTGCTTCACGACGCGGATTGTCCCACGGACACCACCGCGCCAGACAGACCGATCGCCGATCAGCCTTCGGTGGGCGCCCGCGAGGCCTCGGGAGCGGCCGCTTGAGGGACCACTTGTGCCGGCTTGGCCTCGCCGTAATAGCGGTAGTGGTAGCGGTAGTAGCCGCGGGCAGGCACCACGACACAAGCCGACATCAGAGTGCTGATGGCGGTGGCTGCGGCGATCACCATCAAGGGGCGGCGGTATGAACGCATCAGAACATCTCCGTGAATCGGAACATGTCTGATCAACGCCCGGGGGCCGTGCCCAGCCGACGTCAGGCGCCGGCTTTACACAGTTTCACTGCGACAAGAAGTATCGGGCGCATCGCCCGGCCATGGCCCGAGAAGGCTGTCGTCGTCGCTCAGGCCGACAGACGCCAGTGCAGGGTTTCGCCGGCGCGCAGCGGCTTGATGAGCGCATCGCCAAACGGCAGTGTCTCGGGCAGCGCCCAAGGCTCGCGGCGCAGGGTGACCGTGCCGGTGTTGCGCGGCAGGCCGTAGAAGGCCGGTCCGTGGTGGCCGGCAAAGGCGTCGAGCTTGTCGAGCGCGCCGATGGCCTCGAAGGCCTCGGCGTACAGCTCTAGTGCACTCGGCGCGGTAAAGCAGCCCGCACCACAGACCGACGCCTCTTTCATCACCGACGCATGCGGTGCCGAATCGGTGCCGAGGAAGAATTGATCGGAGCCCGACGCCACCGCCTTCAGCAAGGCCTGGCGATGAACCTCGCGCTTCAGCACCGGCAGGCAGTAGTAGTGAGGCCGCAGCCCGCCCTGGAAGATCGCATTGCGGTTGTACAGCAGGTGGTGCGCCGTGATCGTGGCCGCCGTGTGCGCCCCTGCATCCGCCACGTACTGGGCGGCATCCTGGGTGGTGATGTGCTCGAACACCACCTTCAGCTCCGGAAAGTCCTGGCGGAGCGGGCGCATCACCTGGTCGATGAACACCGCTTCGCGGTCGAACACATCCACCGCGGGGTCGGTGACCTCGCCGTGCACCAGGAGCAGCACACCCTCACGCTGCATCGCTTCGAGCGTGGCGTAGGTCTTGCGGATGTCGGTCACGCCGGCATCGCTGTTGGTGGTGGCACCGGCCGGGTACAGCTTCAACGCGACGACGCCGGCCTCTTTCGCGCGGCGGATCTCGTCGGGCGGCGTCAAATCGGTGAGGTACAGCGTCATCAACGGGGTGAAGTCGCTTCCCGCGCCTTCCGGGCGCGCCGCCAGGATGCGGTCACGGTAGGCCATCGCCTGCGCGGTGGTGGTGATCGGCGGCCGCAGGTTCGGCATGATGATCGCGCGGCCGAATTGGCGGGCGGTGTGGGGCAATACCGCGGCCAGGGCGGCGCCATCACGCACGTGCAGGTGCCAGTCGTCCGGGCGGGTGAGGGTCAGGGTGTCGGGCAGCGAAGACATGGCGGGATTGTCGCCGCTTGGCCTGCGATGCATCCAGCCCGTCGCCGACGGCGTATGCGTTTCTGGCGGCCAACGCCGCCGATCCATATGAACCTTCAGGAGCACCCGATGGACGCTGCGCTGCCCACCTCACCCACCGAACTGGTCCAAGCCGCCTACGCCGCCTTTGGCCGCGGCGATGTGCCCGCGCTGTTGTCGTTGATGGCCCCTGAGGTGGCCTGGCAGTTCGTCGGCGACCACCAGGCGCCTTACACCGGCCAGGTGCGGGGCCACGCCCAGGTGGCGGCGTGGTTCCAGGCGGTCGCGCAGGTCGACCAGATTCAAGCTTTCGAGCCGCGCGAGTTTCTGGCGGGGCCGGGCCATGTGACGGTCTTGGGCTGGGAGCGCACCCAGGCCCTGCCCCGGGGCGGGGTCTTCGAGGCGCCGTGGGTGCATGTTTGGCAGGTCCAAGACGGTCGGATCTGCCGGTTCTTTGGCATGCTGGACAGCGAAGCTGCGGCCGCCGCCCGAGGCTGACGGCGGTCCACGGCCTGCCCATCCCGCCACCTGAGCAGGTGACGGGCCGGTGCCCGGTACGGATTCCCGGCCGGCAGGCCCAGGGCTATGATCGGCCAGAGGGACGAGAAGAAAGCCCGCCGCGCCATGTCCGATCCCGCCCTGCCCGCCGACGATTTCAGCGCCGACCAGTTTCGGCTGCTGGCCGACAACGTGCCGGCCCTGATCGCCTGCTACGACGCGGAAACCCGCCGCTGCCAGTTCGCCAACAAGCAGTACGCCCGGACCTTCGGGCTGGACGAACGGTCGATCGTCGGGTGCACATTTGCCCAGGTGATCGGCGAAGAGGCAGCGCGCGAGATCGCGCCGTATGTCGACCACGTGCTGGACAAGCGCGAGGCGGTCAACTACGAGCGGCAAGTCAAGGGCGCCGACGGCCAGCCGCGCTGGCTGGAAGTCAACCTGCTGCCGCACCTGGGGCCGGACGGCCGACCGCAATCGGCCTTCGTGCTGATCAATGACATCACCAAGCATCGCCTGGCCGAGCGCGCGGTGCGCGAATCGGAAGAGCGGCTCGGCAAGTTCATGCACGCGAGCGTGGAAGGCATCGTCTTTCACAAAGATGGCCTCGTCACCGATGCCAACCCCCCCATCCTGGCGCTGACCGGCCATTCCTTGCCGGAGATGCTGGGCCGGCATGTGCTGAGCTTCATCGCGCCCCAGCATGTGGCACGCGTGCTGGCGGTGATGAGCGCCGGCCAGGAGACGGCCTACGAGCTGGCCATCCTGCACAAGGACGGCCACGAGATTCCGGTGGAGTTCATCGTGCGGACGATGCTGCGCAACGGCGAGCGCATCCGCATGACCATCGTTCGTGACATGCGCGATCGCCACGCCGCGCAAGCGCGCATCCACCACCTGGCCCACCACGACATGCTCACCGGCCTGCCCAACCGCGGCGCCTTCATGGAGCGGCTGGATCAGTTGATGGCCGCCGCGCGCGAAAGCAATGGCCGACTCGCGCTGCTGTTCGTGGACCTCGATCATTTCAAGCGTGTCAACGATTCGCTGGGCCACCTGGTGGGCGACACCTTGCTCAAGACGGTGGCCTCCCGCATCACCGACTGCCTGCGCGCCAGCGACCTCGTCGCCCGCTTCGGTGGCGACGAGTTCATGGTGCTGCTGCCCACCGCACAACTGCAGCACGAGGCCGAAGAGGTGGCCCACAAGCTGCTGCGCGCGATCGAGGCGCCGATGGAGATGGAGGGCCAGTCGATCTCGGTGACGCCCTCGATTGGCATGGCGTTCTTCCCCGACCACGGCGAAGACTCAGGCACCTTGATCAAGCACGCCGACACGGCGATGTACGTGGCCAAGTCACGTGGGCGTGCGAACTTCCAGCTGTTCGAGAGTTCGATGGCCAGTGTGGCCTACGAAGCGCTGCTGCTGGAGATCCAGCTCGGCCATGCGCTGGAGCGCGGCGAGTTCGAGTTGCAGTACCAGCCGGTGGTGCGCGCCGACGACGGGCAGTGCGTCGCGCTCGAAGCGCTGATCCGCTGGCATCACCCCGAACGGGGCCTGCTGGGCCCAGACGATTTCGTGCCGGTGGCCGAGCAGCGCCGCCTGATGCAACGGATCGGCCGCTGGACGATGCGCCAGGCACTGCGTCAGGCCAAGGCCTGGCGCGCGCAGTGGCCAGATTCGGCGGTGATGCCGGTGGCGGTGAACCTGTCCAGCCTGGAGTTCCATGCTTCTGACCTGGTCGACAGCGTGGCGGCCTTGTTGCGCGAAGAGCAAGTGCCCGGCCATTGGTTGGAGCTGGAGCTCACCGAACGCGTGCTGATGGACGACATCGAGGCGGTGAAAAGCGCGCTGCGCGAGCTGAAGCTGCTGGGCGTGCGCATCGCGATCGACGATTTCGGAACGGGCCAGTCGTCACTGGCCCACCTGCGCGAGCTGACGGTCGACAAGATCAAGATCGACCGCAGCTTCGTGACCGCGTTGCCCCACGACGCTGGCGCCTTGGCGATCGTGCGGGCCATCGTGCAGCTCGGCCACGGCCTGAAGCGCACGGTCACCGCCGAAGGGGTGGAGACGCCGGCCCAACGCGACGCATTGGCCGCCATGCACTGCGACGAGTTGCAGGGCTACCTGATCAGCCGCCCGCTGCCCGCTGAGGCGCTGGACACCTGGCTGAGCGAACGCACCAGCACTTCAGCCCGCTGAAAGGCAAATCGCCTGGCGCATGGGCCAGGCGACGTCGGGTGGGTGGAGGCTGGCCGCAGCGATCAGTGCTGCAGGATCTTCGACAGGAACTCCTTCGCACGCGGCGAACGAGCCTCGGGGCGGCCGAAGAATTCTTCCTTGGTGCAGTCTTCGATGATCTTGCCGGCGTCCATGAAGATGACGCGGTGGCTCACCTTGCGCGCAAAGCCCATCTCATGGGTGACGCACATCATCGTCATGCCTTCGTTGGCAAGCTGCACCATCACGTCCAGCACTTCGCCCACCATCTCGGGGTCGAGCGCCGACGTGGGCTCATCGAACAGCATGACGATCGGGTCCATGCTCAGGGCACGGGCGATGGCCACACGCTGCTGCTGGCCGCCCGAGAGCTGGCCCGGGAACTTGTCCTTGTGCGCCATCAGGCCCACACGGTCCAGCATCTTCAGGCCGCGGGTCTTCGCGTCGTCGACGTTGCGACCCAGCACCTTCACCTGCGCCAGCGTGAGGTTCTCGGTCACCGACAGGTGCGGGAACAGCTCGAAGTGCTGGAACACCATGCCCACGCGGCTGCGCAGCTTGGGCAGGTTGGTCTTGGGGTCGGCGATCGACGTACCGTCAACGACGATGTCGCCCTTCTGGATGGGTTCCAGCGCATTGACGGTCTTGATCAGCGTGGACTTGCCCGAGCCGGAGGGCCCGCAGACAACGACCACTTCACCCTTTTTGATGGAGGTGGTGCAGTCGGTCAGCACCTGGAACGAGCCGTACCACTTGGAGACGTTCTTGATGTCGATCATGGCGGCAACCTCTTATCGAATGATCTGGATCTTGCGCTGCAGCCGCTTGACGAGCATGGACAGGCTGAAGCAAATGATGAAGTAGACGACGGCTGCCGCGAGATAGGTCTCGACTGGCCGGTTGAAGTTCTTGCCGGCCACTTCGAAGCCTTTGAGCAGGTCGTAAGCGCCGATGGCATAGACCAGTGATGTGTCCTGGAAGAGGATGATCGTCTGAGTCAGCAGCACGGGCAGCATGTTGCGGAAGGCCTGCGGCAGCACCACCAACTGCATCGTCTGCCGGTAGGTCATGCCCACCGCGTAGCCCGCGAAGACCTGGCCGCGCGGCACGCTCTGGATACCCGCCCGCATGATCTCGGAGTAGTACGCGGCCTCGAATACCGTGAACGTGATGATGGCCGACAGTTCCGCGCCCATGGGCCGCCCGATCAGCATCGGGATCAGCAGGAAGAACCACAGAATCACCATCACCAGCGGGATCGACCGCAGCGTGTTGACGTAGGCGGCCGCGGGCATGACGAGCCACGGCTTGCCGGAAAGACGCATCAGGGCCAGAACCGTCCCCAACGCGATCCCGCCGATCATGGCGATCACGGTCAGCTGGATCGAAAAGAACAAGCCCTTGAGGATGAAGCTGGAGATGACACCCCAGTTGAGGAAGGCAAAGTCGAGATTCATCTCACTTGCCCCCACCGATCAAGCCGGGCACCTGCATGCGGCCTTCAATCACCTTGGCGATCCGGTTGATCGCGAACGCTGAGATGAAGTAAAGCCCGGTCACCGCCAGATAGATCTCGATGCCGCGCGAGGTTTCTTCCTGCGCCTGCATCGCGAACTGCGTCAGCTCGGCGATCGACACCGCGAAAGCCACCGACGAGTTCTTGATGATGTTCATGCTCTCGCTGGTGAGCGGCGGAATGACGATGCGAAACGCCATCGGCAGCAGCACGAAGCGATAGGTCTGCGGCAGGGTCAGGCCCATGGCCAGACCGGCGTAGCGCTGCCCTTTGGGCAGGCTCTGGATGCCGGCCTTCACCTGTTCGGCGATCCGGGCCGACGTGAAGAATCCGAGTGCCAGGACAACCAGGACAAAGCTGGGCACATTCTTCAATGGCGGCAGCAAGGACGGGATGACGTGGTACCAAAGAACGATCTGCACGAGCAGCGGGACGTTGCGGAAGAGCTCCGTCCACGCATTGCCGAGAAATGACAACCCCTTGCTGGGCACGGTGCGCAAGATGCCCATGAGTGAGCCCACCAGCAGCGCCACCACCAAGGCCGAGAGCGCCACCATCAGCGTCCAACCCCATGCCGACAGAATCCAATCCAGGTAGGTGATATCGCCGCCACTGCCAAAGCAGCGGCCGGACACCTCGCCGCTGATGGTGTCCTTGCAGAAGACCTGCCAATCCCAATTCGCCACGAAACTCCCCTCCGCGCACAAAGAAAAGGCGCGGCAACCTGCGGGCGGCCGCGCCGTCAGCCTATGCAAACACCGGGCCCGGGGCCACGGTGTTTGCGCGGAGAAGTCTTACTTCTTCGCGTAGTCTTCCATCGGCTTGTCGTTCGGGGTGGCCCAGGCTGACTTGGTGGCTTCCGAAGCCGGCAGCCCCACCTTGGTGTTGTTGGGCGGGATCGGCTGCATGAACCACTTGTCGTAGATCTTGTTGATCTCGCCCGACTTCATCAAGCCCGACAGCGTGGTGTCGACCGCCTTCTTGAAGGCCGGATCATCCTTGCGGATCATGATCGCGATCGGCTCGACCGACAGCACTTCGCCGACGATCTTGAAGTCGTTCGGGGCCTTCGACTTGGAGATCAGGCCGGCCAGGATCTGGCCGTCCATCACGAATGCATCGGCGCGGCCGGATTCGAGCAGCAGGAAGCTGTCGGCGTGATCCTTGCCGAAGACTTCCTCGAAGTTCACACCGGTGGCACGCTCATGCTTGCGCAGCGTCTGCACCGAAGTCGTGCCGGTGGTGGTGGCCACCTTCTTGCCGTTGAGCTGGCCAATCGAGGTGATGCCCGAGCTGGCGTGCGTGGCGATGCGCACTTCCTCGACGTAGGTGGTCACCGCAAAGGCGACGTCCTTCTGGCGGGTGGCATTGTTGGTGGTCGAGCCGCACTCGATGTCCACGGTACCGTTCTGCACCAGCGGGATGCGGTTCTGCGAGGTGACCGGCTGGTACTTGATCTCGAGCTTCTTGCCGACCAGCTTTTCGACGTCGGCCAGAACGCGCTGGCACAGCTCGATGTGGTAGCCCACGTACTTGCCATCACCCAAGGTGAAAGACAGTGCGCCCGAGGATTCGCGCACCCCCATCGTGACCACGCCACTGTCCTTGATCTTCTTCAACGTGTCGTTGATTTCCGCGTGGGCGGCACCGACAGCTGCCAAGGTGGCCAGGACGAGCAGGGATCTCTTCATGCGAACTCCTTTGAGCGAAAACAAGGTGCAGGTGTAACGTCAATCACTGGCCGCGGGACTACGTGCTAGCCCGTACCGCCTGGCGATGGCTGCAGGCGGGCATGACTGGCCTTCACATTGGGCGCGGACTGTAACGGTGACGCGCCGGACGAGCCAATGCCGATTGTTGGCGGGCCCATGCCTGTTTTGCATGGGCAGTTCGGGTTTTTACCATGTCGACCCAGGGGCCTGTCATTGACGGGTCTGGAGAAAGTTCCACAGCTCCTGGGCGCCGGCTTTGGCGTGCCGCGCGACCTCCGGCCGCTCGCGGTAGATGCGCACTTCCATCGTCAACTCATAGTCGCTGGGGCCTGCCGCAACGAGGCGCCTGGCCTTCAGTTCCTTGCGCACCGAGCTGGCCGGCAAAAACGCGAGGCCGTGGCCTTCGAGTGCCATGGCCTTGAGGCCCTCGGCCATGTCGGTTTCGTAGATCGGGTCGAGCACCGGCGGCGTCGGTGCGTGCTTGATGATCTGCTCAACCAGCCGCGCCATGTACGCGCCGGAGGCGTAGCTGAGGAAAGGCACCGGCGCGCCAACGCGGCCCGGTAGCTTGCACTGCGGCGCGCCATCGGGCCCCGCCTTGGCGTAGGGTGCCAGGCTCTCGGTGCCGAGGCTCAGCATCTCGTAGCGATCGGGCGCAAGTTGCAAGGGCTGGGTGGGATGGTGATACGCGATCAGCAGGTCGCAGCTGCCCTCAGTCATCCGCATGACCGCGTCGTGCACGTTCAGCGCGATCAGCCGGCTCTTGAGCATCGGCAAGCGCTTGCGCAGCTCCATCAGCCAGTGCGGGAAGAAGGTGAACGCCAGCGTGTGCGGCACGGCGAACTCGACCATGTCCTGCCCCGCCACCTGATGGCCCCGCATCATGTTGCGGGTGGCCTGCAGGTTGCCCAGGATCTCCAGCGCCTGGGCGTGAAAGGTCTCGCCCGCAGGCGTCAGCCGCGTCGGGTACGACGAGCGGTCGACCAGGTCGATGCCGGCCCAGGCTTCCAATGCCTGGATGCGCCGCGAGAACGCGGGCTGGGTCACATGGCGAAGTTGGGCCGAGCGTGAAAAGCTGCGGGTCTCGGCGAGGCTGATGAAGTCTTCAAGCCACTTGGTGTCCATCAGCGGCGCCCGGCAGATCGGTCAAGTTGAAGACAACGCATGGGGTTCCCTCCGGTCTTGTGCGGCGTGTTGCAGTTGCCACATGCGAGCATAGCGCCCGCCCTGCGCCAGCAACACTGCGTGCGAACCCCGCTCGACGATGTGGCCGGCTTCCATCACGAGAATCTCGTGGGCATCCACCACGGTGGACAGGCGGTGCGCGATGACGAGCGTGGTCTTGCCCCGGGAGGCGTTCTTCAACTCGGCCTGGATGGCGCGCTCGTTGGCCGAATCGAGTGCCGAGGTGGCCTCGTCGAAGATCATGATCGGCGGGTCCTTGAGCAAGGTGCGGGCGATCGCCACACGTTGCTTCTCTCCCCCGGAAAGCTTCAGGCCGCGCTCGCCCACCACCGTGTCGTAGCCCAGGGGCTGGGCCACGATGAAGTCGTGGATGTGGGCGGCCTTCGCCGCCGCTTCCACCTGCGCGCGGGTGGCGCCGGCGCGGCCGTAGGCGATGTTGTATTCGATGGTGTCGTTGAACAGCACCGTGTCCTGCGGCACGATACCGATCGATCGCCGCAGGCTGTCCTGGGTGACATGAGCGATGTCCTGCCCGTCGATCGTGATGCGGCCGGCCTGCACGTCATAGAACCTGTAGATCAGGCGCGCCAACGTGCTTTTGCCCGCACCGCTGGGGCCGACGACGGCCACCGTCTGGCCGGCAGGCACTTCAAAGCTCAAGCCCTGAAGAATGGGGCGCGAAGGGTCGTATGCAAAGCCCACATCCTCGAACCGCAGTGTGGCGCCGGCCACCTGCAGGTCACGCGCACCGGGGGCATCGGCCACCTCGCGCTCGCGTTCGAGCAACGCGAACATCTTGTCCAGGTCGGCCAGGCTTTGCTTGACCTCCCGGTACAGCACGCCCAGGAAGTTCATCGGGATGTAGAGCTGGATCAACAGGGCGTTGATCAACACCAGATCGCCCAGCGTCAACGCCCCCGCCACGACGCCGCTGGTGGCGCGCCACAGCATCGCCAGCAGCGACATCGCGATGATCAATTGCTGGCCGGTGTTGAGCACCGACAGCGAGGTCTGCGACTTGATCTGCGCGCGGCGATAGGCATCGAGTCCGGTGTCGTAACGCTGCGCCTCGAAGGCCTCGTTGTTGAAGTACTTCACCGTCTCGTAGTTGAGCAACGAGTCGATCGCGCGGGTGTGCGCTTTCGAGTCCAGCTCGTTCATCTGATGGCGAAACTTGGTGCGCCACTCGGTGACGGTGATGGTGAACACCACATAGGCCGCCAGTGCCGCGAGCGTGATCCAGACATAGCCGAAGTCGAATTTGGTGGCCAGCAGCACCAGGGCGAGGACCAGCTCGACGATCGTCGGCAGGATCGTGTAGAGCGAATAGGACACCAGCGATTGCAGGGCCCGGGTGCCTCGCTCGATGTCGCGCGTCATGCCGCCGGTCTGCCGCTCCAGGTGGAAGCGAAGGCTCAGCGCATGCAGATGGCGAAAGGTCTCCAACGCGATCTGGCGCGACGCCCCATGGGTGGCTTTGGCGAAGACCAGCTCGCGCAGCTCGGTGAAGATGCTGGTCGACAACCGCAATGCCGCGTAGGCGATCAGTAGCCCGGCGGGCACGACCAGCAATCCGCGTGCATCCCCGGCCGGCAAGTCCAGGCTGTCGACGAGCTGCTTGAGCAGCAGCGGCACCCCCAGGTTCGCCACCTTGGCGGCCACGAGAAAGAGCAGCGCCAGCCCCACCCGCCAGCGGTACTGCCAGATGTAGGGCAGCAAGCGCTTGAGGGTGGCGCCATCGCTGTGTGAACGTTGCCCGGAAGGCGTTGGGGCCGAAACCGCGGCTGGCAGTGATTGACGACGCATCGTGGAAGAATCGCCCGGAATGGACAAGGAAGTGAGAGGACGGGACACCATGGCCAGCAATGACACCGACCCCAACGCGCGCCCTGCCGCTCATGCCAGTGTGCCCGAGCCGCTGGTGCAGCGCCTGCCCGACGACAAGACGTTGGTGCTCCGCATGATGCCGATGCCGGCCGATGCCAACGGTAACGGCGACATTTTCGGCGGCTGGATCATGGCTCAGGTCGACCTGGCCGGGGCCGTGCTGCCGATGCGCATCGCCAAAGGCCGCATCGCGACCGTCGCCGTCAACGAGTTTGTGTTCAAGCAGCCGGTGTCGGTGGGTGACCTGCTGAGCTTCTACGCCACCGTCACCCGCATCGGAACGACCTCGGTCACGGTGCACGTGGAGGTCTACGCCGAGCGCAATCCGCAGGATCTTTACGTGGTGAAGGTGACGGAAGCCAAGCTGACCTACGTCGCGATCGACATGCAGGGGCAGCCCCGCAAGATACCGCCGCAAGATTAGAGGCTTGTCGTTCTAGGAGTCCGCGCGGAAGAACTCTAAGCAACATCGCTGTTGGCGCCGTGAAGTCATCTGGTCGAGTTCCGGGACGGCTGTCAGCGGCCGACTCGGCCGAACGGAGTCTGCGGCGGGTTTGGCGAGGCGATTGTGTGCGTATTGCGGGCGTGTTCTGGGCGCATCTATGGCCTTTCAGGCAGTCATCGTTGCCATGCGCCGTAGGTTCAGCGCCATGCACACGAGCTTCCACTCCGCTCGCACGCGGTGCAGCCCCCCGCGGGCTGAACTGTCGCAACCCCAGCACGTTCTTGATCCAGCCGTTGGGCGGCTCGGCGATCCACTTGCGCTTGCGGTAGGCCGCTTTGCCTTGATCGGTCCGCAGCTTGGCGGCCATCGCTGCGGTATGCGGGTACTGCTGGGCGTCGACCTCTGCATGATCCTTGCCTTCGCGGCCCATCGCCACCATCACCTCGATCTGCGCGTTGCGCAGGTTGTCTTCGCTGCGGTAGCCCGCGTCGGCCAGGCCGAGTTCGGGCAGCTCGCCCAGGTTGTCCTTGACCGCCTGGATCATCACGAACAGATCCGACAGCTCCTTCAGATGAAACGCCCTGAAGTCGCAGATCGTGCGGTGGCGGGGGAAGTTGCCCGCCGCCAGCATCCGAAACGCCAGGTCCTCATGCAGCCGGCGCTCGATCTTGCGCGAGCTGAACACTCCCGTGGCGTAGGCGTAGACCAACACCTTGACCATCATCGCCGGGTGGAACGGCTGGTTGCGCGAACCGCCACCCTCGTAGCGCGAGCAGAACGCATTGAGGTCCAGCGCGTCGACCATGTCGTTGATGAAGTGCGCCAGGTGGCCTGCCCGCAGCCAGTCTTGCGGCGCCGCCGGCAGCAGCATCACTTGGTCAGGTTCGTAGGGTCGATAGCTTCCAGCCATGCGCTATCAACGCATGTCCCACCACCTGCGGCATCAGGAACTACCCGGTTCTGCCGCGCAGACTCCTAGACCTTTCAGCCACGGCGGAAGGATCGCACGTGGGTCAGGTCGCCGATCTTGCGCATCGGCACGGTGAAGGTCTCGCGACGTTCGGCCCCGGTGTTCTCGTCGAACACGAGGGTGATGCGTGCGGTGATCACCGGTTGCTGGCGCGTTGATTCGTCGAAGTGGTAGCCCCCCTCGCCAAAGTTGCCCCAATAGTTGACGTAGACGTGGTACACGCCCGCCACAGGAGCAGCCAGCGAGAACATCTCGGGCCCCGCACCGTCGACCGAATCCACGTCGAGCCCGCCGCCATTGGCCAGCACCGGATTGGCAAAGAACGCATGGCCCCCATCGGGGGTCAGCACATGCAGGTCGAGCTCGGCCTGCGGGTCGTCCCAGGCCAGGATGACCCGCACCCTTGCACGGGTCTTCGTCGCGTTGGCTTCATAGAACTGGGCACGCTGGATGACCTGCCCGTCGGCACCGCGCAGCTCGATGCCGTTGCTGCCGGGTCCGAAGGCGTAGGGCCTCGCGAAGCGGCCTTCGGCATCGGTGTACAGCGGCATGGCGTTGCCATTGACGACCAGCGTCGGCGGAGTCCGGTGCGTGCCGATCTGCTTGAGCCGGCCTTCGATCAGCGTGCGACCACGCTGGCCACCCCGGTCGATCAGGTTGTTGGGGTAGGCGTATTCGACGCGCTGGTTCGACTCGAGCAGCACGCCACTGTGCGTCCAGCCACCGGCCGGTCGCTGGATCGTTCGCTCCGGCGCGGCAGGCTCGGCCGCGGCGGCGGCCATCGTGACGATGGCGGGCAGCGCGGCCCACCACAGGGCGCTCGCGAGCCGGGCCCCACCCACTCTGGCAAGGGCTCGACGGATCATCGCCCCGCCACCACGAACGAACGCACCAGGGTGAGCTCACCTGGCTTGCGCAGCGGCACTCGGAAGACCTGTTGCTTCTCACGTGGTGTGCCTTCGTTTTCGATCACCGCCACCTGGGCCACGGTGATGATGTCGTTGCGCTCGCCCGAACCGTAGTAGTTGACGTACACGTGGTACACGCCGGGGGCAGGGCTGGGATGGGCGTAGATCTCCGGGCCGAAGCCGGTCGTCACGTCGACATCCAGCGCGCCGCCGTTGGGAACGACGCGTTCGCCATACCAGACATGCTGGCCATCCGGTGACACCACGTGCAGGTCGATGTCGGTCATGTCGGTGTCCCAGCTGAGCACCACGCGCAGCCTGGGCGACACCCGGTTGGCGTTGGCCTCGTAGAACTGCACCCGCCGCTCACCGCTCGCGCTGCCACCGGGCCGCACGGACACCCCATGCGCCCCCGGCCCGAACGACCACGGCCGCGCGAATTCGCCGCTCTCTGACACATCCAGCGGCAGCGCCACACCGTCGACCACCAGCCGAGCCGGTTGGCGGCCGCCCTGCTTGCTGGCGCCCGCGATGTCCCGCGCCACACGACCGGCGATCAGTGCACTCTTGCTGCGGCCCTCGGTGTTCACATTCGATGCGGGGTAATTCACCGTCTGGACGAAGTCGCGCTGGGTGCTGTCGCTGGCGCGCCATCCGCCAGCGGGGGTGTCGATGGTGGTGGTGCGCGGGGCGTCCTGCGCAGCGGCGCCCACAGTCATCACGGCGGCCAGGCCCGCGGCAGCGAAGGCCAGGGATGTGCGGAAGGAAAGGTGCTGGATCATGAGTCCGCCAGTTGCTGCGCGAGACGTTCGACGAAGGCCTCATCGCGCCCGTTGGGATGGCGCCTGAAAGCCAGGTGCAGGTATTCGTGGATCAGCGTGACACGGCCTTCTCGGCTCGTCCACTCACGCACGTAGACGCGCCCACGGCGCAGATCGGCGTGCGGCACGCCTTGGGCCAGCAGGCACACCTGTGGCGGGCTCTCCAACGGCTCGTAGCCGTCTTCGGCGCGCAACACACGCCGCCAGCGTGGCTCGCGTTCCACCAGCCAGGCCACCGCGCGCGGTAGCGGCTGGCAATCGGATTCGTCGTTCCAGCCCGAGAGCGAAGCGGCCGGGAAGGCATCGCGCAGCAGCGCCTCGACCCCCACGCCGGCGCGGCTGGACGCCACGGCCTGCCGCCAGCCCATGACCTGGGGCTCGTTGCCGTCGAGCTGATAGCGCACCGGCGAGCCGGTCAACACCAAACCGGCGGTGAAGGCCGCCGCTGCGCGGGCCGCCTGGGTCGGTGGGCGCGGGCTCACCCGCTGCGCGCGGCTGTCGTCATCCACATCCAGGCAGGCGCCATCGGCACCCGGGGTCGTCGCCGCGTTCTGCTTCAACCAGCTGCGGGCGGCGATCGCCAGCGCTCGGGCCGCCGAGACCTCGCGCCCATCGCCCTCGCGGTCAACCACCCGGGCCACATATTCTTCCAGCGGCAGCCTCGCTTCCAGGCGCGGCGCCTTCTCGCTGCCGGTCAGCTGAAAGCCGGGTTGGCCAGGCACCGACAGCTTCGTGCCATTGGCAAAGCGGAACGTGTACGCCGCGCCGCGAGCCAGGGGAACCAGGGCGCCGAGAGGGGCCGGCTTGTTGTCGTCGCGCGTGACCGCCGCCAGCGGGTAGCGGCTGAAGAATTTCACGTCGACGCAGGGCTGGGCCTGCAGCGTGGCCGCATCGGGCGGCGCGTGCAGCAAACCCCGCGCCGACCAGGCCGATGCCAGCAGATCGGCATGCCGCTGCAGGGCCACACGGCCCGTCCCGGGGCCGCCAAACCAGAAGGGCGAGCCATCGGCCAGCCAGCCCGCGGCACCGCCCCAGCGCTCACCCTGGGCGTCCGACCACGACCACGTCTTGAATCGCGGCGAACTCCCAAGAGCCCCCAGCAGGCCCACCTCACGCAGCGTGTTGGGCAGCAGCGCCTGGCGAGCGGCCAGGCGCGCACCGTAGGGCACGCGGTTCAGCGCCTCGATGAGGCCGCTCACTGGCACCTGAGTCGCCGGTTGCATGCCCGACAGAGACTGCAGCCAACCCGGCGCCTGGCGGGCGGCCCAGAACTTCGACCAATCGGCGTCTTTGATGGCCAAGCGCTTGGGCTCGAAGTAGGCGCCGCAGCTGCGCTGCAATGCCGCATCCCGGCCAATGCTCTCGCCCGGGTCGCAGCAATATTCGTCGCCCGGGTCGCGCTGCGCGCGCTCGCAGCGGTAGGCGGGCTCCTGGGCCCCGGTGGTCTGCAGGTAGCTGTAGACGAACACCTTCCACACACTGCCCAGCGGGACGTTGGCCGGGGGCTCGGTGCCCGCCGGTGCATGCGCCAACGAACCATCGGCCGCGCGCCACACCAGCGACGGCGTGGGCGCTGCCCAGGCGCCGCTCGCCCCAGCGAGCGCCAGCGCAGCCCAGCCCACGCGACCGCGGATGAGGCCGGCCCGGAGGGAGGCGCCGCGCGAGGCGACGGGGGCTCCGCGGCGTGACGGCACGACGCTCAACGCACCTCCAGCATCGCCCAGCCCGGCCTCACCTCGACCGCCTTGGCTTCAGGCTCGTACATGCGGTACAGGCGTGACGGCGGCAGCTGATAGCGGCCGCGCTGCGAGAAGCGCAGCAGGTGGCGCACGGTCACCGATTCACCGGCACCGAGCTTCTCCACCGGCACGGCATAACCCTGGCGAGTGGCCTGGTGGATCGCGCGTTCCAGCGGCGTGGACTGCGCGCCATCGGCGCCCAGCACGTCCAGGCCCCACGTGCCCGACTCGACCCCCGCCCCCGGCGGCAACGCCACTTCGAGCAGGCCCCAGCGCAGCGGCTGTGAGCCGGACACGGTCAGTGCGTCCAGGTAGAGCGTGTTGGTGTCCAGCACCGTGCCCGGAGCGACCGGCTCGAGCTTCACCGTCATCCGGCCATCCGGCGGCGTGCCGGTGGACGCCGCGTCGGCCTTCGGCTTAGCCTGGGGCACGACGCGGAACAGCTTGCGCTCGATCTGCACGGGCAGGGCCGGCGAAGCGCTGGCTTCACTGCTGTCGAATGCAACGAACGCCACCTTCGCGCCGCCGGTGGCAGCCAAGGTCGTGGGCTTGGTGGCGCCGGCCGGCAGCGTCCACACCGGTTGACCGATGCCGCCGCGTGCCGCGACCCAGGGTGCCGGCAGGCTGCCTGCCTCTGCACGCACGTCGGGCGTCCCGCCGATCGCCTTCTGCAACCACAGCAGCGACTGGGCACGGTCGAAAGTGGGCTGCTCTCCGCGCACCTGGGCCAGCAAGGCATTCGCCTGGGCGGCGCCGCCCTTCTTCACCAGCACCAGCAGGCTCTGCACCAGCACCGAAGGCGACGCCGCGAGACGAGCTGCCGCCGCATCGGCCTCGGCGCGTTGTGGCGCACTGGCGCGTGGGCCGGCGGTGTAGGCCGCCAGCACCAGCGCGACGTCGCGGCTGGCCTCGTCCCGCATCACGACACTGCCGCGGGCCGATGCCGCCGCCTCATCGGGCTTGGCGGCCACCAGCTCTTCCACCAGGGCGTCGACCATCGACGCCACCGGCAGGCCCATCTCCTGCATCCAGTGCAAGGCCAGCGCGCGCTGCAGCAGCGAGGCCTTGGCGCCGTCCTTCGCGTAGACGTCCAGCAGACGTTGCCAGTGGGATGCCGGAAGCGGCGCCTTCAGCGCCTGTGTGGCCCGCCAGTCAGCGTAGTACGCATAGGCGGTCAGGAAGGGGTCGTCCGCCATGCCACGGCCCCACCAGCCGAACTGGGCTTGCGGGCCGGCCATCTGCGCCAGCGACAGCCGGGCCGTGGACAGGCGGTGCGTCAGCATCGGTGCGAGCGGCTGCTGCGCGGCCGATAGGCTTTGCAGGGCGATCGACAGCGGCAGCATGCGGCTCGCGGTCTGCTCGACGCAGCCATACGGATACTCGACCAGCTCGTCCACCCAGCGGCTGAAGGCGCCGACCGCTGGGTCAGAGGCGAGGGTCACGCGCACATTGCGGGCATCGGCCGGCAGGCTGAGGGCGGCCGGGCCAGACGAGAGGTCGAGCATCAGCTCGCGTGGCTGGCTCCAGGCCACCGGCACGCGCTGCAGCGGCGTCGACAGGCTGTCCACCACCTTGCCCTGGTGGCGCAAGGTGACCGTGAGGTCGAGCGCACCGGCCGCCTCGGCCGACAGCGGCAAGGTGACGAAATTGGCCCCCGGCTTCAGCGACAGCTTGCCCTGTTGGGACACGCCACCGCCCTGCGCCGACCACTCGACCTCTTGCGCATCGCGGCCCTGATTGAACAGAGCGATGCTGGCGTCGGCCCTGTCGCCCACGCGCTGCCAGTCGGGGCTGGTCCACTTGGCGTAGAACGCCTTGTCACTTCGAACCCAGGCGGTCTGCTGGCCCACCAGGCCCTGCGCGTCGACAGCGCGGCCGGTGAGTCGCCAGCGGGTGAGCGAGTCGGGCATCTTGAAGCTGAACCGGGTGCGTCCGCTCGCGTCGGTGCGCAGCCTCGGCTCCCAGGCGGCCGTGTCGACGTTGTCGCGTCGCGGGCGCTCCAGCACCTTGATCGCCCGTTGCGGCTCACCGCGACGTCCGGGCAGCTCGCCCAGCTTGTTCGTGGCCAGGTCGTAGCCGATGAACGAGAGCGACACGCTGGTGCGCACGTTGTTGCGGCGCGGGTGGTAGAAGAAGTCGTCGATGGTCGGGGCGATCTCGGGCTGCAGCACGTAGATCATCTCGTCGACCACGCCCACCGCCACCTCGGCCGCCACGGGCTTGCCGCCCACCGTGGTGCTCACGTCGACGTTCACCACCTCGCCCGGCGCATAGACCGGCTTGTCGGTCTTGAACTCGATGGCCACCCGCGGCTGCACCACGCTCAGACCCTGATTCTGGAACACGCTGTCGCCATGCTTGGCGTAGGCCACTGAAACCGTGACGTTGGGGCTCATGGCGGCCGTCACCGGCACACGCACCCGCCATTGCGTGGGGCCAAGGCGTTCGGTGGTGAACCCTTCGCCGCCGCGCGTGAGCAGGGCCGCCGCGTCGACGCGCTCGCGCTCGATCGTCAGCAGCGCCTGGTCGACCGGCTCGGGAAAGGTCACCAGCGCTTCGGCGGTTTCGCCCGGGTTGTAGCGCGCCTTGTCGAACACGATGCCGATGCTGCCGGCCGGCGCTTTCAAGCCTTCGCCGGCCACCCAGTGCGAGGTGGCGGCCACGATGCGTTTTTGCGCATCACGCAAGGTCACGGTGTACGAGCCTGGTTGAGGGAAGCTCAGGTCGACCGAGCCGCCCGAGGCGTTGCCACCGGCGGCCAGGTTGCCACTGGCGCGCTGGCGGTCTTCCAGGCGCAGCCATTCCCAGGTCGTCGGCTGGCCCGGCGTCGCATCGGCAGCGCGGCGGCTGGGGCTCCAGCGGAAAGCCAGGCTCTCGTTCGGCTTGGAGAACTGGCGCTGGGGTGTCAACAGCCAGCCTGCACTGCCCCGCTCGACCAGCAGCTCGCGGGTGCTGCGCACGCGGTAGGCGGCGCCATCGGTGGCCAGCACGGTGAGCACGTAGCGGCTGGGTTGCTCGGCGGCGGGCAGCTTGAAGCGCGCCTGGCCCGAGCCATCGGTGACCAGCTCGTCCTGCGACAGCTTCAGCGCAAAGGCGCCGCTGTAGTCGAGCTCACCTTCGATCATGCTGAGGGCTTGCGCTCGCGCACTCAAGGACAGGCGCGCGTTGGCCACCGGTTTGCCATCGGGGTAGTTCAGCTGGATGGCGCCCGCCACCTCGTCGCCAGTCGCGAAGTCGGCCTTGTCAGGCAGCCATTGGATCTCGAAGTGGGGTTTCTGGTAGTCGGCCACGCGGAAGGCGGCGGTGTAGTTGTCGCCCCGGAGCGTGAGCATCATCTCGTAGCCGCCCGCCGCCGCGTTGTCGGGCAGCTGGAAGCGGCCGTCAGCACCACTCGCGCTGCTGAACTTCATCGTCTGCGTGGCCACCACCTGGCCGGCGGGGTCGCGCACCACCAGGCCGATATCGCCATCGGCCAGGGCCACGGATTCGCGGGCGTTCTTGAACTCGCGGCCGGTCACTTTCACGAACACCGAGTCGCCGGGCCGATAGAGCGGCCGGTCGGTGGTGGCATAGACCTTGGCGTTGTAGATCTCGCTGTCGTAGTAGAAGTTTTCAGAGATGAAGACACCACCCGCCGGGTCTTCACCGAAGACGTAGGTCTGCTCGGGGGCCGCGGGGCGGTCCATGCGCAGCAGGCCCTGGGCATCGGTGCTGCCGGTCTTGAGCACGCCCACGCCGTCCGTCCAGACGACCTTGGTCGAAGGCACGGCGGCGCCCTGCGCTCGGTGCGCGCTCCACACCACCATCTGTGCGCCAGACACCTTGGTGAGTGCGAGCGTGTCGCTGACGAACACCAGCGTCGTCGCCCGGTGCTGGCCCGCCATGGCCTCGACGAGGTAGAGGCCGGGCTTTTGCGGGCCGAGCGGAATGAAGACGTTGCCGGAACTGGGCTGGATGAACTCGCTCGAGCTGCCGGCGAGCTTCAGGTCTTTCGGCGGCTCGATCGGCTTGGCCAGATGCACCGGGTAGCGGAAGCGGTCGACCACGGGCAGGCCTGGCAGGGGCTTGAACTGCGGCGGCTCTTCGAAGTTGGACGGCCGCGTCAGCTGCGGCGAGGTCTTCAGCTCAGGCGCCTGGGCGGTCACCGCGCGACGCGCATCGCCGCTGAACAGCTTCTGCCAGGCGATGCGGGCCTTGACGACCCAGCTGTCCCACAGGTGGGTCAGCGTGTTGGCGAGGCCTTCGCCCACTGGTTTGGCCTCGACCTGGATGCGGTGCAGGTTGCGCTGCTTTTGCAGGAAACCCAGCGGCTCGGGCACCCGATACAGCACAACATCGACACCGCCGACGGTCGACAGCTGATCCGGGTTGTTGATCTCCAGCCGCACCTTGGCCGCCTCGCCGCCGCCGAAGGTGGCATCGGACAGCAGGAAGAACGGCTCACCGACGAAAGGCGAGCGGTAGTTCGGCAGCGGCGGGTCGTCTTGCGCCACCACGGCAGCCGGGCCAAGCACGGAGAAGGTCAGCGCACACGCCAGCCAGGCGCGGCGAAGCAGGGTCGAAGTCATGCGAGGAACGCCAGCCTGTGCAGGCCGACGAAGTTCGGGTTGTCGGTGGCGGGCCGCCAGCGGGTGTCGGTCCAGGCCATGAGTTGCGCAGGGCGCAAGGCCCGCAGACCGTTATCGCCCTTGTCGACACGGCCGGTGTGGTACGCGATGTACGAGCCCATCCAGACCATCAGGTGCTGGTCGTCGCCGAAGTCGTAGAACAGCAGATCGGCGCTCTGGGCCTGGGCCAATTGCCGGCCCACGAAGCGGGTGTTCGCCTGCACCAGGTCGATGGCGGAGACGAAGGCGCCCTGGGATCCGTCGGCGCGGCGCCAGGTGTGCCGCAACGGCGCCGCGGCCGCGGGGTCGATGTCCGGCGGCAGACGGCGGCCCAGCAGGCCCATGGAGCGCCGCCAGGCGAGGTCATGGTCGCGCAGCGCTTCGGCCACGGCAAAGCGCACCAGCCCGGCGCAGTCACGGTGCGTCCAGCGCGGGGTGGGGCCCTGCTCGACCTGGGCGTGGATCAGCACGGTGATCCAGTCGCGCAGGCAGCGCGATTGTTCGGGGCTGAGGCGTGGCGCGTCGGCGTTGGCCGGCAAGGCGGCACCGTTCGGCGCCGCCCCAGCGGAGACGGCATGCGCCGCCTGCGGCCAGGCCCCGACGGCCAGCGCCGACAGGGCACCGGCCAGGCACTCGCGCCGTGAAGGCACCCACGGGCTCATGGCGTGCCGGGCGTGGGGGACGTCGACTTGGGCGAAGCCGGGGCATTCGCCGCCAGCGGCCGCCAGTCCAGCGCGACCCAGCCCTGCGCATCCGGCTTGCCTTGGGGCACGGCCTGCGCGGCAGGCAGCTTGCCGAAGTCGGCCAGGCGGGGCAGCAGTTGGGTCTCGGCGGCCTGACGCATGCCACCTTGTTCGCGCGGCAGCACGGCGAGCGTTTCGCGCTTGAACAGCTCTGCCATCTGCGCCGGTGCCGCCACCGCCACCGGCGAGGCACCGGCGGTCGTATCGGCCACGCTGGGGTAGCGCCGGGCGATGGCATCCTCGGCGCGAGACACCAAGGCCTCGTCCGGCGAGAACAGCCACCAGTCGCCAGCACGACGGAAAGCGGCGCGGTAGCCCGACGCATCGTCGAGCTTGCGGGCACCGTAAGGCGCGGCGATGTCGGCCGCCTTGTCGCCCGACTGCCAGGCGGTGCCCCGCGGCAACCACCAGCGCATGAACGCCTCTTGCACCTCAGCGCTGGGCGCGGGGCCCTTGGCATGCGCCACCATCAAGGGCGTGTGCAGCTGCGATTGGCCGTACCAGCACACCGCCGCCGGGCCATCGAAGCTCTCGGCCATCTGCTTCAGCGCGGACGCCGCGTCGCCTGCGTCTGCGCCCAGCACGGTGCGGGCCACCGTCCAGTCCACCGGCAGCACCGAGCAGGCCGCAGGTTGCGCCGGCAGCGCCGCCCAGGGCGAGGCCGGCCAGCCGGCGCCCTGGCGGATCCAGCTGCGTAGCGAGGCACCACCGGGCGCCACCTCCACGCGCAGGGCCTGCAGCGAGGGCATGAAGCGGTGATACCCAAGCGCCAGCAGCGGCCCGCTGGCCACCAGGCTGTGCTGAGCCCCCGGCGCGCCCAGCCCGAAATGCCGATGCCACACCCCTTGCTCGCCTTCGTCGCCCGAAAGCAACTGGGCCAGCACCTTGGCCGCCTCAGGATCGGCCCGGCGCTCGTTGTCGAACAGCAGCCCTGGGTCCGACAGCACCACGACGCGGTTGCCCCGTGAGGCGATGGCCAGTGTGCGGCGCGGCGACACCGTGAGAGCGTAAACCGGCACCTTCTGAAGGCCGAAGGCCGCCAAGGGCACCTCGGCCACCAACGACAGCTGCTTGTCGTTCGCCGCGATGGCACCCACCCCCTGGATGACCTTGGCCAGCGCATTGCGGGACATCGCCAGCGCCCAATCGCGGGCGGCGCCACGGTCATCGGCCCACAGCGCCACCTCGGCAGGCTGGTCGAGCACCAGGGCAAGAAGGTCGTCGGTGAAAGTGGTCTCGTGCTCGAAGGCCACACGCTTGATCGCGCCCGCCACGCCGAGACGGTCTTCATGGGCCTCGTAGTAGAAGACGAAGTCTTCGGTGAGCAGCTCTCGCAGCACCGGTGCCTTGATGAGATCGCGTGACAGCCCCGTCAGCGAGGGCGTGGCGAGGTAGGCCGCTGGCGCCCGCCAGTCCACCCCCTTGGCGTTGATCTGGCCACCGTAGCGTGCATAGCCGAATGTGGCCACGCCAACGCCGATGGCGACCACTGCGCTCGCCCCCAGGGCCCAGGCCCATTTCTTTTGCACGTGCTCCCCTCCTCACTCATGCAGCGGCGCGCTGCTGGGCAGCGACTCTAACCGCAGTGCATCCAGACAGTGGCGCCGACACGGCGCGGGAGAGGCCCCGCTTTAGGGGTTGTGAGACATTCGCCCGCCGCCGCCAGACAGTGGGCGAGGCACGGCGACCGTCAGGCCGTGTGGGCCGGGCCGGTCGTGGCCTGGCCGGCGCCACCGGCGTGGACGTGCTGGCCACCGCAGCCGCGCGCCGCGCAAGCCTCGTCGAAGATCATCTGCGCGCAGTCCAGGCAATTGCCGCAGTTCGACGCCACGCGCGTCAGGTCTTGCAGCAGCTCGAAATTGGTCACGCCTTCACCGACCACACGGTGGATGTCCCGATCAGACACGCGATGGCAGAGGCAAACGATCATGGCAGAGCTGGCAACGGCGGGGCGATTCCCCGAGACACACGCAGTGTACACGGAATAGGAATCCTTCTCATTACCGTTTGAGTATCGAGGGCATCTCACCCTCGGCCCCGCACTGGCTGTCTGCCTCTCAGGCTGTCTGCCTGTCAGCCTCTCAGCCCACCTCGCCCGCGGCGGCCGACTGGATCCAGTTCTGCTCACCCATCTGGGCCACCAGGCCGATCTGGGTTTCCAGGTGGTCGATGTGCTCTTCGGTGTCTTCGAGGATGTCGCCGAGCAGATCGCGCGAGACGTAGTCGCGCACCGATTCGCAAAAGGCGATCGCCTCCTTCAGGTGCACCTGAGAGGCCTGCTCCAGTTTCAGGTCGCAAGTGAGCGTCTCGACCGCGTTCTCACCGATATAGAGCTTGCCCAGGTCCTGCAGGTTGGGCAGGCCGTCGAGCATCAGCACCCGTTCGATCAAGCGATCGGCGTGCTTCATCTCTTCGATCGATTCTTCGTATTCGTGCTTGGCCAGCTTCGCCAGACCCCAGTTCTTCTGCATGCGGGCGTGGAGGAAATACTGGTTGATCGCCGTCAGCTCCATCTTCAACTGGGCGTTGAGATACTCGATCACTTTGGCGTCGCCTTTCATGGCTTTCTCCTTCGGGGTCTGTCGTGGGCGAACGTGCATTGTGCGGTGGTTCGTCTGGCCGACGATACCCGCGAAGTTTTGGTCTGAGCGCGAATCGCTTGCATTTCGGCGGGTCGCGCGCCACCACCTGGAGCCCCTCTTGAGACCCCCTCACCGCGTGCTCGCGTTGTGCGGCAGCCTCCGCGCCCGATCGATCAATGCCGCCTTGCTGCGTGCCGCCAGCCGCCTGGCACCGCAGGGCATGACGGTCGCCGTGTTCGACCACCTCGGCCGGTTGCCCCTGTTCAACCCCGACCTCGAAGCCGACACGCCGGAACCGGTGCAGCACCTGCATGCGCAGGTGAGCCAAGCCGCGGCCCTGCTGATCGCCAGCCCGGAGTACGCCCACGGCGTCACCGGAACGATCAAGAATGCGCTGGACTGGCTGGTGAGCTTCGAAGACTTCGTCCACAAGCCGGTGGCCGTCTGGAACGCATCGCCTCGCGCCCACCACGCCGACGACGCTTTGCGCGAAACGCTGAAGACCATGTCGGCTGACCTGGTGGAGCACGCCTCGATCACCTTGCCGCTGCTGGGCGCCCACCTGGACGAAGCCGGCATGCTGGCGTCGTCCACGGTGGCCCCGGCGATTCGTGACGGGCTGTTGCAGCTGCAACGCCATCTGGACGGCGAACCGGGCCCGGCCTTCGGCGGTCTCTGACCTCGACACCGAAGGCCCACGGCGCGACGAGCCAGGCAGGGGTATGCTGCGCCGACTTCAGCTTTACCAAATCACCTCATCATGGCGCGCGCTCTTGTCTCTGCCCTTGTCACCGCGGGAGCCTTTGTGGCCGCGATCGCGCTCAATCCGTCCGCCGACAAGCACCGCGAAACTATCAAACAGGCCACTTCGGAGCGCAGCCCGCTGGCCGGCGCGCTGGGGCTCGGGCACTTGACCGCCTTCGTCTCCAACTACCACTCGATCGGCGTGGCCTCGTACACCACCGCCAACGGCAAGACGCTGTCCTGGGGCGCCTTCGGCATGGTCTTCGTCGCACAGAACTCGCTGACCGACGAAAAGTGAGGCCTGCGGCACCGCGCCGGGGTTCTCAGAGGCTGAGCGTTTTTCGGCGGTGCCCGAAAGAGGCACCCAGGCGACCCGGATCGAGGCGCAAAGCACAGCCATAGCTCGGGCTATGGCGAGCATTGGCAACGAAGAGCCGGGGCGTTTGGGGGGTCAAGACGGGCATCGGCGAAAGACTCTCAGCCTCAGTCGTCCAGCCAGTCCTTCAGCGCAGCGGTGGCCGCCTCGCGCCAGCCGCCGGCACCATCGCGGGCGGTGAACCAGGCGGCGACGCGGTGTTGGTCGGCCCAGGCCAGTCCTTCATCCCAGCCCATCACGAACAAGGCGGTGGCCAGCGCATCGGCGCGCGCCGCACTGCGGTGCAGCACCGTGACCGAGGCCAGATCATGCTCGACCGGGCAGCCGCGTCGCGGGTCGAGCGTGTGGGAGCGCCAACGGCCCTGCGTGTCACGAAAGCCTTGCCGGTAGTCGCCGGACGTCGCGACCGCCTGCCCGATCAGTGCAGCACGCAACGGCGGCAGGTGCGCTCCGCCCGGCGGGCGCTCGATCGCCACCCACCACGGTTGACCATCGGGCTTGAGGCCTTCCCCCCGCAGCTCGCCGCCCAACTCGAAGAGGAAGCTGCCGAAGCCCAGGGCCCGCAGCGCAGCGCCCACGGCATCCACCGCATGGCCCTTGGCGATGGCCGACAGATCGAGCCGGCAGCCGCCGGGTTGTCGCAGCCTGCCCTCATGCCACGCCAGTGAGCGCCAGGGGGCTGATTCCGGCACGGGCGGGGCGACCGGTGGCGAGGGCGCGAAGCCCGGGCTGTCGTAGCGGGCGATCGGCCCGAAGCCCCACCGCTGCACCGCCTCGGCGATGGTCGGATCGAAGGCACCGCCACTCTGATGCGCAACCTCCAACGCCATCCGCATCACGTGGGCAAAGTCGGGTGAGAGCGGCATCGACTCGCCTGCCGCCAGACGGTTGAACGCGCTCAGCTCCGACTCCGGCTCCCAATGGCTCATTTGCCGCACGAGTTCGGCCAGGCAGCCTTCGACCACCCCGCGCACGGGGAGCACCGGCTGCTGCGGCGTCACGGCCAGCACCAGCCGCCATACCGTGCCCATGCTGCGGCCCGCCCAGCGGTGCAGCACGGCGTCGCGCGGTGCAGTGACCCACGGTGCGTCTGGCGGCACCCACACCACAGGCGCGGGCGCCCGCGCTGCCACCGTCGAGGCCGCGGCGTCCGTCACCGCGGCCGGACTTCGAAGGTGGCGCTGTAGCTGAAGCGGCGCTGAGGCGCTTGCGAGGGTGTTGCCGCGCCGTCGGCCGACACGCTGTGGTTCACGCCGAGCCAGTAGCGGCCGGGCTCGGTCCACGCGACCGCGAACTCGCCGCGGCCGTCGCTGCGCAGCGTCTGCTCGCCCATCTTGTAGCGGTAGCGATTGCCGCCGCGCATCAGGCTGATCGCTGCATCCACCAAGGGTTGACCATCGAGCAGCAGGCGAAAGCGGGTGCGGTCGCCGTCACTTAGATCGACCGGCGCATCGAGCGGGATGAGTTCGAGGCCTTGGCCCACCGCGGCAAACGGCTTGTCGCTGGGCTTGTCCCGGGCCACAAAGGTTTCGATGCGGTTGGACAAGCGGGTGACGCGCACCTCCTCGGCTTGCGGCGGGCGTTCCTTGTCCCAGTCTTGCTGGCTGCCTCGGAAGCGCTTGGTCTCGTTGCCGAGCTTGTAGCTGGCCATCACGCCCTGGCTCACGCTCGCCACCCGGTAGGTGCCCGGTTGGTCGAGGTTCAACTCGAAGCTGCTGCGGTGCCGGGAACTGGTGTTGACCGCACGGGGCTCGATCTTCGAGCCGTCCGGCCCGGTGACCACCAGGCTGTCCAATGGCAGGCCGCGGGTGTCGAACTCGAACAGGTCCTCGCTGGCAGCCGCGTCGATCGCCACGGCAGCGTCCTTGCCGTCCAGCAGGGTCTGGTTCGGCAGCAACCATGGGTGGTGCGCCAGCGCAGCCTGGCTGCTGAGAAGAAGGACCGCAGCACCCGCCAGGGTGCGGGTCATCGTGTGAAGCATCATGTCGTCGTCCTTTCGATCAGGGTTTGCCTTGCAGGCTGATCGCACCCAGCTCGTGCTCGCCCTGCGCCTTGGCCTGGGCGACGCCGGCCATGGGCCATCGCAGCGGCAGACGCAGCACCTCGCGACCACCCCCCTCCCGCGCCGCCTCGACGACGACCTCGTAGTCACCAGCCGGCAAGGTCGCCAGCGCCTTCGCGCCGCCAAGCTGTACCAAGTGTTCGCCCGGCGCACGAGTAGCACCGCTGACACCGTCCATCGGCATCTGCGCGTCTCGCCCGCCCTGGCGCCACCATTGCCGCAGGTCACGCAGCCATTTGGCGCCAGCGTTGTCCTTCTTCTTCAGGTCATACCAGACCGCCAGGTGGCCGGCAAAGCCCTGGTCGCTGGCGCGCTGCAGCCACACGGCCACGTAGGGCGTGTGGTACTCGGCCACCGCCAGGCGCGGAATCTCCAGCTTCAAGGACAACTCGGCCGCCTGGGCCGAATAGGGTGCCGCGGCCAGGGCGGCCCCGAGCGAAACGGTGTAGCGAAAGTTCATCGGACGAGAGGGAGTGGACACAGGATGAGAAAGTGCTGAGCCGTGGGACAAGGGGAATCGCAGCCGGCCTGGGAGGCTGGCGAAGAGCCGTCAATGCGCGACCCAGATCGCCAGGATCCAGGGCAACAGGAAGCCCACGATGACCAGCGGCCACGTGATGGGACGGCGGCGTGCGTGCAGGGCCAGCAGCAGCAGCCCCGTCACTGCCGCGAGAGAGCAGGCGATTGCAAACACATCAATGAACCATCGCCACGCCACACCGGTGTGGCGCGCCTTGTGAAGATCGTTGAGCCAGGCGATCCAGCCGCGGTCGCTGTCTTCCCATTCGACGATGCCGCGCTCGCGATCGATACGCAGCCACGCGTCGCCGCCGGGCCGGGGCAGCGAGAGGTAGATCTCGTCGCGGCTCCACTCGGCTTCGGTGGCGGCGTCCCACGGCAGGCCGATCTGTTCCTGCACAGCGCTGGTCAATCCCGCCGGCAAAGGCGCACGCGCCGATCCCTCGGCGGCCGGCGCGCCCCGCCCCAGCGCCGCACGGTCTTCCGCAGAGAGATCGAACTGGCCGGTGCGCACCGTCGGCCGCGCCTCGATGCTGACGGCGTGGTTGAGGGTGATGCCGGTGAGCGCAAAGGCCAGCAGGCCCACCAGCGTGATGGCCGAGCTGATCCAGTGCCACGGCAGGATGGCCTTGAGCCAGCGGGCACGGCGCTGTGCCGCCTCCACGCCCGACGGGCGCGGGTTCACCGCCACGGAGGTCAGACCTTGATCCATCGGCGCAGCAGGTTGTGATAGCAACCGGTCAGTTGCAGGCGCGCGGCTTCATCGGCGTTCGTTTGCGCCAGGCGCTGGATGGCGGTGTCCAGGTCGAACAGCAGGTTGCGTTCCCCCTCGTCGGCCACCATGCTCTGAACCCACATGAATGAGGCCAGACGCACGCCGCGCGTCACCGGCTCGACGCGGTGCAGGCTGCTCGACGGGTAGAGGATGAGATCCCCCGCGGGCAGCTTGACCGAGTGGGCCCCGTAGGTGTCTTCGATCAGCAGCTCGCCGCCGTCGTAGGTATCGGGGTCGGTGAGGAACAACGTGGCCGACAGGTCAGTGCGGAACTTGCGGCCCGTGCCGGGCAGCAGCCGGACCGCGTTGTCGACGTGCGCGCCAAACGTCTCGCCACCCTCGTAGCGGTTGAACATCGGCGGGTACACCTCATGGGGCAAGGCGGCGCTGATGAACAGCGGATGCCGCTCTAGCGCCGCGAGCACCATCTGGCCCAGCTCCAGAGCCAGCGGCGATGCTTCGGCCAGCTGGCGATTGCGCTTGACGCGCGCGCCCTGATGGCCCGCGGTCGCGAGGCCGTCGACCCAGGGCGCGCGCTCGAGCGCTTCGCGCGCGGCCCGCACCTGGGCCGCGCCCAGCACGGCGGGAATCTGCACGATCATGGTCCAGCCCTCCGCGCCGGGTTCATCACATCAGAAGCGGTACAGCGCGCTGACCAGGGCCGTGCGACCACGCACCGGCGTGGCACGGCCGGCGCTGCTGGCTTCGAAGTACACCGCATCGCTCAGGTTCTGCAGGTTCAGACGCACTTCCCACGTCTTCTGCAGATAGGCCACCGTCGCATCCCAGCGGGTGTAGCCATCGACCTTGGCCGTTTCGTAGTTGTTCAGCCAGCGTTCGCTGGCGAACTGCGCACCGCCGCCCAGCTCCCACTGCGGAGTGAGCCGGTAGGTGGTCCACACGGTGGCGTTGTGGCGCGGCGTATTGGGCGCCGTCTTGCCTTCGGCCGCGATGCCAGCGTCAGCGTTGCTGCCGATCTGCGGCGACTCGACGATCTTGCCGTTCAGGTAGGTGTAGCCCGCGAAGACTTCCCACTGCGGGCTGAGGCGGCCGGTGGCGCCCAGCTCCAGGCCATCGACGCGGATGAGCCCTTCCGTCACCTGGGTGCCGGCGGCATCCTGCGTACGCGGGTTGGTCTTCTCGATGCGGAACAGCGCGCCAGTGACGCTCAGTTCGCCGTCCAACAGGTCGAGCTTGGCCCCCAGCTCGAAGGAACGGTTGCGCTCGGCCGCAAGTTGTGCCGTGCTGGCGCTCTGCGACACCGTCTCGCCGGACGGGTTGAACGAGGTGCCGTACGAGAGGTAGTAGCTCTGCGAGGCATCGGGCTGGAACAACACCCCCGCGCGCGGGCTCCACATGCTTTCAGACTTCGGTGCCGCGGCCTCGGTGGTGTCTGCCGGGAAGCCGTTGGGCAGCGTGTACTTGACCAGGCTCGAATCGACCATGAACCGCTCGTTGCGCAATCCGCCCACCAACTTCCATTGCGGCGTCAGTTCGACCTGATCGTTCAGGTACACGGCGACCGTGTCGGCATTGGTCGTGGTCGTGCGCGACAAGGCGTGCGAGCCGGTGATGCCCGTGTAGACGGGCGAGCCGAGGTTGATGGTGGCCGCGTCCACCGAGGTGTTCCAGGCGTAGCGGTCGTCGCGGTTGCGCTCGTGGGCGAGCTCGACGCCCGCGGTCAGCTGGTGGGAGACGGTGCCGGTCTTCCAGGTGGTGACCACGTCTGTCTGGCTGATCAGCGAGGTGTCCTTCAGGTGGCGCTCGCGGGTGGAACGGGCAGCGACGAGATCGTTCAGGTCGTCGTGGCGCGTCGGCACCGTGCCGTTGACATTCGTCACCGCACCGAGCGGGTTGGCCCGGGCGTGGGTGCGGTTGTCGCTCAGCTGCAGTCGGGTGCGCAGCGTGGTGGCCGCGCTCGCCTTGTGCTGCAGTGACAGCGTCAGCACATTGACGTCCTGGTTGAACTGGTCGTCGGTGTAGCCGTAGAAGTTGTGGGCGGGCGCATCGATCGGCTTGCGCACCGTGCCCTCGCCCGCGGTGGTGACGAACGGGAAGCCGTAGTCCGGGATGTCGCGGCTACGCTGCACCAGGGCGGCGACGGTGAACTCGGTCGGCGTGCCGATGCCCAGGCGAACCGACGGGGCCACGCCCGCCCCCTTCTGCCGCGCGACATCGCGGGTTGATTCGATCTGCTGGCCAAAGGCCGACACTCGGAAGGCCGCGCTGCCGGACAGGGCCTTGTTGAAATCACCCGTGGCGCGGGTGTAGCCGTCGGTGCCGACGGTGGCACCCACCTCCCCACTGTCTTTCAGCTCGGCCTTCTTGGTGATCTGGTTGATCACCCCGCCGGTCGAGCCGCGGCCGAACATCATCGACGACGGCCCCTTCAGCACTTCGACCGCCTGCAGCGCAAACACGTCGCGGGTGTATTGGCCACGGTCACGCATGCCGTCGAGGTACACATCGGTGCGGGCCGAGAAGCCCCGCAGGTTGATGTTGTCGCCGATCACACCACCCTCACCTGCACCGAGCGTGATGCCGGGCACGTTGCGCAGGGCATCTTTCAACGATGCGGCGGCCTGGCTGTCGAGCAGCTTGCGGTCGACCACCGTGATCGATTGCGGCACATCGCGCACGTCCTGTTCGAATTTGCCGCCGCTGCTGGCACGGCTGTTGTCGCGCTCGGCAGTGGCGGTGGCCTTCACCGGAGGCAGGCTGGACTCGGTGGTCTTCGCGGCGTCTGTACCCGCGGGCGCAGGCATCGATGGGGCGGTTTGCGCCTGGGCCGTGCCGAAGACCAAAGCGAGCGTGGCCGCACGCAGGCTGAAGGGGATGGCGGCGGCCGATGTGGTGGCCGACGGCGTCGTCGACAGGGGTGCCTTCGGGTTGGCGGACGTGGGGGTGTTCAAGAAACTTCTCTCGTCGTCAGGTTGGCGATTTCCCTGGCTGGCGAAGGGCTGGCAGTGGGGAATAAACGGGGGCATGAAGCGCGTGGTTCAGCGAGGCTCGGGCTCGCTGACGAAGCCGATCTTGTGAACGCCGGCCTTCGAGGCATCGGCCAAGGTTTCGGCCACGGCGCGGTACGCCACGGCCTGGTCGGCACGAAGGTGCACTTCGGGCACAGGCTGCAGACGGCCGGCCGCGGCGAAGCGCTGCGCCGCGTCGGTGCGCGACACGGGCTCGCCGTTCCAGAACCGCTGCCCCTGGCCGTCGATCGCAAAGTCGATCTTCTGCGGCTTGAGTTCGTTCGGCTGCGAGGTGACCTGCGGCAGATCGAGCTTCACCGCGTGGGTGAGCAGCGGCGCGGTGACGATGAAGATCACCAGCAGCACGAGCATCACGTCGATCAGCGGGACCATGTTGATCTCGTTCATCGGCGCCGCGGCGCGCTGTGAATCGAAGCTGGCGAAGGCCATGTCAGGCTCCGGCGCGCGCGGGCATCGCGTGCACATTGGCGCTCGGCTCGGCGCCTTGCCGCAGGGTCTGGCCCAGTGTCAGGAACGACATCAACTCGAAGGCGAAGGCATCGAGCTTGGCGGTGAGCACGCGGTTGCTGCGGGCCATCCAGTTGTAGGCCATCACGGCCGGGATCGCGACCGCCAGGCCCAGGCCGGTCATGATCAGCGCCTCGCCCACCGGCCCGGCGACCTTGTCCAGCGTACCGGCGCCGCTCATGCCGATGGCGACCAGCGCGTGATACACGCCCCACACCGTGCCGAACAGGCCGACGAACGGTGCGGTGGCACCAATCGTCGCCAGCAGCGTCAGCCCACTTTCGAGCTGCATGGTTTCTTCATCCAACACCTTCTTGATGGTGCGGGTGAGGAACTCCTGCTCGCTGCCCGCTTCGGCCAGCTTGGCCGCCCCGTACTTGCGGTGATGGGCCTTCGCGTGCATCGAATGCGCTGTGAGATGGGCGAAAGGCTCGTGCACGCCATGGGTGGTGATCTCGGCCTGCACCTCGTCGAGAGAAGTGGCGTTCCAAAAGAAGCTCAGGAACGCTTCCGAGCGGCGCTTGCGAAAGAACTGCGTGAGGCCCTTGGTCGCGATGAGCACCCACGAGGTCACCGACATCAGCACCAGGATGGCGAGCAGCGTTTTGCCCACCGCGTCGCTTTGCCCCAGAAAGTGGGCCAGCCCCAAGGTGTTGGGCTCCGTCATGACTTGTTCTCCAGTTCGAATTGAATGGGCACCGTGGTCCACACGACCAAGGGCACGCCGTTTTCCGTGTAGGGCCTGAATCGGGCCGCACGCACTGCGGTGAGCGCGGCGGTGTCGAGCCGCGCGGATCCGGACGACCTCGACACCAGCACCTGGCGCGCACGCCCATCGGTGCCGATCTCCACCTTCAACAACACCTCGCCTTGCTCATGCAGGCGACGCGAGGCCAGTGGGTACACGGGTGCGGGCGGCTCGAGGTAGCTGACCGCGGTGGCGGGAATGGTGCGGGCCACCGGCTCGGCCGCCGGGGCGGGGGCAGGCGCTGGCGCTGGCGCAGGCACCGGCTCGGCCGGCGGCGCGGGCTCGGGGGGCGGCACCACCATCGCGGCAGGCGCGGTCTCGGCCGAGGGCGCCGCTGCGATCAGCGGGGCTGGAACGGGTGGTTGCAGGCGGGGCCGAGCCACCGGCGGCGGCGGGGGTGGTGGCGGCTCGGGGACCGGCGGCGCGGCAGCCACGAAGTCGACGACCATGGGTGCGACCTCGGCGAGGGCCTGGCGAACCGAGGCCATCTGCATCAACCCCCAGGCACCGGCCAGGTGGGCGAGGCACACGAACCCCACCAGGGTGCGCCGCGCCCAGGGGGGCAACGGCGTGGTGGAGCTGCCCCGCAGCGCGGCGCTGGGCACGGCGGGCTCGCCACGGTCGGCCCGGACAGCGTGCGTCACCGGCTGCGGACAGGTGGGCCGCATGGCAGCTTGCTCAGCCTGTGTCGACGGCGACACCCAGCCGGCCGCGCCCGTCGTGGGCGGCACCTTCTCGTTCGGCAGTCGGCTGGACGAATCCGGCACGTGAGCAACTCCTCGCGCAGCAAGCAGGCCTTCCCTTGTCAGGGAGGGCCATGGGGTGATGGGCTTGGCTGGCGGGGCGCTGCGGGCGGCGGGAAAACGGTTCCGCGTCGCGAAGACGGGCGCTGGGCTGGCTACTTCACATTATATTGCGAATCATTCGTATTTGCGTCATTGTCGGTTTGGCACCACGTGGTGGATGTCGTCTGGATGCCCGCCTTGGCCGCGAGGGACTTTTTCTGCGTGGCCTAACCCCGCTGCAGTGCGCAGCCCGTACAACCCTTCAGAACGCTCGCTGTCGCGACGCGACCCTGGAGAGACCTCATGCCCCACCGCTCGCTTTCTTCCTCCACGTCGGCCGTGGCCACCTTGGTGCTGAGCGGCGCCACGGCCGCGCTGGTGCTCAGTGGCGCCACGGCGGCCGCCGAGTCCTCACCCGCCGGCACCGGTCCCAGGGCTGAACGCCGCAGCACGCTGGACGACCAACAGTCGGTGGCCATCACCATCTACAACCAGGATCTCGCCCTCGTGAAAGACACCCGCAAGGTGAACATCGACGAAGGCGCACAGCGGCTCGCGCTTCGCGATGTGAGTGCCCGCATTCGTCCAGAGACCGCCCAGCTCAGAAGCCTGTCGAATCCTGGGTCGTTCAGCCTGCTGGAGCAAAATTTCGACTTCGACCTGCTCACCCCGGCCAAGCTGCTGGAGAAGTACGTCGGGCGCACCGTGCGCGTCGTTCGCACGGCATCGAACACCGGCGTCGAGACCACCGAGACCGCCGAGGTGCTGAGCGCCAACAGTGGTGTGGTGCTGAAGATCGGCGATCGCATCGAAACAGGGGCGCCCGGGCGGATCGTCTTTGATGGGGTGCCGGCCAACCTGCGCGACCGGCCGACCTTGGTCACCGAGCTTCAAAGCCGACGCGCCGGCCCGCAGGACATCGAGTTGTCCTACCTGACCGGAGGGCTCTCTTGGCGGGCAGACTATGTGGCCGAGCTGAGCGCCGACGATGCCTCACTCGACCTGAATGGCTGGGTCACGCTCACCAACCAGAGCGGCACCACCTACGCCAACGCCAAGCTGCAGTTGGTGGCCGGCGACGTGAACCGGGTGCAGGAGGAAGTGCGTCGCGCGCGCAAGGAAGTGGCCCTCGCTGGCGCGGCGGCCCCAATGGCTGACGCCATGGCGCAGGAGTCGCTCTTCGAATACCACCTCTACACCTTGAACCGCCCCACCACCCTGGCCGAGAACCAGACCAAGCAGGTCGCACTGATGAGCGCGAGCGGCGTGCCGGTGACCAAACAATTGCTGTTCAGCGGCGGCGACTACTACTACCAAACGAGCGTGGGCGACATTGGCCAGAAGCTGAAGGCGGCCGTCTACGTGGAGTTCAGCAACCGCGAATCGGCCCGTCTTGGCCTGCCGCTGCCCAAGGGGGTGGTGCGGGTCTACAAGCGTGACAGCGCCGGCAACGCGCAGTTCGTGGGCGAAGACCGCATCGACCACACGCCAAAGAACGAAACCGTCCGATTGCATCTGGGCGACGCCTTCGACGTGACCGCGGACAAGAAGCAGACCGACTTCAAGCGACGCGAACCCACCAACCGGGCCAGCTACGTCTATGAAAGCGCCTACGAAATCGTGCTGCGCAACGCCAAGTCAGAACCGGTCACCGTCACCGTGCGCGAGCCGGTGCCCGCCGAGTGGACGATGCTGAATGAAACCCACCCGCACACCAAGGCCGCCGCCGGCACCGCCGAATGGCGCATCGCGGTGCCCTCCGGTGGCAGCACCACGCTGAAGTACCGCGTTCTGGTGCGCACCTGAATCCGGACGCGGGCAACGCGTCCCTCACCTTGAAAGGGAAAGAGCCGCACAGCGAATGCGGTGCGGCTCCGGGTGACAAGTGCCTTGGGCCAGGCAGCGCGGAACTTCAGTTCGTCTTGATCTCTCGCGCCTCGATGTCGACCACCTCGCCGACCGGTGCGCGTTGGCGTGGCGCCGACGGGCGCCACGACCCCAGGTCGATGCGGGAGACCGGGCCGCGCGGGCGGCCCCGGAACAGGGACCGCAGCAACAACCCGGCGATCAGCAGCAACCCGAGCAGCGCGGTGCCCGCCAGCAGCGCGATACCGAAGACCAGCCGCAGGCCGCGGCCGATCGCCATCAGCAGCCCGCTCAGCGGCGACGTCACGGGCGAAGTGTGGTTCATGAGAGTGTCCGTTCGTGCAGTGGGCCGGAATGCGTCACTCGTCGCTGCTGCCGAAGATGCCCAGCAGGCTCAGCAGCGATTGGAAGACGTTGAACAGGCTCAGGTAGACGCTCAGTGTGGCGCTGATGTAGTTCGTCTCGAAGCCGTCCTGGACGCGCTTGAGGTCGTACAGGATGAACGCCGAGAAGATGCCCATCGCCAGCACCGACAGCGTGATCATCAGCGCGCTGCTCTGGATGAAGAAGTTGGCAATGCCGGCCACCAGCAGCATCACGGCGCCGATGAAGAGCCACTTGCCCATCGAGCTCAGGTCACGCTTGATGACCGACGACATCGTCGCCATGCCCAGGAAGATCAGGCCCGTGCCGCTGAATGCGGTGGCAATGAGCGCGGCACCGTTGCCCATGCCGAGCACCACCCCGATCAGGCGCGAGAGCATCACGCCCATGAAGAAGGTGAACGCCAGCAACACCGGCACGCCGGCCGCCGAGTTCTTCGTTTTCTCGATGGCGAACATGAAGCCAAAGGCGCCGACCAGGAAGGCGACCAAGCCCACCCCGCCGGACATCATGCTGGACAGGCCGGTGGCCACGCCGAGCCAGGCACCGAGCACCGTCGGCACCATCGACAACGCCAGCAGGGCGTAAGTGTTGCGCAACACCCGGTTGCGCTCGGCTGGGCTCGCGACGCCCATGCCGACAGCGTTGAAGCCGTCGGAGCGAACTTGTTGCAGGTTCATGGCAGTCCCTTCAAAAAAGGCAGGTTGGACGACGTCACTCTAGGGCCGAAGACACTTCGTGAACAGTCGAATGTTTCGAACTTCAGCTTCGGCATTTACGAAGCATTGGCCTCTTTGGCGGCGGCTTTGAGCGCCAGACGCTTGCTGCGCGAGCGGATGTTGAGGGACTCCACGGCCAGCGAGAAGGCCATCGCGGCGTAGATGTAGCCCTTGGGCACGTGCATGTCGAAGGCTTCTGCCGTGAGCGCCATGCCGACCATCACCAGGAAGGCCAGCGCCAGCACCTTGACCGAAGGATGCTTCTCGACGAATTCGCCGATCGGCTTGGCCGCCACCAGCATCACGCCCACCGACGCCAGCACCGCCGCGATCATCACGCCAATGCGGTCGACCATGCCGACGGCCGTGATCACCGAGTCGAGCGAGAAGACGATGTCGATGATGGCGATCTGGCCGATCACGCCCCAGAACATACCCTTCTTGGCGCTCGCCGACGGCGCGGCCGTTTCGTCGGGCGAATGCTCTTCACGGGCCTCCACTTCGACGAAGATCTCGTGCGAAGCCTTGTAGAGCAGGAACAGGCCACCGGCCAACAGCACGATGTCCCGGCCGCTGATGCCCTGCCCGAACACGGTGAACAGGTCGGCCGTCAGACCCATCACCCAGCTCAGCGACAGCAGCAGCATCACGCGGGTGAGCATGGCGAAGCCCAAGCCGAGGCGGCGTGCCGAATCCCGCTGCTCAGCGGGCAGGCGGTTCACCAGGATCGAGATGAAGATGATGTTGTCGATGCCCAGCACGATTTCGAGTGCGGTCAGCATCGCGAAGGCAATCCACAGGTGAGGGTCGAGCAGGAATTCCACGGGGGGCGCCTCCGGTTGAAAACCAAGCACTGTAGGCAAACAGACACTTAGCGTACAGTCGAAACATTCTTGCCAACCGTACGATTTTCGCGAAGCGTTGGCGATGTCGATGAATTTCAAGCACCTTCACTACTTCTGGGCCGCCGCCAAGGCAGGCGGCATCGTCCGGGCGGGCGAGCAACTGCACATCTCGCCGCAAACCTTGTCCGGCCAGATCAAACTCCTGGAAGACCGCCTCGGTTGCGCCCTCTTCCGCAAGGCGGGCCGCGGCCTGGAACTGACCGACGAGGGCCGGCTGGTGCTGGGCTACGCCGATCAGATCTTTGCCCTGTCGGCCGAGCTGGAAGCCAAGCTGAGCGAGGCACGCAGTGGCGAACGCACCCTGGATTTCCAGGTAGGCATCGCCGATTCGGTGCCCAAAGCCGTCGCCTACCGGCTGCTGGAGCCGGCGCTCGGCCTGGCCGAGCATGTGCGCCTCATCTGCCACGAGGGAAAGTTTCAGGATCTGCTCGGGCAACTGGCCGTCCACCGTCTGGATCTGGTCATCGCTGACGAGCCGATGAGCCGGCAGATCAGCGTCAAGGCCTTCAACCACCTGCTCGGCTCGACGGAGATGAGCTTTTTCGCCGCGCCCGCACTCAAGCGCAGCCTGGCCGGGGAGTTCCCGCAGTGCCTGGATGGCGCGCCGATGCTGCTGCAGAGTTCGACCTCCGCGATGCGTCAACGCTTCGACTTCTGGCTGGCCATGCACAAGATCCGCCCTCACGTGATTGGCGAATTCGACGACGCGGCGCTGATGAAAGCGTTCGGCGGCGAGGGGCGTGGCGTCTTCATGACGCCGACTGTGCTCGAATCGGAGACTTCTGCGCAATATGGCGTCCGTGTGGTCGGGCGCACCTCGGAGCTGGTCGAAGAGTTTTATGCGGTGACCGTCGAGCGGCAGATCTCCCACCCCTGCATCGCCGCCATCACCGAGCGCGCAGAGCAACAATTGCTGGGCACCTGAGCCGGGCCCAACACCCCTATCCCTGTGCGGCCCACGAGGCTGCGTCTCGATGACCGACAAGAACACGCCTTCGCCAGCCAAAGCCGCGCGCCCCGCGAGCGAGCCCCGCGGCAATACCCCCAGCCTGCCGAACCCCCGCCACCTGTCACGCCTGCCGGCCCACATCGGCAAGGTCGAGTTCAACCGGCTGCGGCAAGGCTCCTACGCCTTGCCGCAGGTGGTCAAGCCGGCCGATTACCTGCCCGAGAACAGTCCGGAGGCCGAACAGCACCTGGACAAGATGGGGCTGGTGCTGCTTCAGAAGGCCACGGCAGGGCTGCGGGCCAGCCGATGGATCGAGCCGGGGCTGATCGACGCCGCCCTCGCGCACCTGGACGCCGTGGGCACCGGCGCCGAAGCACGCCCGCTGATGCAGGAACGCACGGCGGCGCTCGAATCGGCCGCCGTCACCCGGCGCGCCGGCCAGTGGACGCGCCTGATCCGGCATGGGTTGACGATCCCGAGCACCGGCTGGCGCCTGCCGGTGCTGTTTCGCGTTCCAGTTGACCGGGACATCATCTGGGCCTTCTACCGCACCGGCGATGTGCCGGCCCTGCACGCCGCACTGGGCCCGCCCCTGCCCTACCCGCACGCCGAAGCGCTGGTAGCCCATGTGGAATCGCTGGTGGGACGCAGCCGTGCTTTGAACCCGGGACAGCTGGATTCGCTGCTGCCGCGCCTGCAGGCCGAATGCAGCGGCCCACAGGCCTTGGTGACCGACCCCGATGCCCTGGCGGAGCTGCAAGCCGCCTGCAGCCGGGCACAAGACCGCTGGGAGCACCATGTCGCCGAACAGGACACGCTCGCGCGCTTGAACAGCGAGCTGGCCTTCCAGGGCTACCCCGATACGTTCGAGAAGGCTCGCCGCCTGCAGCGACGCGTCACGTTGTATGTCGGCCCGCCGAACAGCGGCAAGACCTATGCGGCCTTCGAGCGTCTGGCCCAGGCACTCGATGGCGCCTACCTGGCCCCGCTGCGTTTGCTGGCCCTCGAAGGGCGCGATCGACTGGTCGGCCGAGGTGTGCCGTGCTCGCTGCTGACCGGCGAAGAGAACGTGCCAGCCAGCAATGCCCGGGTCGTGTCGAGCACCATCGAGATGGTGAACACCCACACCCCGATCGACGTGGCGGTCATCGACGAAGCGCAGATGATCTTCGACCCCTCGCGCGGGTGGGCGTGGACGCAGGCGATCGTCGCCGTACCGGCCCAGGAGGTGATCATCATCTGCTCGGCCTATGCCGTGGCGGCCATCGAGCGGTTGTTGGGCCTGTGTGGAGAGTCGTGCACGGTCAAGCGTTTCGAGCGCAAGCAGCACGTCGAGCGATTGACCCAGCCGGTGGCTGTTTCCGAGCTGAAGAAGGGCGACGCCGTGGTGGCCTTCAGCCGGCGCGACGTGCTGATGCTGCGCGACCAGATCGCGGCGAACGGGCACCCGGTGTCGGTGATCTACGGCGCGCTGCCGCCTGAAGTGCGCCGGCGAGAGGCGGAGCGCTTTGCCAGCGGTGAGTCGCATGTGCTGGTGGCCACCGATGCGATCGGCATGGGGCTGAACCTGCCCATTCGCCGGGTGCTGTTCAGCACGATGAACAAATTCGATGGCGTGGCCGACCGCGAGTTGAGTGTGTCCGAGGTGCACCAGATCGCGGGCCGCGCGGGCCGATTCGGCATCCATGAAGAGGGCTATGTCGGCGTATTGCAGGAAGCCGAGCCTTCCGCCGCCCGTGCCCTGAAAGACCTGCTGCCGAAACAGCCGCGCGCGCCGCGTGACTTCAAGGCGCCGGTGGCCCCCAACGGCTGGCATGTCGAGACGATCGCCAGCCGCCTCGGCAAGACCCGGCTGCGCGAGGTGCTGGGCGTGTTCGTCGAGCAGTTGAAGCTCGACGATGCGCACTTCGCGGTGGCTGAACTCGACGTGATGCTCGAGCTGGCCCAGCAGCTCGACGACAGTGCCGGCCGATTGAGCCTGCGCGATCGTTTCATTTATGCCCAGGCGCCCGTGGACAGCCGTACCGAGGGCCAGGTACAGGAATTCCTCGACTGGAGCCACCAGCATGCCCGACACGGCCGCGTGAACCCTCCGTGGTTCCTGGACGACGTTGATGGCCACAGCCGGCTCGATGCGATGGAGCAGGCCTTGCGGGCCTGCACCTTGTGGCTCTGGCTGGACCTGCGCTTCCCCGGCATCTACGGCCACGTCGACGAGGTGCACGCCCTGCGCGCCGACCTGAACGATGGCATTGAGCGACAACTCAAAGGCAAGCGACCGCTGGCGCAGCGGCGCGGACGGCGCCGTTGACCCCTGCCCCGCCAGCGATCCCCCCGAACGACCATGAATCCCGTCTACCTGTACTGGGCCGAAGCCGAGCCCACCCTTGAGAACTGGGCCCAGCTCAATACCCGCGGCATCGCCGAGTGGTCCGATGCGGTGCCCCTGCTTTTCCTTTGGCTGATCGGCCCGACGCCACGACGATGCGTCTGGCCGGCGTACAACGACGGTCCGCAGCCGCCGGCACTGATCTGCCCCTGGGACGAAGCCTCTGGGCGCCTGCAGGCACTGCGGGCACGCCTGCAACGCCCCGAGCACGCCCATGACGGCGCCGCCTTGCGGCAATCACTGCAAGGGGTGCTCGAGGCGTTCGCCGACACGCAGACCGGCCATTTGGTGTTCGATGCTTCCATGCTGATGCACGCCGAGCACGGCCGTAAATACGACAAGCCCGGCTATCGCAAGGCGTTTGAACAGCTGCAGAGCCAAGCCACGGCGCTGGCCGCCGAGTGGGCCGACGAGACCCGGACGGCACCTGCGCTGCAACTTCTGTTGGCCCAACCCGTCACCTCCGTGGGCTACTGGGGCGCGGAAGTCGCTACCGGATGCTGGCAAGACCCGTCCGAGTATCCGGACGACCTGCCAGACTTCCTCGCCGAGTACAGCGGCAGCTGGTACGACGACGGAAAGTCAGCGGCCGAGTACGACACCAAGCTGGGCGCCTACGTGGTGCGCCGCTGCCAACGCGGCCAGCCCCACCAGGAAGGCGCCGTCACCGCGTATGGCCGCTGGCTGGTGCCGGTCGGCCCGCATCGGGTGCTGACCAACCGCTACGACGACGACGCCAAACGCGCGTGGATCACCCTGTTGCGGCCAGCCGATTCGCCGAACGATGAGCGCTACGGCCTGCTCGATTCGAACGGCATCGAAGTGCTGCCCGCCATCTTCACCCATGTCAGCACGGTGGGAGACCGGCTGGTGCTCTGCCAGGCCCCCGACTCACCGCGGGGTGTCGACGGTGAGGCCAGCTACGAGTTGCGCCGCATCGACACCGGCGAGGTCATCGAGCAGCAGCTCGGCGGCCGGTTCTTCCACGGCCGAGGCGATGGCTATATCGAGGCCGAGCGTGCGGACATGGATGGCCCCAACCGGATGGCCCTGCTGGACTTCGACGGTCGCCGGGTGACGGACTTCGCCTTCAGCGGCTTCTCGCCCTTCCACAAGCGCCACAAGGTGGCCATGGCCGCCCGGGATGGCCGCTGGGGGTTGATCAACGCACGGGGCGAGGTCATCCTGCCCATGGTCTACGACCGGATGTCGATGAAGAACGGCGGCGGGCCGCCCCACTTCCACGGCGACAGCGTGCTGATCTTCACCGTGGAACACGATGCCGAGGGCAACGCCATCCATGGCAGCGACCGGGTGGGCATCGCCGACAAGCACGGCCGCGTGATCGTGCCTCCGACGATGCACCCCTGGCATCTGCAGTGGGCCTTCGACAAGAACGGCTGCATGCTGGTGCACCAGGACGATCTGCTCTACCACCTGCACGCCGATGGCTCGCTGTCGGCCCCGCTCGGCAGCCGGCAAGCCACGCTGGACGAGATGAAGCGCCAGTTCGATCAGCGTTGGCAGCGCGGCGAGCCCGCCGACGCCAGCACACTCGCCGGGGAGGTCGATCGCGAGGCCTGCCGCGAACTCATAGGCTTGTTGTGCCGTGGCATGGACGACACCGCCGCCACCTTGCAGGCGCAGCTGGACGATTGGCTCGACGAGGCCGCCGCGGGCTCAAGCGATGAAGACAGTGATGCCGCAGACGACGAAGACGGCCCGAGCTCGTTCCACGTCATGCCTGACGACGGACCCGCGACGCCGTTCTTCCGGGCCATCGCCTATGCACTGCGAGACCACTCGGTGTGGATGCACCTGGACTGGAAGGCCGCCGATGAAGTGCCTCATGCGGCGGCGCATCTGCCCGACATCAAGGCCTTGCAAACCTTCCACTGGGATGGCCTGGCCAACGGCGAAGACATGCAGGACGGCCTCGAGGCGCTCGCAGCCCACATGCGCGTGGCGGGCTGGTCGCTCATCAGCTTTGACACCCAGGCCGACGACTACCTGATCGGCGCCGTGGCCGAGGTGGACACCGACCGCTGCCTGGCATTGGCGCAGGCGCTGCGGGTGCCCATCCGGCTGGTCAGCGAGCCGGACGCCTGAGGCCGGCGGCCTGAAAGCTCAGTCGGCGAACTTCGAGAACACCAGCGTCGCGTTGGTGCCGCCAAAGCCGAAGCTGTTGGACATCACCGTGTTCAACGCCCCATCGCGGCGTTCACGCAGGATGGGCAGCCCTTCGGCGGCCGGGTCCAGCGTCTCGATGTGGGCCGAGGCGGCAGCAAAATCGTTCTGCAGCATCAGCAGCGAGTAGATGGCTTCTTGCACGCCAGCGGCGCCCAGCGAGTGGCCGGTGATCGACTTGGTCGAGCTGATGAAGGGCACCCGCTCGCCGAACACCTGACGCACCGCGCCCAGCTCGGCCAGATCGCCCACGGGCGTGGAGGTGCCATGCGCGTTGATGTAGTCCACCGGCGTCTTCACCGTGGACATGGCCTGCTGCATGCAGCGCACCGCGCCTTCGCCCGATGGGGCCACCATGTCATGGCCGTCGGAAGTGGCGCCAAAGCCCACCAGCTCGGCGATGATGTTCGCGCCGCGGGCCTGTGCATGGTCGAGCGATTCGAGCACCAGCATGCCACCGCCGCCAGCGATGACGAAACCGTCCCGGCTCACGTCGAAGGCACGCGACGCGCGGTCGGCCTGGTCGTTGTAGCTGCTGCTCATCGCACCCATGGCGTCGAACAGCAGCGACAGCTCCCAGCTCTCTTCTTCACCGCCACCGGCGAAGACGACATCCTGCTGCCCCCAGGCGATCAACTGCGCGGCGTGGCCGATGCAGTGCGCGCTGGTGGCGCAGGCCGAGGTGATCGAGTAGTTCACGCCCTTGATGCCGAACGGCGTGGCCAGGCAAGCCGAGACGGTGCTGCCCATCGTGCGCGTCACCATGAAGGGGCCCACGCGCTTGATGCCCTTGGCGCGCAAGGTGTCGGCGGCCCAGACCTGGTTGAAGCTCGATGCCCCGCCCGATCCCGCCACCAGACCCGTGCGCGGGTGGGAGACCTGCTCGGTGGTCAGGCCCGCATGCTCGATCGCCTGCTGCATCGACAAGAACGCATACGAGGCCGCATCGCCCATGAAGCGCAGCGTGCGTCGATCGATCACCTCTTCGAGGCTCAGCGTCGGTCGGCCGCTGACTTGCGAGCGCATGCCGCGCTCGGCGTAATGGGGGTTGAAGGCGAGGCCCGAGCGCGAGGTGCGCAGGCTTTCGGTGACTTCAGCCAGGTTGTTCCCGATGCTGGAAACAATGCCGGCTCCGGTGACGACGACACGGCGCATGATCAGAAATCTTCCGTCGAGGTGAACAGGCCCACCTTCAGGTCGGTGGCTGAGTAGATCTCCCGCCCGTCGGCAAATACCTTGCCATCGGCGATGCCCATCACCAGCTTGCGCTCGATCACCCGCTTCAGGTCCAGGCGGTAGGTGACCTTCTTCACCTTGGGCAGCACCTGGCCGTAGAACTTCACCTCGCCCGAGCCGAGCGCGCGTCCCTTGCCCGGGTTGCCGCGCCAGCCGAGCCAGAAGCCCACGAGCTGCCACAGCGCATCCAGGCCCAGGCAGCCGGGCATGACCGGGTCACCTTCGAAGTGGCAGGCGAAAAACCACAGGTCGGGATGGATGTCCAGCTCGGCTTCGATCATGCCCTTGCCGTGGTCACCACCGGTGTCGTCGATGCGGACGATGCGGTCCATCATCAGCATGTTGGGCAGCGGCAGGCGGGCGTTGCCCGGGCCGAAGAGCTCGCCGCGCCCGCAGGCCAGCAGATCTTCTCGGCTGTAGCTGTGACGGCCAAGATCGCGCTGGCTCTGGCGAGGGGTGGCGGCGGCGGGAGTCGTGTCGTTGGACTGCATGTTCTGGGCTTGTCGGGGTGACCGGCCCGCCGCGGCTGGACGGGCCGCGGCAAGCCTCGCCCCGCGGCGGGGGCAACCCGGCCGACAGGGCATGGAACCCGCGATTGTGCCCGGCCTGTACCCGCGCGGTTGTGACGCAGATCGAACCCGCGACGAGAGGCCCCGCGCCGGCCACGCCGCCCCGGGCTAGAACTTCCAGTCGACCGACACACTGGCGCTGCGAGGAGCGCCGTAGTAGCTCTGGCTCCAGTACAGGCTGGTGAGGTACTTTTCGTCGGTCACGTTGGCCAGGTTCAGCGTCGCGCTCCAGCGTGGGCTGAATTCGTAGCGCGCCATCAGGTCGACCAGGGCATAGCCCGGTTGCCGGGTGCGCACCGCCTGTCCGCTGGCGGCCACGTCGTCACGGTGGATTTGTGATTGCCAGCGCATCGACGCGCCCAGCTTCAACGCTGGCCAGGCCTGCCAGGTGCCGGCCAGGCGGACCGTCTGGCGCGGGATGAAGGTGCGGGCCGCTCGGCCGTCCGCGTCCTCGACCTCCAGCCAGGTGTAGCCGGCGCTGAGCTGCACGGTCGGCGTGATCGCGCCAGCGAGCTCCAGCTCCACCCCGTGGCTGCGGGTGTCCACCCCGCGGTAGGCCGAGAACGGGATGTCGTTGGGATCGTTGGGGTCGTCCACGGTGGTGTCGAAGGTCGCCAGGTTGTCCTGTCGCGATCGGAACACCGCCACCGTGCCCATCAGCGCCTTGTCGAACCATTCCGACTTCAGGCCGAGCTCCAGGTTCGTGCCCACGGCGGGATCCATCCGGCTGCGATCGGCCCGCCATTCCGTTTGCGGCAGGAAGATGCCCGCGTAGCTGCCGTAGGCCGACAGCGACGGTGTCAATTCCACCACCGTCCCCAGATACGGGGTCACCTTGTTGTCGCTTTTCGCCCGCGGGGCGCCGTAGCTTACGCCTTCGCTATCGATCCAGGTGGCGTTGACGCCCATCAGCACCTGCCAACGGTCGGCCGGCCGCAGACGCACCGCGCCATACAGGCTTTGCTGCCGGTCGACGAACGAGCTGCCGTCGACGGCGGCGTCGAACAGCGGAATCGCATAGTCGCCGTCCCAGGTGGCGAGATCGGGCAGCGCAGTGCCGATGCCGCGGCCGTAATGCGAGACCGCGGTGACACTGGCCCGAGAGGCGCTGGCGCCAATGACCGCTTCGTGGGTCCGCCCGCCCAGTTGGAACGGGCCGCTGGCGCGCAGATCGATGATGTTCTCGTGGTTGTCCTGGTCGTAAAGCGAGGGATAAGCGAAGGTGCCGGCGCCGGTGTCGGCATCCGGCTCGCCGTACACATAGAAGAGCCGGCCTTTCGAATCGATCGACTTGTGCGTCAACGTGCCGCGCAGTTGCCACCCGTTGGCAAACTGGTGCCGAAGCTCGGCGAAGGTCTGTGCGATGTCGGCATTCCAGTAGGTCCAGGCCGGCGCGGTGTTGACCGACACGTCGTAGTCGGTGGCCTGGCCCTGGCTGTCCCACAACGGCAGGGCGCCCCAGTTGTTGCCCTCCGGCCGGTTCGCCTGCTGCACATGGCCGGCGGTGAGCAAGGTGTTGTCGCCGAGGTCAGCCTCCAAGGTGCCTGAAAACACCGCCTTGGTCATGTGATAACGATCGAGGTACGAATCCTTGTCTTCGGCGGCCACCACCACGCGGCCACGCAGGCTGCCGGCCTCGTTCAACGGGGCCGAGACGTCGGCGTCCACCCGCTTCTGGTTCCACGAGCCGAACAGCAGGCTGCCCGAGGCCTGGAAGGCGGCCGTCGGCCGCTTGCGCACGAAGTTGATCGTGGCAGACGGGTTGCCGGTGCTGGCCAACAAGCCCGTCGCGCCACGGATCACCTCCACGCGCTCGTAGATCGCCGTGTCGAGATCGCCGTCGACCAGGCCGAAGGTCATGGGGATGCCGATGCCATCGACCTGAAAGTTGACGATGTCGAAGCCGCGGGCGCTGTAGTAGGTGCGATCGGTCTCCACCTTTTCCACGATGACGCCGGGGCTCATCGCCAGCGCATCGTTCACGCTGTGGAGCTTGAAGTCGTCCATCACGCTGCGGGTGAGCACGCTGATGGACTGCGGCGTCTCGCGCAACGACAGGTCAAGGCCGGTGGCGCCTTCGCTGCGGCGCACCCGATAGCCCTCGGCAGCGTCGGCACTCTCGCCCTGGCCTTTCACGACGATGGCCTTCAGCGCACTCGCTGGCGCGTCGGGCGCGTCGGGCTGGGCGGGCGATGGCGTCGGCGTGACGGCGGGGTTCGGCGCCGTCGCCTGCGCCGCGGCGGTGGCCGGCCAGGCGAGCCAGACGGCCAGCAGCGCAAGCGAGAGGGGATGGAGTGGGTACTGCGTTGAATTCACAGGAGGTCGTCCTCGTTCGATAAGTCCAATGGGAAAACAGACGTGGCGCGTCGTGCCGCCGCGCGCGGTGCTGCGGGCGTGTCTTCGTGGGGCGAGCCGGGCAGCAGGCGCCGCTGCGATGGACGCAACGGCACGGCCTGCGGGTCGACGGCGCAGCAGGCGCAGGCCCAGCGGCGCGCAGCGCGACGCTGTTGTTCGAGGCGTGACACGCATGGCGCCATCCGACGCGCCTCGTTCCGGCGGGGCTGCTTCATGGCCACCACGCCGCGCGGCGGGCGCGTGAGTCGGCGTCAGGCGACGCCGTGGCGCGCTCGGAAAGCTCGGCACGCGCCCCGATCAGGGCGGTCACCGGGCGTTGGATCAAGACGCCCATGGCGCCCAAGCCTTTCGCAATCGTCAGGTGGTTCGGATCCCTGGCGCGCGTTGGCTGGCTGTGGGCGAATCCACACTCTAATGCGAAGCATTCGCATTTACAACCATCGAGGCTGTGCCGGAGCGACGTTGTGGCACCGTTTCCACATCGGAACGGATGGAGAAGGCGCCCCGCGACTGAAATTCCCTTCGCCGTTCGGGGCTTTATTCTCGCAAATGCGAATCGCTCGTATTACGATGCACACATGATCACGACGCCCCCACCCGTTCCGCCGGGCACGCCCACCCATCCGGCACCGGCCACTTTGTCGGTGCCGATGGCCACCGGCCCGCAATGGCGCAGCGAAGACCTGCTCGCCGGCACCGATGAGGCCCTGATCACGCACAACGATCAGGTCTACCGGCTGCGGCGCACCGGCACCGGCAAGCTGATCCTCACCAAATAGACCCGGCGAAAACCGCGGCGCCCGTTCCTCCGGCGCTCCTTCGACCCATCGTCGTCGGCACGTTCCGACCACCCTTCTTCGCTCGCACCAGCCAGCGCCCCGCCAGCCCGTGCATGCCCGTTGACCGAAAGGCCTGCGCATGCCCACCCTTCCCGCGGCGGCATCCACCGCTTCGGCGCCCTCGGCGCCAGTCATTCCTGCTTCAGCGCACGCCGCTGCCTCGGATCTGGCGGCCCTCTGCGGCTGCCATGCCCCCGCCCTGCCGCCCATCGAGCAACGCGGCTCGCGCCGCCGGCGGCTGTGGGAGCTGAGCCGCCATGCCCATTGCCCGGTGGTCGGCGTGTGCCTGCCGATTGCCGCCGTGCGGCGCCTCGTGGACAAGGCGCTGGGCGGCCAGGCCGTGGCCAGCGACTACGAGCTGCATTGCGGCGTCAACACCGAATGCCGCCAACGCGGCCCGATCGCCGAGGCGGTGCAGAAGGAGCTGGACCAGCGCTACGCCCACGCACTGCGACAGAGCCGGCCGCTCAAGACCACGGAGGCGCTGCGCGATTGGTGGGCCCACCAAGTCAACGGGCGCGACGTGCCCGGTGCCCTGTGGGCGACCCTCACGCACCCTCGCTGCGACCTCGCCTTGGAGGAAGCCGTGCTGGCGGACATCCACATGATCCAGCACCAGAACGGCGCGGCCGATCGGGCCGATCTGGCCAGGCTGAACGCCCTGTTGCATGAAAACGAGGTGCTGGGACGCGAGTTGGCCGCAGCGCAGCAGCGCTGCACCCAGCAGGCCGACGACCACGCCCGCAGGGCGGAAGCACTGCACGCTCAGCTGGTGCGCACGCGTGCCGAGGTGCTCGGCCGCGACACCACCATCGCCACGCTGCAAGACGAACTCCAGGCCCTCGAAGCCGCGGTCCCGTCGCTGCGCAGCCGCGACGAGTTGACGCGCCAGGTCGCGTGGCAGATCGAACGCATCCAAGACCTCGAACGCGCCCTGTTGAAGGCGCGGCACGAGCTCGAACGCGAACGGCACCGCGCCAGCGATGCGCTCGCCGCGGCCCACGCCGCGGCATCGGCGAACGCCAGCGATGCCATGCCACCCATCATCGACGCAACGCCCGCCGTGCCGCTGATCGACCGCGCCGTGCTGTGCGTCGGGGGCCGCGCGGCCAGCCTGCCGGCCTACCGGCGCCTGGTCGAACGCGAGGGTGGCCGCTTCCTGCACCACGACGGCGGTGAGGAAGACAACGTGGCTCGGCTGGACACCACGCTGGCGGCGGCCGATCTGGTGATCTGCCAGACCGGCTGCATCAGCCACAACGCCTACTGGCGCGTGAAAGACCATTGCAAACGCACCGGCAAGCGGTGCCTGTTTGTCGACAACCCGAGCAGCGCCAGCCTGCGGCGCGCCCTGGCGGGCCTGGGCGCGGCTGCGGGCGAGGCCGGTGGCTCGAAGCCTGCCAGCCTGGCGGCCGTTGCGATCACGCCGCAGGAGGCCCAGCCATGATCGACGCAGCCAGCCTGATGACCCTGCAGGCCTACAGCCTCCACCGCCACGAGCACCGGCGCAAACTCGCCGCCCACCGCCGACAACGCACGCTGTCACTCGGCCCACAGATGCGACTGCAGTTCGAAGACGAACTGACGGTGCGGCACCAGATCCAGGAAGTGCTCTGGATGGACCGCCGCGCGGACGATGCCGATGCCGTGGGAGAGGAGATCGCCACCTATGCCCACCTCGTGCCCGACGGGGGCCAGTGGACGGCCACGCTGATGATCGAGCTGCCCGACGCCGCCGAGCGGCAGTACTGGATGCCCATCCTCAACGAAGCGGTGCAAGAGGTGTACGTGGAGCTGCCCGGCCATGCGCGCGTCGCCGCGTCGGTGAACGACGACCTGCCTTGCCAACACCGCGGCCGAGACAGCGGCGTGCACTTCCTGCGTTTCCGCTTCGACACCGGCCACCGCGAACGCCTCCAGCGCGATGGCGAGGCCCTGCTCGGCTGCACCCATCATCGCTACCACTGGCGTCGCACGATCCCCCGCGGCACCTTGGCCAGCCTGCTGCGCGATCTGGTGCAGCCCCGGCCGGCACCTCGCCCATGCCCTCCTTGAGCGCGCCTGAGCACCCGTTGAGCCCCCCTTAAGCGCCCCCCCTGTTTCAACCGCCGAAGCACACCGCTGCGGCTTCCAGCACACGCCAGCCCCGTCGCCAGCCCGTGCACTTCTTGTGACGAGCCCCGACGTTCCATGCCGCCGCATTCCAACCATCCTGCCCGCCCCTGCCTCGCCCGCACCCGCATCACCCCCATCGCCGCCGCCTGCCTGAGCCTCGGGCTGGCCGTGTCCGGCGCGGCCAGCGCCCAGACCCCCGGTGCCCTCGACGCCGCGCCACGTGAGCAACCGCCGCTGCCATTGATCAGCGTCACCGCCACCCGCACCGAGCGGGCGCTGGATGACGTGCCCGCCACCGTCACGAGCCACGACCGCCAGGCCATCGAACAGCGCGGCGCACGCGACCTCAAGGACCTGCTCGACGACGAGGTCGACCTGTCGGTGCGCGCCAGCCAGCCGCGACCCAGTGCCAGTTCCTCCGGCGGACGGGCCGGCCAAGAGGGCTTGAACATCCGCGGGCTCGAAGGCAACCAGGTCTTGCTGCTGATCGACGGCATCCGCCTGCCGAGCGCGTTCAGCTTCGGACCCTTCTCCACCGGCCGCCTCGACACGGTGGACGTCGACACCCTCGCCGGCGCCGAGGTGCTGCGCGGCCCGAGCTCCTCGCAATACGGCAGCGATGGACTCGCCGGCGCCTTGTCCTTGCGCACCTTGCGGGCCGGTGACCTGCTTCAGGGCGGCAAGACGCTCGCAGGCTTTGCCAAGCTGGGCATGCACTCCGCAGACCGCTCGGTCGACACCACCGCGGCGCTCGCCCTCGGCACCGATGCGCTGAAGGGTCTGGTGCTGCTCAGCCACCGACGCGGCCACGAGACCGACAACCAGGGCGACAACGACAGCCGCTCCAGCAACCGCACCTCGCCCAACCCACTCGACCACCACGCCACCAGCCTGCTCGGATCGCTGAGCTACCAGCTCAACGCCCGGCACAGCCTCGAGGCCACGTTGGAAGGCCGCCGGCGGGAGCAGCACACGCAAGTCTGGACGGCCGTCGCGCCCACACCCGAACCGCCCACGCCCGCCAACCCCTACGCCAACCAGACGGTGAGCTTCGTGGCCGATGACGAGGTGTCACGAGAACGCCTGAGCCTGACGCACCGGTACGACGATGCGCAAGGAACCGGCCTCGTCCAGTGGCAGACACAGCTGCACGCCCAGCACGCCGAAGTCCACCAGTTTCATGCCGAAGACCGCGCCTTCTCGGCCGATCGCACACGCGACAACCGCTACGAAGAACGCAGCGTGGGGCTGTCGACCCAAGGCGCCGCGCTGGTGAGAGGGCCGGTGCCGCAACGCCTGAGCTTCGGCATGGACCTGGCGCAGTCGCAGCTCGAAGCCCGGCGCGACGGTACCGTGGCACCGTTCGGAGAGACCTTCCCGAGCAAGCCCTTCCCGGACACCCGTTACCGCACCGCGGGCGCGTTCGTGCAAAGCGAAATCGATGGGGAAGCGTTCACGGTCATCCCGGCCCTGCGCTTCGACCGGTTCAGCCTGTCGCCCACCTCGTCGTCAGGCTTCAGCGGGCAAGCCGTGTCACTGAGTGATCAGGCCGTCACGCCGCGCATCGGGGCCATCTGGCGCATCTCGCCCGGTCTGGCGCCTTACGCGCAATGGGCGCTCGGCTTTCGCGCACCGCAACCGGACCAGGTCAACAACGGCTTCTCGAACATCGCCTCCGGCTACACCTCGATCGGCAACCCCGACCTGAAGCCCGAACACGCCCGCAGCATCGAGATCGGTACCCGCGGTCAACTCGATGCGCTGCGCTGGCAGCTCGCGTTGTTCGACAACCGCTACCGCGATTTCATCAGCCAGGAGATGGTGTCGGGCAGCTTCACGCCCAACGACCCGGCGGTCTTCCAGTACGTGAACCTGGCCCACGCGCGCATCCGCGGCGGCGAACTGAAGCTGGAGTGGCAAGGCGGCGGCGGGTGGACCGGCCAGTTCGCGCTCGCGCGCGCTCAGGGCTCCAGCGAAACCGATGGCCAGCACACGCCCTTGGACACGGTGAACCCTCTGAGAGCACGCCTGGCCCTGCGCTACGAGGCCCCGCGCTGGAGCGCCTCGGCGCAATGGCAGCACATCGACGGCAAAGCCGCCAAGGACGTCTCCGACGCCAGTCAATTCCTGCCGCCGGATGCCGACGTGGTCGACCTCTTCGCCCAGTGGCGATTCAACGCCACGTGGAGCCTGCGCGGTGCGGTGCTCAACCTGTTCGACGAGACCTACTGGCGCTGGTCGGATGTGCGTGGCGTGGCCGCGGCCAGCGGAAGCGGGCAGCCGAACCCCGCGCTGTCCGCGTTCACCGCCCCCGGCCGCAGCGTGCAGATCGCCCTGCGCGCCGACTTCTGACCCGCCCCTGACCACGAAAGCCCCTATGCACACCATCAGCGATCCCAGCGCGCCCGGCACGCTGCCCTCCCCCGAGTCGCTTGCCGCGTTGCGGCGGGCCTTTGCCGAAGCACGCCGCCCCCCGGCCCGGCGGCACCGCGACATCGCCGACGAGCTGGGCATCTCGGAAGGCGAGTTGATCGCCGCCCATGCCGGTGGCGTGGCGCCAGGGGACTCGCCGCTGCGTGCCCAGCGCCTGCGGCCGCGGTGGCCGTCCATCGTTGAAGCGCTGGAGACGTTGGGAGAGGTGACGGCGCTGACGCGCAACGCCTCGTGCGTGCACGAGAAGGTGGGCATCTACCGCGGTGCCAGCGTCGAAGGCCAGGTGGGGCTGGTGTTGGGAGGGGACATCGACCTGCGCGTGTTCTACAACGTCTGGGCCCACGGATTCGCGGTGGAAGAGCACACGCCGCGTGGGCTGCAGCGCAGCCTGCAGTTCTTCGATGCCGAAGGCACGGCGATTCACAAGGTGTTTCTGCGCGACGGCAGCGATCTCGCCGCCTATGCCCGGCTGGTGGATGCCGTGGCCTGCGGCTCGTCCGATGTCGCGGGCCTCACGCCCCACGCCGCGGCGCCGCGGCCGGCCGAGAAGCCGGATGACGAGGTGGACGTGGCGGCCTTCCAGGCCGACTGGTCGGCCCTGCGCGACACCCATGAGTTCTTCGGCATGCTGCGTCGCCACGGCCTCAGCCGCACCCAGGCCCTGCGCCTGGCATCGCCCGAGTTCGTGCAGCCGGCAGACCCAGGCGCTGCGCAAGAGCTGCTCGTGCGTGCGGCCCAGCAAGCCGTGCCGATCATGGTGTTCGTCGGCAACCCCGGCTTGATCCAGATCCACAGCGGCCCAGTGCGCCGGGTGGAGCAGATGGGCCCGTGGGTCAATGTGCTCGACCCGGGCTTCAACCTGCACCTGCGCGAAGACCACATCGCCCAGGCGTGGCTGGTGCGCAAGCCCACCGTCGATGGGCTGGTCAGTTCGCTCGAGGTGTTCGATGCGGCCGGTCTCACGGTGGCCATGTTCTTCGGCGAACGCAAGCCCGGCCAGGCCGAGCGGTGCGACTGGCGCGACCTGCTCGCCGGCGTGGCGAACGAAGCGGGGGCAGGATGCGCCGCCTGACCCCCCCGCCATCCACCCAATCGCCGGGCCCGCACGCGGCGACCGTGGGCTGGCGTCGCCGCCCCGTGCTGCAAGCCCTCGCGCTGGGCCTGGCGGCGCCGGTCGAACTGGCCGTCGCGGCACAGCCGCGCATCGTCAGCATCGGCGGCGCCATCACCGAGACGCTCTACGCCCTGGGCGCCGACACCTCGCTGGTCGGCGTGGACACGACGTCGCTCTATCCCACCGCCGCCCGGTTGCTGCCCAGCGTGGGCTATGCCCGCGCGCTCTCCGCCGAAGGGGTGCTGTCTCTCTCGCCACACATGGTGATCGCCGGCGATGAAGCGGGGCCGCCCGCGGTGCTTCGGCAGCTGCAATCGGCCGGTGTGCCGGTGAATGTGCTGGCGGCCGAAGACAGCGCCACCGGCGTGATGCAACGCACCGACTCGATCGCCGCCTTGATCGGCAAGCAGGAGGCGGCGCGCGCGCTGAACGATCAATTCCGGCGCGAGTTCGAGCAGGCGACGCAGCGGGTGGCACGCCACGCGGGCGCGGCGCCTCGGGTGTTGTTTGTTCTGGCCCATTCGATGAGCCAGCTTCGCGTGGCCGGCCAGAAGACCGCAGCCGATGCCATGCTGCGCCTGGCCGGGGCGACCAACGCGCTGCAGGGCTTCGACGGCTACAAGCCACTGAACCCCGAGGCGGCGATCGCCGCCGCGCCACAGGTGTTGCTGGTCACCGACCAGGGCCTGGCGGCAGCGGGCGGTGTAGAGGGCCTGCTGCGCGCCCCCGGCCTGGCTGCCACACCCGCGGGCCGCGCGCGGCGCGTCGTGAGCCTGGACGCGCTGTGGCTGCTGGGCTTCGGGCCGAGGCTGCCTTCGGCGGTGGTGGCCCTGGCCGACGCGCTTCGCGCCAAGGCCACCGCATGAGCCCGATGGACGCGCTCGGCAGGCCACCACACGCCGAGACGGCCCGGTTCGGTGCCGGCGCGGCCGTGCTCACCCTCGTCGCGCTGCTGCTGGTGGCCACCGTGCAGTGGGGTGCGATGCCAATCCAGCCGGCCGACTGGCTCGCGCCCTGGCGGGCCGATCTGCGCAGCGGCAGCGCACAAGTGCTGTGGGAGTTGCGGTTGCCGCGCGCCGTGCTGGCCGTGGGGGTGGGCGCGTCGCTGGGGTTGGCCGGCGCCTTGACGCAGGGCCTGTTCCGCAACCCCTTGGCCGATCCGGGCCTGTTGGGCATCACCAGTGGTGCCGCCTGCGCCGCCGCGCTGGTCTTGACGGTCGGTGCCGAGTCGCCCTCGGGCCTGCCTGCCGCCTGGCGCCCGTGGGCTCTCCCGTCGGCTGCCCTGGCCGGCGGCCTGGCCGTGTGTTTCATGCTCGACCGCCTCGCGCGCTGGCTCACCCCGGGCTCTGTCGCAGGCCTGCTGTTGACCGGCCTGGCACTGAACGCACTGACCATGGCCATCGTGGGCCTGTGCACCTACGTCGCCACCGATGAGCAGCTGCGCAGCCTCACTTTCTGGACGCTCGGTTCGCTGGCCGGCGGCGAGTGGATGATGGCGGCGCTGCTGCTGGCCTTGCCGGCGTTGTCGCTACCGTGGTGCCTGCGTCTGGCCAACGGGCTCAACGCACTGGCGCTCGGTGAGGCGGTGGCCGGCCATGTGGGGCTGGACGTCGCCCGCCTGCGGTACCAGGTGATCGCCTTGGTAGCCGTGCTGTGCGGCGTGGCCGTGGCCTGGTGTGGGGTGATCGGCTTCATCGGGCTGATGGCCCCCCACCTGGCCCGCACCTGGGTCGGCGCTGACCAGCGCCGCCTGATGCCCGTGTCGGCCGGGTTGGGCGCGGCCCTGCTGCTGGCCGCCGACACGGCGGCACGCACCGTGGCGCTGCCGGCCGAAATACCGGTCGGGATCTTCACCGCGCTGTTGGGCGCCCCCTTGTTCCTGGCCTTGCTGCGCAACGCCACGCGCGCGGGCACCGCGTGATGGGTGGCACCAACATGTCCCCTCGCGCCCCCTTGCTGGAACTGCGCCAGGCCATCGTGCCGCAGGGCGGGCGTCGCTTCGGCCCCTTCGATGCCACGGTGCAGTCAGGCGAGCGGATTGCGGTGCTCGGCCCGAGCGGCGCCGGCAAGTCCACGCTGCTGCGCCTGATCGCCGGCGAATCGACACCCGCCACGGGCGAAGTCCGGATCGACGGGCAGCCGAACGATCGCTGGTCGCTCGCGGCCTTGGCCGAACGACGCGCCGTGCTGCCGCAATCGCACGCCGTGGCGTTCGGTCTGCCGGTGGCGCTGGTGGTGGGCCTGGGTCGGCTGGCCCGTGAGCCCGATCCCGCCCGGCCCCAGGTGGTGCGCGACGCGCTGCGCGCCGCGCAGGCCGGCCATCTGCACGACCGCCGGTTCGACAGCCTGTCCGGCGGCGAACAGGCCCGGGTGCAACTGGCCCGGGTGCTGGCCCAGCTGTGGGATGTGAACCGCGGGCTGCTGCTGGTGGACGAACCCCTGGCCGCGCTCGACCCGGCCCTGCAAATGGAGTTGATGGACACGCTGCAGGCCCACGCCCTCGCACGCGGCCTGGCCTTGGTGGCGGTGCTGCATGATCTGAGCCAGGCGCTGTCATCATTCGACCGGCTGTGGCTCGTGCAAGAGGGCAGGATGATCGAGAGCCAGCTGCGTGCCGATGTGAACGCGCTGCCGGCGCTGGAGCGGCTGTATGGTGTCCACCTGCACGCCCAGCCGTGGCCCGGCGGCGGCGTGGTGGTGGCACCGCGCCGCGCCCCTTCATCTCTGGTCCCATGAAACGCCTGCTTCCTCTGATCGTCACCTTGTTTGGCGCGCTGGCCACCCTCGGCTGCGCCCACCCCGACGCGCCGCCACCGCCGGGCCTCGCTCAACCCCGCTTCGTGCTGCTGGGCGAGGTGCACGACAACCCCCGCCACCACACGCTGCGCGCCGAGTGGTTGCGGGCCTTGCTGGCCGATGGTCGCCCGACCCGGGTCGTGTTCGAGCAGTTGGACGCCACGAAAGACGGTGCGCTGCAGGCCGCCCGCCAAGACCATCCGAGAGACAGCGATGCCGTCGCGCGCGCCGGTGGGCTGGATGAAAAGGGTTGGCGCTGGCCCCTGCACCGGCCGCTCTTCGACGTGGCCCTGGCCGCCGGCGCCACGATCACCGGCGGCAACCTGCCGCGCGAGTCGATCCGGGCGGTCGTCCGCCAAGGGGAAGTGCCGGGGCCCTTGCAGGCGTTGATCGATCGTTCGGGCTGGAGCCCCACGCTGCAGGCCGCGGCCGAAGCCGACATCGTCGATGGCCATTGCGGCGCCTTGCCCGCCAGCCAGGTGGCGCCCATGGCCTTGGCACAGCGGGTTCGCGACGCCAGCATGGCGCAGGCGATGCTGGCGTCGGCCCCCGGCGAGCGGGTGGTGCTGATCGCCGGCAACGGCCATGTGCGGCGCGATCGCGGCGTGCCCCACTACCTGCGCGGTGCCGGTGTGGCGGCGACGGACATCATCGCCGTCGGCCTGGTCGAGATCGATGGCATGGACGCCCCCGCCAGCGCCTTCGACCGTCTGCAAGCCACCGAGCGCGAGCCCCGGCCCGACCCCTGCGAGGCCTTCAAGACCTCACGCTGAACCTCCGCCCCGCAGCCCTTCCATTGGCAACGCCACCGGGCCTTCAAAAGCGCAGAGGCGCGGGAATTCGGCCGCACCCTTGGCATGATGGCGGCTTGATGACCATCGCCCGCCTGACCCCCGACGACGCGGAGCCCTACCGTGCCCTGATGCTGCAGGGCTACGCGCTCCACCCCGAAGCCTTCACCGCCAGCGTCACCGAACGTGGGCATCTGCCGATCACCTGGTGGCAGCAGCGCCTGCAGCCCGGCGACGATGCACGCGAGCTCGTGCTCGGCCAGTGGGAGGGCGACGAGCTGGCCGGCGTGGCAGGCTTGTCCTTCGAGGTACGCGAGCGAGCGCGGCACAAGGCCACGCTGTTCGGCATGTATGTGCCGCCGCGCTTCCGCCAGGCGGGCCGGGGGCGCCAGCTCGTACAGGCCGCCCTGGCCGAAGCACGGCAGAGGCCGCAGACGCTGCTGGTGCAGTTGACCGTCACCGCAGGCAACGAAGCCGCGCAGGCGCTGTACGCCGCCTGCGGGTTCGTGCCCTTCGGCACCGAGCCGATGGCCGTCCAGCTCGACGAAGGGTTCGTCGCCAAGGTCCACATGTGGTGCGACCTCGGGAAGAAACCTGCACCCATCCACACCGACCACGCCCGCTGAGACACGCCATGCAGATCACCGAAAACCAACTCGGCGAGGCCACTCGACGCGGCCTGATCACCCCTGACCAGGCCCGCGCACTCTGGGCCTTCCTGGCCGAAGACGCGCCCGGGCAAGAGCACGACACGCCCCGCTTCAAGGCGGCCCACATCCTGTACTACATGGGCGGCATGATCGCGATCGGTGCGATGACGCTGTTCATGACCCTGGGCTGGGAAAGCTTTGGCGGCGGCGGCCTGCTCGTCATCTCGCTGGTCTATGCGATGGCCGCACTGCTGCTCACCGAGTACCTGCTGGAGCGCAAGCACCTCGCACTGCCTGCCGGCATCACCGCGGTGCTGGCGGTGGTGATGGTGCCGCTGGCGGTGTACGGTGCCCAGAACGCCTTCGGCTGGTGGAGCGACGGCAGCCACGCGGGCGCCTACCGCGACTACCACCGCTACATCGACTGGCGCTGGCTGATGATGGAGCTGGCCACCCTGGCGGCGGCCGCGGTGGCGCTGTGGCGCTACCGCCTACCCTTCCTGGTGATGCCGGTCGCGGTGACGCTCTGGTACATGAGCATGGACCTGGTGCCGATGCTGCTGGGCGGCGACGGCTACAGCTTCTTCTCCGACACCGGCCGGCTGGTCTCGCTGTGGTTCGGCGTCGCGATGACCCTGCTGGCCTTCTGGGTCGACCTGCGCACCCGCCACACCCGGGATTTCGCCTTCTGGCTCTACCTCTTCGGCGTGCTCACATTCTGGGGTGCCCTCAGCAGCATGGATTCGGGCAGCGAATTCGGCAAGCTCATCTACTGCGGCATCAACGTGGTGCTCATCGGCATCGGCGCCGCGCTGTCACGCCGCGTCTTCGCGGTGGTGGGAGGCTTCGGTCTGGCCGGATACCTGGGCCACCTGTCGTACACCGTCTTCAAGGACAGCCTGATGTTCCCGCTGGCCCTCACCGCCATCGGCCTGGGCGTGGTGGGCATCGGCATCTGGTGGCAGCGACACGAGGCAGAGATCGAGCGGGCGATGCAAGCCTGGCTGCCCGGCGCCGTGCGCGAACTGGTGGAAGCGCGCCGCCGTTGAGCCCCCTGAACGAGCCTGCACCGGGTCTCGACCTGGCCCGCGACGGCGCGGCGCACTGGCGCGCAGCGGTGCCGCCACGGCAGATCGACGACCTCATCGCTGAGCTGGCCGCGCACGCTCAGGTCGAGCCCGGCCGCGCTGGCACCCGCAGCCTGCTGGCGCAGCCCTGGTGCCGCGCGCTCGCGGCTCAATTGCGCGACCACCCGGCGCTGCAGCCCTCACTGGCCGGCCTGGTGGCGGTGCAATGCACCTACTTCGAAAAGTCGACAGCCCTGAACTGGCTCGTCACGCTGCACCAGGACCTGAGCGTGCCCGTGGCGGGCCGCATCGACGCCCCGGGCTGGCAAGGCTGGGCCGAGAAGGAAGGCCAGTGGTTCGCCCAGCCCCCGGCCGAGGTGCTGGGCTCGTTGCTGGCGGTGCGCCTGCACCTGGACCGGTGCGGCATCGACGACGGCCCGTTGCGGGTGGTGCCCGGCAGCCACCTGCACGGCCGCCTCGATGACGAGGCCGCCCGGCAATGGCGCGAGCGATGCGGTGAAATCACCTGCCTCGCCGAGCCCGGCGATGTGCTGGCTCTGCGCCCGCTGACGCTGCACGCGTCATCCAAGGCCCGTGGCACCAGCCCACGCCGGGTGCTGCACATCGTCTACGGCCCCGCCTCGCTGCCGGACGGCGCACGCTGGGCCATCACGGCCTGAAGCCCACCCAGGGCGTGTTCACACGACGCAGCCCCGATGCGTTGCCACCAGAACCGGTCGAGCGCAAGGCGCAAAACGAAGCCGGGGTACGGCCCCGGCGAGGCTTTGCAACGCCGCGGGCGGCTGGTTCTGGTGGCAACCCTTCGGGAACGGGCCGTCCAGGGCGCATGGCGGCGTTGCCCACCTTGCCCAGGCACCAGCCTGGGCGGCGTCGGGCGCCTTGCCCTGCAACCCTGGACGACCCGTTCGCACGGGGCTGCGTAGTGTGAACACGCCCTAGCCTAGGACCTTCCCCAGTCGCATCCACCGAACTGGTCTGGCGTTGGATGCCACCCATGAGGAGGCACGCGGCAGACCCGTTCGTTCACCTTGCCGCCAGGAAGACTTACATGACCAGCATCAATTCGCGGCCCACCATCCACCATGTTCCCACTGCTCCGCACGCTCATCCGCCAAGTACAGCAAGCGGCGCGCCCAGCACCACCCCGACGCCAGCGGCAACGCCCACAGGATTGATCCAGGGCATGGAACAGGTTGCGATCAACCCGCGCGCCCAGCATCGCACCGTCCGGCTTGCGCCGCCCACACCGCGCGAAACCTACTCACAGACCTCAGACTCGACGCTGCAACCATTCCTGAGGACCGGTCAGGAGATGATCGGCCAAGCTGCGCACGACGCCCAAATGGCCGGGAGAACGCCTCATCACGACGACGTCCGCGTGCCTGCACACCAAAGCGGGCTCACCGTGGGAGGCGCGGGTCTTCACGAGATCGTGCCCACCAATCGCGCGGGCCAGGTCGCCCGCGCGCCGGACAACATCCGAGAATCGTTGGCCCAGACGATGTCGGGCGCCCGCACGTCAACCTCAGCGACGATGTTCCGCACCACAGCGGACGGCGGCAACCCGGAAGTCGGCGGCCACACCAACACCTTCCGCCATGGGGGGACCAGAGGCCAGGCGCCAGCCCACGACCGCCTGCGAACACAAATCGACACGTCGATCACTTCGGCATCGGCAAGCGCGCAACCGATCGACCCTCGGGTGACCGTCGCGCAGATGACGGCGGCCCAGATCAACGCGACGGCCTCCGGCCCCGAGATCATGCGATCGAACTACATCACCGGCATGACGCCGAATCTCATTCTCCACAACACCCAGGGCGTCCAGCACGGGAGCGTCGCGACGGGAGACTATGAACGCCCACTCGAGCCGCCAACGGCCGCCTCGACACCCAATCGTTCGGAGCTGGCCGCCAATCTGCATAACCGTCGGGAGGTCATGAAAGAAAACCACGAACGCCTGGTGCAAGAGATTCCTGTCCACCAGCGGGCGGATATTCCGCCCGTCAGCCCGCGCCGCAGTGCGATGACGCCAGACGGCCGCGGGGGAGACTACGAGCCCCAGGCAGCACTGTGGGCCCGGGAGACCCCGCAGATGCGGCCGCAACACCAAGCTGCCGATGCGGCGGCCTGGGTGACCCGGCCGATGAGGCTCGAGCCAACCCCACCAGACGACTCCGGAGAACCGCCGACCAAAAGGGCCCGCATCAACTGAAGCACGCAGGCGAATCGCACCGTCCAGCGGGACATCGCATCACCGGCTGGCAGCTGCCCGATGGCGCACGCTGGGCCATCACGGGCTGACGCCCGAGAACCCCACGCCGATGCTGCCCTGAACGACAAACGGGTGGCCTGATCGCCACCCGCGTCTCCAGACGGCAGCGCGCGACCGATGCGGTCACGCGCTGTCGGTGCTCACTTGGCCATGTACTTGTCGATGTTCTCCGAGACGACCAACTCGAAAGGCACCATCAACTCTTTGGGCACCGATTCCTTGGCCGCCATCTTCAGCGCCAGGTCGAGCGCGGCACGGCCCTGGCCTTTGGCGTTCTGCAAGACGGTGGCCGTCAGCTTGCCTTCCTTGACGGCCTTCATCGCGTCGGGTGTCGCGTCCACCCCCATCACGAGCACCTTGCCGGCCGCACCACCAGCGGACAAGGCATCGATGGCGCCCAGCGCCATCTCGTCGTTGTTGGCCACGATGGCGCTGGGCAGATCACCCTTCTTGACGAGATCGGCGACGATGCGCTGCGCTTCCGCGCGGCTCCAGTTACCGATGGCCTCGCCCGACACCTTCATGTCGGGGTGGCCGGCGATCACGGCCTTCAGCCCCTTGGTGCGACCGATGGCGCCGTTGTGGTCAGACGGCCCCTTCAGGATGAAGATGGTGCCTTTGCCACCCAGCTTCTTGGCCATCAGGTCGCCCTGGATGCGCCCCGCCATGGTCTCGTCAGATCCCACGTAGACCGAGCCCTCGCCCAGCGGCTCGCTGGGACGGACGTTGAGATACACGACCGGAACGCCGGCCTGTCGCGTGGCTTCTATCACCGGCGCGGCCACCACGTTGACGGGCATCACGATCAACACGCCCACCTTCTTGTCGGCCATCGCCTTGACCTGGGCCAACTGTTTGGCGGGATCGTCCTTGGCATCTTCGGCGGTCACGGTCACGCCAGGCTTGGTCTTGGCGTAGGTCGCAATCGATTCCTGAAGAATCGAGCGGAACTTGTCGGAAGCGTTGCTGTTGGCCAAGCCCACCGTGGTGTCGGCGGCGCTGAGCAGCGGAAACGCGGCAAGGGCCGCACATGCCAGGAAACGGTGACTGATCTTCATGCGGAGTCCTTCATGGGTGGGTGGCTGAAAACAGGTGACGATGCAAGACGCATCACGACGGAGAAAGCGGTACGGGCGCCCACGAAGCACGTGGATCTTGGCGCCCGGAGAATGGGTAGACCTGCGAACGGGTCAGACGTGCAAAGCGGTCTAGGGGGCGAGCCTGAACTTCTCGACCTGGGCACGCAGGTCGATCGCGTTCTGGCGCAGTGATTCGGCCGCCGCGGCGGACTGTTCCACCAGCGCAGAGTTCTGTTGGGAGGCTTCGTCCAGCGTGTGCATCGAAGAGCTGACCTCTTCCACGTGCCCCATTTGGACGCTCATTCGGGAGCTGATGTCGACGACGATCTGGCTGACTCGCTCGGAGGACGACACCATCTCATTCATGGTCTCGCCAGCCTGCTCGACGAGCCGGGTGCCGGCTTCCACCCGCGAAGAGCTCGCGCCAATCAGCCCCTTGATTTCCTTGGCGGCTTCGGCAGAGCGCTGCGCGAGCGAACGAACTTCCGACGCCACCACCGCGAAGCCGCGGCCCTGCTCACCGGCGCGAGCGGCCTCGACCGCTGCGTTCAGCGCCAGGATGTTGGTCTGGAAAGCGATGCCGTCGATCACCCCCGTGATCTCGCTGATCTTGTTGGAGGCCGTGTGAATCTCGCCCATGGTCTCGACCACCTGGGCCACCACCTGGCCACCACGCTTGGCGATGTCGGTGGCCTGCGAGGCCAGCGCGCTCGCCTGTGTGGCCGCCTGGGTGGTGTCACTGAGGTTGGTGCTCAGCGTGTTCATCGTGGCCGACGTGCGCTGCACGTTGGCGCTGGTGCGCTCGGTGCGGTCCGACAGATCCTGGTTGCCTGTGGCGATTTCGGTGCTGCCGTTGGCGATGCTGTCGCTCGCGAGTTGAACCTGACCCACCAGGTGGCGCAGCCCCCCTTGCATCTCCGAGATCGCCGTTTGCAGGTCACCGATCTCGCCCCCGCTGTCGCGGGTCACCGCCACGGACAAATCGCCTTGGGCGATGGCACGCGCCTGCTGCGCAGCGGCGCGTACGGGCCGCGCAATCGACAACCCCAGCCGCCAGCCGAACGTGGCGGCGAAGAGCACCCCCACCGCCACCAGCGAGACGGTCACCACGGCCGCCGCCCGCGTCGCCGCTTGTGCAGCCTGTGCGGCCGCGTCGGCATGCTCTTGCGCCAGGCGCTGCAGAGCCACCACCGAGCCGGTGTATTCCTTGTTGGCCGAGTTGAAGTCGCCCTGCAACAGGGTTTCGAGCGAAACGAAATCCGAGTCGCTCTGGAACTGGCGCACCTTCACCACCAAACCGTCCAGACGCGAAGCCTTGGCGGCGAGCCCGTCATAGGCCGACTTGAGGTCCGGATCCTCGATCGCCTCGCGCAACGCGGCATCGACCGTGGTCATCGACTTCTTGGCGGCGTCGTAGTCGGCCAGGATCTGCGTGGCGTAGTCGCTCGCCCCCATCCGGGCGGAGGCGGCGATGCGAAGACCGTTCAGTTCGACCAGCGCCTTGAGCTCGCTCGCCAACTGTGCCGTCTTCCATTCGTGCTGGGACAGCCTGTCCAGCGTGCTCGTGGTCTGGAAGAGTGTGCGGATGCCGTACCCGCTCAGAAGAACCATGAGCACGATCAGCAGACCGAACCCGACGGCCAATCGAGAGCCGACCCTGTCCATCCACTGCGCACGCACCATTGTCGACACACGTTCTTGCATTTTTCAGTCCTCAGAGTGCTTCGATCGCAGCGGCTCGACCATCCTCGCGTTGCGGCCGAATCAGGACGGTTCAATGTCGTCCGTGATTCAGCCGAGCAGAGATGGGCTGGGGTGAGCTGCCTATCGGTCGGATATCGGTCCGAGCCAGGATTCTCTTGACCGCTCACTGATGACAGTCGGGCGAAATCGGCCCGTTGTTCATGCCTTTCTCACGGATCGCCGGGGATTCGGGCGGGGCCGTTCGCATGCGGACGCCCCCACGAGGCCGGGCTGATCGGCTCTCCCCACGAACCATGGGCGGGCCATTTGCCACCCATGGGCAGGCGCGGTCATCCCGACCGGTGCCGCCGATCCGCCGCTGCAGGCCCGCAGCGGCCCCTTCGCTCCGGCTCCCTTGCCATGGTTCCGTTGCTCTTACCGATCATCCTGCACGTGCAGCGGCTGGTTCGCCGGGCTCATCGCCGAAGCCGACGGCCAGGCCGCTGATCTCCGACCCGCCCCGCCGCGCCCGCGATGCCGTGGGCGGGTCAGTTCGCGGCCAGGCCGGTGCCCGGCAGTGGATCGACGCCACGACCCGAACGGTCGCCCGTCACCCGCTCCTCGCCAAACGACGGCCACGGCACGGTGACGTCGTCGGCTGCGGGCCGGCCCTCGGGCGCCCCGCCGAAGACCAGCGGGTGGCGCGCGCGAACCATGGCCTTGCGCGCCTCGTCGAGGCCGTCGAGGCGCCGCTCGAAGGTGTCGCGCCAGCCGCGGTGGATCGCGTCGGCCTCGGGGTGGCCCGCGGCATACAAGGCCTGCAGCAGGCGCGAGACGATCTGGACTCGTGGCCAGTTGCAGGGGCAGGTGCTCGGCGCCACTTCCAAGGCGCGCCGCAAATGGCCCAGCGCTTCGGCACGCGAATGGGCGGCGAGGCAGGCGCGCGCCAGTTCCAGCCAAGCGACCAGGCGCCCGCTGTCGTTGTCCGTCTCTTCGAAGAAGGCCAAAGCCTTGTGCGCCTCCTGGCTCGCTGCCATCGGCGGCAGGAAGTCGCAACGCAGCAGCCGCATCAGCTGGTGATAGTGATTGCGGGCCGAGCGGTCGGAGGCCTCGTCCAGGTACTCCTCCAGCATCGGCCAGGTGAGCGTGCCGGTCAGTGCCTCCATCTGGGCCGACAGCAGCAGCGTGTAGGGCCGAGCGCCGATGCCCACGTGCGAGGCATGGCGGCGCAGCGCCTGCAGATGCTTGTGCATCTCCGCCCCCTGCCCGAAGACATGCGCCTGCATCACTTTCGCGGCGTGCCATTCGGCCACCATCGATGGCGGTGCGACGGCGTCTGCCAGCGCGTCGAAGATCGGCGGCGCCGCGCCCCAGCTCGAATCCAGCGCCAGAAAATACGCCTGCTGCATGGTGGCGGCGATACGGCGCCCGGGCGGCACCCCGCGGCGGCTCGCCACCTGGGCGCATTGGCGAGACAAGGCCAGCGCTTCGTCGCGGCGGCCCGTACAACCCATGGCCACTGTCAGCTGGTCCATGCACTGCACGCGCATGACTTGCGGCACCGGCTCGGCCGAGATCAGTTGCCGGTAGGCCTGCATGCGTTCAATGCCGCGCTGCATCTGGCCCGCCTCCAACTCGAACAGCGCGAGGTACGAGATGTGCCAGTGGCGGTACTCAGGCTGCATCTGCGAACTGTCGATGTCGGCGATCTGCTCGTAGACGAGCATCGCTTCCTCGCGGCGCGGTGAGAGCACCAAGGCCAGCGCGTACGACGATGCCACCGACGGCCACAGCGCGTGGTGGCGATCGATGGTCTGATAGTGCCGCTTGAGCAAGGCGATGCCTTCGTCGCTCACGTCCCAACGGTGCAGCACCCACCGGCACTGCTCGATCGCGGCGATGGCGTCCTGGTCGTCGGTGGTGGCCAATCGTCCCAGCAGCTCGATCGAGGGTTCGAGGCGGTCCATCTTCAGGCACAGGCGCATCGCCCGGTGCCGGTACCAGGCCAGGTCGAAGGCCTCTTCGAGCTGAGGCACCGAGGGCACCGCGTCGAACAGCCGGTCGATCAGGGCCAGCGCCTCCGGATAGAGGCTGTCGCCGAACATCGTGACCGCGGCTCGCAACACATACGGCGCGGCCCGTTGCGGTGTCGAAGAATTCAGCAGGTGGTGGGCGATGCGCTCATCGCCCGCCCCCGCCGCCTGCAGGCAGCGCGCGATCGCATCGCTGAGCGTCATGCCGAGCGGGCCGACCAGGTTGCTCTGGGCGGCCGCGCAAGCCAGGTCATGAACGAAGCCCCGATGGTTGAAAAGGCCCAGGCGCATCAATTCACGCCAGGCCTCGTAAGACTTCGGCTCTTCCAGGCGCAGCACCTCGCGCAGCATCGCGGGCATGAAATCGACACCCGCGAGCGCCACCAGCGCCGCCACGTCGCGCGCTGCGGGCGTGGCTGAGCCCAACCGATGCGCCAGCAAGGTCACCACGCTGTCGGGCTGCACGTCCAGTGCATCCGGCTGGTCGGCGAAACGCGCATGGCGCACGATTTCGGTGAGGAAGAAGGGGTTGCCACCCGAGATCTTCCACGCGCGCTCCAGCACCTCTTCCTTGTCGATCCACGGAGCCGGCAGCTGATCGAGCAGTTCGCGCGTGCTGTCTTTCGTCAGGGCCTGCAGCCGCACCGGCTCGAAACGATCGAACGGCTTGAGCGCGCCTTCGACGCGCTGGCACGCCGCGTTCTGGTGGTGCTCGCGGCTGGCAAGGATCAGGCTCGGCAAGGGCGAGGCCTCGGCGACCGACGCGTCGGCCAGCACATCGCACAGCTCGACCACCACTTTCGAAGACGCTTCATCGATGTAGTGCAGGTCGTCGATCGCCACCAGCTCGACGCCGTCGCGGCGCAGTCGGCGCAGGCAGCCGATGGTGCTGTTGACCACGCTTTCCAGATCCACTTCACCGATGCTGGCCCCTTCGGCCGCGAGCTCTGCGCCCAGGTCGGCGCTGCGCAGCAGCTTGGCCATCGAGATCTGGACTTCGCCTTCCGGATCTTGCACGAGGCGACCGATCAGCCGCTTGATCAGTGCGTAAGGCCGGCTGTCATCGTTGGGCCGGCAGGCCACGCGCACCGTCGAACGGCGACTCACGATCTCTTCGATCAGGCGCGATTTGCCAATGCCAGCCTCGCCTTGCAGCCAGACGTGCCGGCCTGCACGCAGGGCCGCCTCCATCTGGTTCAACTGGGTCTGCCGCCCCACCAGGCGGAGCACCGGCGGCGCCTCGGCGGCCGCCGCCTCGGCGGAAAATTCCAGCTCGACGGGCGGCGACGCGGGTGCGGCCGGCTTCGCATGGGCATCCAGGATGTCGAGCTGCAGCGCGCGGGTCGCGCGGTCCGGCGACGTGCCAAACTCTTCGGCCAGCACGGTGCGGCAGGCTTCGTAGGTGGCCAGCGCACCCGCACGGTCACCCAACGCCCACTGGCCCTTCATCTTGATGCGGAAGGCTCGCTCGTGCGTCGGGTCGATGTCGAGCACCGCCTGTGCCCAGGCGATGGCCGACTCAGGCTGCCCCTGAGGGCCGGCCGCCTGCTCGGCACGATCGAGCAGGGATTGCACCGCTGCGGCCTGGGCCTGACGCCGGTACTGCTCGATCACCGATTCGACATCGGGCAAGTCGTCGAACGACCAGGCCGACAACACCGGATTGCGCAACAGCTGCCGCGCCAAGCCCGGCTCGAATTGGATGGCCTCCAGCGGCCCCAGGTCGCACTGGACGTCCGACGCCAGCGCCCAGTCGTTGCCGGCCGCGAAGGTGGTCGCACCGAGCGTTTCGCGAAGGCGGTGCAGCATCACCCGCAGGTTGGTGCGCGCTGCGGCCGCGGCCGACTGGGGCCACAGCCAGCGCGCCACTTGCTCACGCGTCCTGGCGGCGCCCGTGGCAGCCAGAAAGATGGCCGCCGCCGCCTTGCGCTCCAGCGGCACGCACTGACGCTCGGCCGTGTCTTCCGCCCGCACCAGCGCCTGCCCTGTCGTCGAAGCCAACAGACAGATCTGGAGCGCCTCCGAATCGACCCGAATCACCATGAACAATCGCGAACAAAACCTTCAATCCGGCCGCGAGTGTGGTCATGTCTGATAGCGCTGTCAAAGATTCATGTAAAGACCTGCAAGGCCCTCAACCACGCCGCAGCGAGGTGACTTTGGTCATGATTGCTGAGGTCCTGGGACCCGGCGGTTCGCGGCGCCGGCCTTGGAAACGTTTAGACCGTGCAAAGGTTCCTGAACTGAGGCCTTGGGCGTGTCCGGATCTGCGACGCGATCCGCTCAAAACGACGAGGTGATGACCCGATCAGGCCTCGATCTGCCCCACGGGCTGGATGCGGAAATGCTGCGACAGCTCCGTGTAAGCCAGCACCGGCACGCTGAAAAATTCATCTTCCAGCATGCGCCGCAAAGCGCGCCGGATGTCGGCCGTCGTCAGCACGATCGGGCCGGTGTGGCCCAGGCCGCCGGTGCCCACCATGTGGGCGAGCTGGTCGAGGATGCGCTGCTCGGAATCCTGGTCGAGATCGAGGTAGTCGCCCGAGGTGGTGCGCCGCAGCGCGCCGCGCAGTGACTCTTCCAGGTCCGGCGACAACAGCAGCGCCTGGATCAACCCGTCCTTGGCCACGCTGTGGCAGAGCTGGCGACGCAACGCCATGCGCACCTGGTCGCAGATCACGTCGGGATCACGCTCGCGCTGCGTCCAGTCGAGGATGGTCTCCAAGAGCATGCGCACATTGCGCAGCGAGACCCCTTCACGTGCGAGACGCTGCAAGATCTCGGCGGTGCGCGGCGTGCTGACGCTGCGACCCAGCTCCTTGCCCAGATCGGGCAGGTAAACGTCGGCCCACTTGTGGAAGCGCTGCGCCTCCTGGATGCCCAGGAACATCTGGCAGTTGCGCAGCAGCTCGGTCTCGATGTCGGCGGCCAGCACCTCCTCCCACGGGTCCCAGACGATGCCGGCTTCCCGCAGGGCCTCCGGGCTGTGGGGCTTCACCCAACAACGCCGCCGGCGGCTGCCTTCTGCCTCTTCCATTTCGATCTCGCCGACGTTCAATTGCTCCAGCCGCTCCACCGGCTCGGTGGTGCAGCCCCAGCCCAGCCGCAGCCGGCTGGTCACCATGGGCACCTCCACGATGCGGAACTGGACGCAGTCGGTGCCGATGAGCTCGTCGTACATGAAGTCGAGCATCGGGATATCGGGAATGCCACGCTGCTGCAGCACGCGGTTGCGCATGCGCCGCACGGCCATCAGGATGGTTTCCGCCTCGGGCGTGCCCTTCATCGCGGGCGGCAGCCACAGCTGCAGGGGGCGGGTAGCGCGGAAATTGGTGGCGTCCTGAAACGGCTGCACCCCCGAGAGCTTGGCCTGCTCTTCAGCGGCGCGTTGCTGCTGGATCTTCGGTGCGAACAGGCCCACGCAGCCACCCGCTGCCATCAGCGCCGCCAGCGCCATGAAGACCCCGGTCGGCATCCCCGGCACCAGGCCAAAGATCACCATGATCACGGCCGCCGTCAGCAGCGCCTTGGGCTCACTGGTCAGCTCGCGGACGATCTGCTGGCCCACGTTCGTCTTGCCCGCGTCGGGCGCCGGCGATCCATCAGGCGAATGGGCCTCCGCCTCGTTGGAGACCCGCGTGGTGATCATGCCCGCGGTCAGCGAGATCAGCAGCGACGGGATCTGCGCGATCAGCGCATCGCCGATGGTCAGCACCGAATACAGCTGCCCCGCCTCGCCCACCGCAAGGCCGCGCTGCATCACGCCGATGGCGATGCCGCCGATCAAGTTCACCGCGACGATGAAGATGCCGGCGATCGCATCGCCCTTGACGAACTTCATCGCGCCGTCCATCGCACCATGCAGTTGGCTCTCGCGCTCCAGCTCGGAGCGCTTTTGCTTGGCCACCTGCGGGCTGATGAGGCCGGCGCGCAGGTCGCTGTCGATCGACATCTGCTTGCCCGGCATCGCGTCGAGGGTGAAGCGCGCGGTGACCTCGGAGACGCGTTCCGAACCCTTGGTGATCACCAGGAACTGCACCACCGTGAGGATCAGGAACACCACCAGGCCGACCACGATGTTGCCGCCGACAACGAAGTTGCCGAAGGTCTCGACGATGTGCCCCGCATCGGCCTCCAACAAGATCAGGCGCGTGGTCGACACCTCGATCGCGAGGCGGAACAGCGTGGTCAGCAGCAGCACCGCCGGGAACGTCGAAAACGCCGTCGGGCCGGGCATGTACATCGACACCACCACGATGAGCCCCGAGGCGCAGAGGTTGACCGCGATGAGCACGTCGAGCAGCCAGATCGGCATCGGCAGCACGAGCATGAACACGATCGACACGACGATCGCCGCCGCCACCAGCTCGGCCCGCTTGGCCGCCTTCTGTGCCCAATGGTTGAGGGCCAGCACCAGATCGTTCACGTCAAGACCTCGTTGTGATCAAGAGGCCGCCCGGCCAGTTCGCCGGGCAGCGTTTCACGGCAGGGCGGTGCCGGCTCACTGTGCGAGCCACAGGCGGCACCGCGCCCGCACCATCTGAACCAGCGAAGACCAGCGCGACGGCAGCGCCTGCACCTCGGGCGAATCCTCAGCGGGCGCACCGTTCAGGCTGGCGCAGACGGCCGACATAGCCCGCGTCTCCTCGGCTTCCGGCCACAGCATCTCGCACGCCCGCATCAAGGTGGCGGCGTCCTCGGCGCGGTGGCTCGACACCAGGCCCCAGGCGAGGCCCACGGCGCACATCAGATCGGGGTCGGAACGGTTGGCGGTGGTGCTCATCGACGATCTCATCCGGCCCGGCCCGAATCGGCCAGGCGCAGGCCCGGCGCGGCCACGGCCTCGCGGGTGAACACGGGGTCGACCGAGGGATCGGGCAAGGGCGCTGCCATCTGCTCGAGCCGCAAGCGCAGCTGCACCTGCTCTTCGACCAGGCGGGTGGCTTGCAGCAGCACCGAACGGCGCTCGGCGGGCAGCTGCAAGGCCGCTTCGAGAAAGCGGCGTTGCAAGCGGCGAAGATGGGTCAAGGCCGCCGGCGTCCAGACGGGGTTGTGCCGGGTCCAACGCAGGCCGAAGTGCTGGCACAGCTGATCGGCCACGTCCGCCGTGGGCGCCGCCTCAGCCGCGGGTGTGGCCCCGTCAACGCCAATTTCGCGACGCTCGTCACCCAGCGGTTGCAGCGCATCCACGGGCGCCAGTGAGCCGATGCCGATCGGCTCCGTGCCCACCCGGATCGCAGCATCGTGCGGTGCCCCGACGCGCGGCATCATTGAAGCAGCTCCATCAGCGACGCCCAATCGGCCTCACTGAGGTGTTCGACCTCGCCCCGCCGCCGCGGCCGGTGGCAGGCCACCGCCAACTGCCCATCGCGCATCAGCAACGGCAGCCACATGCCGTAGCGCGCCGGCTCCTGCCACCGGCGCAGCAACAACTGTTCGACACCGCTGGTGTTCTTCACCTCACCCACCGTGACAATGACTGCCTCCGGCTCGGGATGCAGCACGGCCCAGGGGCCGTCCGCGGCGGCCAGGTGCTGGATGCGCTCAGTCTGCACGGCCTTGTCGAGGCCTTGGTTGATCGCTTCGAGCTTCATGACGCCTGCCTCTGCACCGGCTCTGAATCGTCAGACGACGACGCGGTCGTCTGACCACCCGGCTGCTGCCCGTGGCGCAGACGCGCGGCCACGCGGGCGGCGGCATCGTGGTCGCCCCCCTCGGCATCGGCGATGCGTTGGTCCAACTCGGCGAGCAAGGTGGCCCTCGCGCCACGCTGTTCGTGGCGCCACAGCGAGGTGGGCAGGTTCGACAGCGTGAGGCGCAATGCCCGGACACCCCCGGCCTGCGTGAGGAACGGGGCCATGCCCATGGCCGTGGCCTGATCGCTGGCGAACAATTGGCCGGGCTGGGTGGCGCCGCTGTCGGCGGCCTGCAGCAGGCACATCGCCACCCTCGCTTCATGTGGCGACGGGGCCAACGGGCGCCCGGCCCACTGGGTGTCCAGCAGTTGCCGGGCCGACGCCACGGTGGTGCGCACCGTCGTGAAGGCAGCCCCGGCCGACAACGCCTGCAGCACACGCGGGCCCAGCGGTGACGGCTTGAGCGACGACAAATCCGACAGTGCGCCGCGTCGCAGGCACTTCATGGCGGCATCGATGTTCTCGACACCGAACTTCTCGATCAGACCGCGCATCAGTGCCACCGGACCCAGGGGTGACTCTTTGCCGCCTTGGCCCAGGCCCACATACAGGCCACGAAGGCTGGCCGCCGCCGACGTGCCGGCGCGGTGCAGCTCGGAGAACACCTCGGCGGTGTTCTCCAGGCCCTGCAAGCTGGCCTGCTGCGTCTGGCTGAGCTCACGGTCCCACTGGCCCAGGGCCTGCCCGGTGGTCGACTCCTGCCCGAGATGCTGTTGCAGGGCCTGGATGAGCAGTTGCTGCTCCAGCGGATCATGCCGTTCCAGCCAGGTTCGAAGCCCGGTGGCCCCTTGCGCCTGCAAAACCTGCAGCCCCTGCCCCATCGCCTGCTGCAGCTGCGCCGCGCCAGCGGGGCCCCAGAGCCGGCGCGCACGGTTCACCGATTGCTCCTGCCCGCGGCGCTGGGCGGTGAGCTGAACCACGCGGCCCTGCGCAGCCCGCTCGGTGCCGCGCTTCAGGCTGCCGAAGATGTCGGCGTGCTGGTCACCCACGCGAGACATCCACTCCGTCTCGCTGAGCTCTTTCAGCTTGGGTTGGTGGGCGGCCTGCGTGGCGCTGGCCGACGCGACAGAGGCCGACACCGCCGGCGGCTGAAGCGCCGTCGGCGTCTGAAGACTGACGGGACTGTTGCTCATGTTGGATGAGTGGCCTGGGCGCCAAAACAGTTCTGCATGTGCGCAAGAAACGCGCATGAAACGCCGATGCAACGGCGATGCAACGCCCCGCCACGCTCGGCGCGGTTACCTCAGATCACGAGTTATCTGTTTGCAACTGCGCCGCAACGGCCGGGCCCAACGCCGATGCAACGCACCCCTTCCTACGATCGCGCCGCTTTCGGGCTCAGACCCGCATCCACCGACTGGAAGGACGACCATGCAGACCGCCACCGCCTCTTCGAACACGGCCGCGCTGGGCGAGGCCCCGCCGCTCATCGACATCGACAAGCTCTTCCGTGCGCACCGCTCGCACGTGCAGGCTTTCGTCTCGCGCTACGTTCGCGACACGTCGGACGCCGAGGATGTGACGCAGGTGACGTTCATGGAGGCCGCCCGATGCGCGCACCAGTTCTCCGGCATGTCCAAGCCATCGACCTGGCTGTTCGGCATAGCACTGAACATGGCGCGCAATCATGTGCGGCAGCACCTCAACGCCCCCGCCACCGAAGAGCTGGACCTGTGGGCCGACGTGCTGGTCGCCGATGACGCCGACCCGGCCGCGCAGTTCGAGCGCCGCGATCGGCTGGACAAGGCACTGGCGCTCGTCTCGGGCATGAGCAGCGACCTGCAGCACACCTTCCGCGCGGTGCTGGACAGCGGACAAACCTATGAAGTGGCCGCACAAGAGCTGGGCGTGCCCATCGGCACGGTGCGATCGCGCCTGTCCCGCATTCGAGACCAACTGCGCGGGCTCGATCAGCGCGTGGCCACCGGCGCCGTGCTGACGCAATGAGCTGATCAGGCCCCCACCGAACCATCACGCCCGGCCGTGCCACTCACTGTCGATGCTGTCTGACCGACCTGAAGGACCGACACCCATGACGCTGGAACTGAGAATCCTGAGCGGCATGCACCGCGGCGTGTGCCTGCCCATCGATGATGAAACCCCCTTGACGCTCGGCGGCCAGGACGACTGCGACGTGATGCTGGTCGATCCGGCGTTGCAAGATCAGTCGTGGACGATCCTCGTTCACGGCGACGCCTGGAGCGGTGGGCCGACCGACGCCGAGGCAGCGCCCCAGCGACGCGCGATCGGCGCAGTGCTCGATGTCTCGGGCGTCCGCGTGCTGGTGTGCGCCGCCGATGCGGCGTGGAACTTCGACCTGCCCGACGCGGGCGGGAGTGCTGGCGTTTCCGGCGATGACCTGCCAGACATCCACAGCCTGCGGAGCGAACTGCCGAGGGACATGCCGCAAGTTGGCGCCCCGCTCGCGGCCGCAGACGCCGCCAAGCCTGGCGCGCGACCGCCGATCGATCCGACCACGCTGAAGAATTGCACCTATGTGACGCATGACGCGAGCCGGGGCCGGCTGCTTCGGCGCGCGGCGCTCGGCGCCGTCATCGCCGGTGCCGCGGGCGTGGCGCTGTCGAATGCCCGCACCAGCAGCAGCGAAGTGTCCGAGGTCGACCAGCGCATCAAAGCGGCACTGGCCGCCTCCGAAACATCGGCCCGCTGGGCCGCGCCGGTGTTGGCCGGGCAGGCGGCCAGCGCGGCGGCGCTGTCATCCGCCACTGCCGTGGACCCGGCCGCCTCCGGCGCCGCCGGCCGCGCCGTGTCGGATCTGGACGAGCTGCGTCTGCTGTTGCAGCAGCGGCTCGAGGCCGCGGACCTGTTCCGCCGCCTGGACATCAACACCAGCGGCAGCCCCTGGGTGCTCAGCGGTGATCTGAACGCCGAAGACGAGCAGCGCCTGGCCCGGGTGGTGGCGCAGTTCACGCGCGACTACAAGCCGCGTGTCGAGATCCAGGCCAAGGTGCTGTCGGCCGAAGAGTTGCTGCCCTTCGACATCAAGCAACTGATGTCGGGCCAGATGGCCAGCGTGGTGACCACCGACGACGTGCGGCTGTTCCCGGGCGACACCCACCGCGGCTACACCCTCGCCAAGATCGACGGCCGGCGCATCACCTTCGTGGGCGGCAAGCGCACGATCGAGGTCGTCTGGTGAATCTCGACGCCGCCCTGCACGAGCGCGCCGCCAGCCTGGCGGCGACTGCTCGCCAGCGTCTCGCGCCGCCCTTCGGCATCGAGCGCTGGGGCCGCGTCGTCCAGGTGCTGGGCACCTTGATCGAAGCGCGCCTGGGCGACGTGCAGGTGGGCGAACTTTGTCGCCTTGAACACAGCCACAGCGGCAACCCTGCCGCGCGGCCGACCGATCTGCTGGCCGAGGTGGTCGGCTTCACACCGTCGGCCACGCTGCTGGCGGCGCTCAGCCCGCTGGAAGGCGTGTCCGACCGCACCCGCGTGCTGCCGCTTCGGCGCAGCCTGGAGATCGAGGTGGGCCCGCACCTGCTGGGCTGCGTGCTCGATGGCTTCGGCCGCATGATGTACCGCGCACCCCATGCGCCACCGATGCCCGGCCCCGAGGCCTGGCGGGTGAGAGTGCCGGTGGTGCGCGACGCGCCGTCGGCCTTCGAGCGGCCCCGCATCAGCGAGGCCATGCCCACCGGCGTGCGTGCGATCGATGGCCTGCTCACCCTCGGCGTGGGCCAGCGCGTGGGCGTGTTCGCCGGCCCCGGGTGCGGCAAGACCACGCTGATGGCGGCGGTGGCCCGCGGCTGCGCGGCCGATGTGATCGTCTTCGGGCTGATCGGCGAGCGCGGCCGCGAACTGAACGAATTCCTTGAGCACGAGCTCGACCCGGCGCTGGTGCGCAAGACCATCATCGTCTGCGCCACCTCCGACCGCACCTCGATGGAACGGGCTCGCGCCGCCTTCACCGCCACCGCGGTGGCCGAGGGTTTACGCAGCCGCGGCCAGCGGGTCTTGCTGCTGGTGGATTCACTCACCCGCTTTGCGCGCGCTCAGCGCGAGATCGGCCTGGCCGCTGGCGAGCCGCCGGCACGCGGTGGCTTCACGCCCTCGGTCTACACCATGTTGCCGCGCCTGATCGAGCGCGCCGGCAGCACCGGCGAAGGCTCCATCAGTGCGATGTACACCGTGCTGGTCGACGCCGACAACCCGTCGGACCCGATCGGGGACGAAGCGCGCTCGCTGCTCGACGGCCACATCGTGCTCGCGCGCAAGCTGGCCGAGCAGGGGCACTTTCCGGCCATCGACGTGCTGGCATCGATCAGCCGCACGATGGGCAACGTCACCGAGAGTGCGCACCGCAGCTCGGCCTATGGGCTGCGTCGCCTGCTGTCGCGCTACCAGGAGCTGGAGATGCTGATTCGGCTGGGCGAATTCAGGCCCGGTGCCGATGCGTTGTCCGACCGCTGTGTCGAAGAGCGTGAGCAGCACATGAGCTTCCTGCGGCAGGACACCAGCCAGGGCGCGGGCTTCGCTGAGACGCTGGAGCGCCTGGCGGCGCTGGGGCGGCCGCTGTGACGGCTCTGCGCATCAGCCGGCGCGAGCCGATCGAGGTGCCCGAGCCGCGCCGGCCCGACACCACGATGGCCCGCGTGGCGAGCATCCGCACCAGCCGACTGCAGCGGCTCGAAGCCGATCTGGTGGCCGCGCGCCAGGCGTGGCGACGAGAACGCGACGCCGTGCGGCAAGCCATCACCCAGGCCCGCCAGGCCCGGCAAGACGCCATCGGCTTCTGGCGCGAAGCGATGCAGGCCTTCACCGATCTGTGCATCACGTCGGCCGATCTGCAACGCGCCAAGGCCGTGCACCACCGCCTGCGGCTGGTCGAGCAGGACTGCCGGCTGCAGGTGCGTCGCCAACACCAGCAGTGCCAAGCGGCGCGCGAACAACGGCACCGGCTCGAAGCCGAGGTGCTGGCCCAACGCAAACAGGTCGAAAAGCTCGCGCTGTGGCGAGAGCTGAGCCAGGAACCTCCCAGGGAATGAACCGCATGACATCGCCCCCTCGTGCCGTGGCACCTTCGCCACTGTGGTCGACGCCTCCCGCGGCGGCGCCAGCCCGCCCCCCTGCTACCAAGGCCGATGGCAAGACCGACTTCCGCTCCGCGGTGCGGCAGCAGGCCCACAAGCTGGGCCAGGGCCATGCGCCCGCCGCGGCCACCGGTGCCGTGCTGCCCGGCCCGCTGGCCGACAGCCTGGGCACCTGGCTGGGTGAGACCTCACCACGTGCCGACCTGCCGCGCGACCCGGCCGAGGCGCCCTCACGCGACAGCGATTCGGGCCACGCCGACGCAGAGCACCAGGGCGACCCGCCGCCGCGACAAGGCCATGCGGTCACGCCGGAGGTGGACGCCGCCCCCGGCCACGACACCCTGGCTGACCACACCGCCGCCGCGCTGGCCGACCAGTTGACCGCCTCCCAGGGCATGGGCTGCTTCGCGGTGCAGTTGCCGGGCGCCTGCCGCGTCGACGTGATCTACGACCTGACCCCCGAGCGGGCCCGCCTGTACCTGAGAACCAGCACCGGCGGCACACAGCAACCGGGCCTGCTCGACCCCGAAGCCCTGGCCCGCCGGATCGGCGCGCAATGCGGCCGCACTGTGGAGGTGCTCTGTGTTTGACGGCCACACCTTCCAACGGCGCGATGCGCTGTCGCCCTCACCGATCGCCGGGGGGGCGCGGCCGGCCCCACTGAAGCTGCGCAGCATGCCCGCTGAAGAGGCCCAGCTGAGGGCCCGCGTGGGCCTGGGGCTTCAGGCGGCGGTGCCCCACCTGGGCGCCGAGACCCGCCTGACCGTCCAGCAGCCGCAAGCCCCGGTGGGCCGGCTTGCCGGCTGGGGTGATCTGCTGACGCTGGGTCTCACCGGACCGCACGGCACCTTGCTGCTGCAAGACGGCCGCGGCTGGCTGCGCGCGCTCACCGGCATCGACCTGACCGGCGAGGAAGACGGCGAAACCCAGCGCTGGCTGCTCGACTGCGCGAGCGCCCTGCTGCCGGCCTCGTGGATGCCGGTGTTTCAGCGCGTGATTCCGTTTGCCGGAGGGGGCGACGATTCGGTGGTCGCCCACGAGTTGCCGATGGAGCTGCGCAGCCGCGACCACGTGATGACCACCCAGGCCCGTGCGAGCTTCGGCACCTGGCAAGCCTGGTGGACCTGCGAATTCGAAGAGATGCGCGATCTGCGCGTGTGGCCCACCGAGCGCATGGCGGTGAGCGAAACCATCATCGCCGCCGAGCACCAGCTTCCATTGGGCAAGCTGCGCCGCCTGCGGCCGGGCGCGCTCATCGTCCCCTCGCGGTGCGCCTTCAACGCCGATGGCATCGGCCATTGGCGCCTGGGCCGGCAACGCTGCCGTGTCCGCTGCCTTTACGACCATCTGGAGATTGAAAGCGTGGAAACGATCGATGACGGGCTGCTGCATGCCCAGACCGGGGCCGTGGGCACAGGCGCCCAAGACCTGTCGATGCCCGGCTCCACCGCGGATGCACGGCACGCTGGCGATGGCGGTCTGGGCGAGATGGGTGAGATGGGCGACGTGGGCGCGATGATCGATCACGGTCTGCCGTACGCGCCGGACGGCCTGGATTCGGTGATGCTGAACATGCAGTTCGAGGTGGGCACCGTGTCGCTCAGCGTCGCCGAAGCCGGCCACCTGGCGCCGGGCACAGTGCTGAACCTGCAGCGCCCCTGCGGCCGAACCCAGGTGCTGATCCGCGTCGGCCAGGCGCAGATGGGGGTGGGAGAACTCGTCGACGTGAACGGCCAGCTGGGCGTGCAGATCGTCAACTGGACGCCGGCATGATCCCCACCGCACCGACCGATCTGCTGTCGCTGGCGCTGGCGTTCGCGCTGATGTCGCTCGTGCCACTGATCGTGGTCACGACGACGTCGTTCATGAAAATCTCGCTGGTGCTGCTGGTGCTGCGCAACGCACTGGGCGTGCAGCAGGTGCCGCCGACGCTGGCCATCTACGGCATCGCGCTGTCGATGACCGTCTTCGTGATGGCCCCCACGCTGCAGGCCGTTGGCAAGGAAGTGTCGACGCTCACCGCCGGCTACGGCACCAATGTGACCACGTCCACCGGCAACAGCTCGAGCTCGCTGATCGAGCGTGCGCGTGCCGCCGCCGAGCCGATGCGCAAGTTCATGGACCGCTTCGCCGGCGCTGCCCAGAAAGACGCGATGCTGGCGAACGCGAAGCGCTTGTGGCCGGCCGACATGGCCAAGGAGGCCAAACCGACCGACTTCCTGATCCTGCTGCCTGCGTTCGTCATCTCCGAGCTGCAGGCCGGCTACGAGATCGGCTTTCTGATCTACATCCCCTTCGTGGTGATCGACCTGCTGATCTCCAACCTGCTGATGGCGCTCGGCATGCAGCAGGTGTCTCCGCAAACCATCTCCATTCCCTTGAAGCTGCTGCTGTTCGTGATGGTCGACGGCTGGGGCCGCCTGCTCAATGCGCTGGCGATGACCTACCAATAGGAGCCGGCATGACCGAATCGCTCGCCTTGTTCAAGCAGGCCCTGTGGCTGGTGGTGATGCTGTCGGCACCGCCACTGATCGTGGCCACCCTGCTCGGGGTGGTGACCTCTCTCGTGCAGGCCCTCACCCAGATCCAGGACCAGACCCTGCCCTACGTCATCAAGCTGGTCTCGGTGTCCGTCACGCTGCTGCTGACGGGGCGATGGATCGGCAGCGAGGTGATCACCCTGTGCACCCGCTGCATGGATCTGATCGCTGGCGTCGGACGCTGAGGCGGGTGGACCATGCTGGTTGAAGCCAAGACCTGGCTGCTCGCGCTGGCGATGATCACGCCGCGAGCCTTCGTCTGCCTGGCGATCCTGCCCGGCTTCGGCACCCGCACCCTGACCGGCTTCGCCAAGAACGCCGTCAGCATGTGCATCGCGCTGCCCGCGATCGTGCCAACCTACTACGCCATCGAGCAGACGCCGCCCGACCTGCTGTTGGGCGGCATGATTGCCCTGAAAGAGGCCGCCGTCGGTGCGGTGTTCGGCGTGCTGCTGGCCATCCCGCTGTGGGTTATCCAGTCGATGGGCACGATGTTCGACCAGCAGCGTACCCCCGTACAGGTGATGAACACCAACGCCTCGCAAGACCAGGACGCCAGCGCCACCGGTGCGCTGCTGCTGCAGGCCGCGATGCTGGTGATGATCGAGGCGGGCCTGTACATCAACTTCACCCGGGTGCTGCTGGAAAGCTACGCGGCCTGGCCGGTGATGGACCTGGGCCACACGCTGTTCGCCCATGGCATGCCGGAAGTGATGTCGCGCATCGGCCAGTTGATGTCGTACATCATTCTCTACGCCGCGCCCTTGCTGCTGCCCTTCGTGCTGATCGAGCTGTCGTTCGGCATGGTCGGCATCGCCGCGCCGAACCTGCAGGTCTCCCAGCTGGCAGCGCCCGTCAAGTGCGTGGTAGGCACGCTGGTGTTGCTGATGTACTGGGCCACCTTGTCGCACTACGTGGCCGAAGACTTCACACGCCAGCTCGGCCTGGTGCAGGCCCTCTACGGTCACCGAGGCCCATGAGCGAAAAGACCCACGACCCAACCCCCACGCGCCTGCGCGAGGCGCGCCAGAAGGGGCAGGTTCCCCTCAGCCGGGAACTCATCAAGTGCGCCATCGTGCTGCCCCTGATCGAGGCGGCATTCGCGATGGAGGAGAGCTGGCGCCACCACCTCGAGACCCTGTTCACGCTCTCGCTCACCTGGCCGGCAGGCCAGTTCCAGCTGGCCGCACTCAAGACAGCGCAATCTGCCGGCATGGCGCTGGCCTCGGTGCTGGCGGTGCTGGCCGCGGCGGTGCTGGTCGGCGCGGTGGCCGGATCGTGGGGCCAGATCGGGGTGCTGATCGCGCCCGAAACCTTGGTGCCCAACCTCGACAAGCTCAACCCGGTCACCGCGGCGAAGAACCTTTTTTCCAAGCGCAAGCTGCTGGAGGTGCTGACCGCGCTGGTGAAAGTGATCGCCATCGGCCTGCTGGCCGCCAGCGTGGTCAAGTCCGAGCTGCCCACCATCGTGTCGTTGGCCAGCGCCCAGCCGATGGAGCTGTACCGCGCCGGCATCTCGCTGCTGCACGGCCTGCTGCGCCTGCTGATGGGCGCCCTGCTGGTGGCGGCACTGATCGATGTGTTCATCCAGCGCAAGGCTCACATCAAGAGCCTGCGCATGAGCCTGGAAGAAATCATCCGCGAGCACAAGCAGAACGAGGGCGACCCCATGGTCAAGGGCATGCGCCGGCAGATCGCGATGGCACTGGCCATGTCGGATCCGGTGCAGGCGACGGGCGACGCCGACGCGGTGGTGGTCAACCCGACCCACTTCGCGGTGGCGCTGCAGTTCAACCCTGACACGATGAACCTGCCGCACCTGCTGGCCAAGGGGGTGGACGGCACGGCCCAGCGCATGATCGCCCGAGCACACGAACGCGGCATCCCGGTCATCCGCCATGTGTGGCTCGCCCGCACGCTCTACGCCACCACGAAGGAAGGCAAGCCCATCCCCCGCTCGGCGATGGACCCCACGGCGCTGATCTACGCGGTGGCGCAGAACCTGAAGCACACCGGCGGCTACGTCGAGCTGGACAACGCGGAGACGCCGCCCCGGGCTTAGGGACCACGGCAACGCTGACTTGCCCGGCGTCACGTTGAGGCCCTGTTCGAGCGACCGCCATGACGCGATGGCCGCGGTCGTCGTGTGAATTGAACCCGGTGGTCGGCAGCCGCACTGCGGCGCCTCCCCTGCGTTTCCGGCACCCAGCAAAAAAGGCCCGGCAGAAGCCGGGCCTTTGGCTTGGGCGCTGGTGCGCTCAGGGCGAATGGAAATCTCTGGTCAGGCTGCTGAGCAGTTGGGCGCGGTCCTCAGGGTTCTGGCTGTTCAACTGCTTTGCGGTCAGGCGCGCGCCGTCCAGGTGCGACGCCAAGCCACCTCCCAGCGTATTGGCAACGACACCCGTCGCGCACAACGCCGCATCCGCCGCTTCACCGGCTTGAAGTTTGGCCTTCGTGTCCTTGGCGAAGGTCTCCACCTCGCGTGAATGGGCATGAATGGGCCTGCATGTTCAGCATCTTGCCGCTCGAGACCTTGCGCAGGTTGGTCACCACGCTGTTGCGCGACGCCTCGGTCATGCCGAAGCCCGAATCCTGCAGCTGTTGGTTCACCAGCTTGACGGCACCACCGTAGTAGGCACCGTCGCGCGTCTGCGCCGCCTTCGACATCGCTCCTTTGTTTGAAAAAAAGCCGCGCCGAAGCCGGCGCGGCGGGGTGAAACCTCGGGCGCCCGGCGCCCCTCATTCGCCGCCGGGTTCGCTGCCCGGGTAGGCCCGTGAGCCCTGCGGGGCCGCGTCGGCCACGGCCTCGGCGGGCAGGATCGGTGTGGTCGAGACCAGCGGCAGTTCCTTCACCCGTCGGGCCCGCGCCTGGGCGGCGGCCGTGTTCACCACGCGCGGCGTGATGATGAACATGCGTTCGCGGGTGCGCTGCTCGGCGTTGTCGTTGCGGAACAGGCCACCGATCAGCGGGATGCGCCCCAGCCCGGTGACGCCGTTCGTCGAACTGGCCTTGGTGCGCACGTTGAAGCCGCCAACGATGAGCGATTGCTGGTCCTGCACCACCATTTGGGTGGCCACCGTGCTGCGCTCGACGGTGGGCGTGCCACTGACCGTGGTGCCATTGACGGCCGGTTCACTGACACTGCCGTCTTCGATGTCGATGAACAGGCGCACCTGAGGTTCGCCGCCTTCGCGCACGATGTTCGGCGTGACCTTCAGGAAGGTGCCTGCCGTCACCGGCTCGGCCGAGGCCACACGCTCGCCCACCAGGCGGATGTAGACCGTCCTGCTCAGGTCGATCACCGCGCCCAGGTTGTCCATCGTCATGACGGTGGGCTTGGCCACGATCGAGGCCTCGCCCTCACCTTCCAGCGCCCGCACCTTGGCCAGGAAGCGGCCGAGGTTGTTGATGGTGAGCGTTCCGGGCGACGCTAGCTTGGCGGCGTCCAGGTTGTTCATCTCCACCGTGCTGCGGCCCGAGCCGCTGCCGAAGGCCGAAGCCCAGTCGACCCCCAGCTCTTTGAGCCGGCTGCGTTCCACGTCGATGATGATGGCCTCGATCTCGACCATCGACTGCGGCACATCCAGCCGCTCGATCATCGAGCGGTACATCGCGTGACGCTTGGGCTGATCGCGCACGATGATGGTGTTGGTGCGCACGTCGCCTTCGATGATGGCCGGCGACTCCCGGCGGCCGCCTCCCGTGGTGGGCGCATTGCGCGGCACGTCACCGCCCGGCTTGGGCGAGCTGTTCCCGCTGGTGCGCAGGCGCGACGAGCTGCCGGCGCCACCGCCGTCGTTGAGGTTGTTGTTCTGTGACTGCGTGTCGCGCGCCAGGTTGCGCAGGATGCTCAGCACGCCGGGCACCGTCACCACCTTGTCGCGGTAGGTGAGCTGTCGGTCTTCGAGGAAGGCGTACTTGAGCCGGAACATCAGCGTCTCCGGGTCGCCCGTCTCGATCTCGCGGCCGATCGCCTGCTTGACCAGTTGCACGTAGTCACGCGGGCCGGAGACCAGCACGGCGCTTTCTTCCTGCAGCTCGCCCCAGCCGAACTTCGGCTCGTACAGGCCAAGCCCGAGCAGCGCCTGCTTCACATCAGACGCGGTCATCTCGCCGATGTCGATGCGCTGGCTGACACGGTCTTGCTGAGGCGAGATGTAGAGCTTGCCGTTGTAGAAGAACCAGGTGAATTGGTGCGCGAGCGCCAGGCGATCGAGAAAGTCTTCGGCCGAATTGCCCTCGAACTTGCCATCGAGCGGCAGATTGCCCGGCAGGGTGGAGGCCACCGTCGCGCCATAGGTCTTGGCGAAATCCTTCAGCACATCGCGCAGCGTGCTGCCGCGGGCCTTGTAGATGAACGGTGACGCCTCTTTCCAGCTGCTGGGGGGCGTCGCCTGAGCGATGCCGGTCAGCCCGATCGCCAGCAGGCAGGCAAGTGCGCTAGCGCGCGCGAAGAAGGCCATGTCGCACTCTCGATTCCTGAGACTGTGCCCAGCGGCCATCGCGGCCCGGGGCTGAAGGAACAGCCGTGGCCCAATCCCGGGCCATGGCCAGCAAGCGGCTTTCAATGTCGGCATCGGCCGACGGGGCGCCGGGCCCCTCGAGGCTGCCGGCCGCAGCACGCGGCAGCCAGGCGGTCACGTACAGGCCGCCTTGCGGCGCCAGCGCCAGCCCGAAGCTGCCGTGTCGGGCCGCGTCGTAGCTGTGGGCCAGCGCCCGCCGCAGCTGCAGGCCGTTGGGCGCGGCGGCCACCAGCGCGGCCATCCATCGTCCTTGCGGATGCTCGACGGTGACCACACGGTGGGCCGCCTGCTCGGCAGCCGTGGAGGGCAACGAAGCGCTCATGGGCAGCCCTGCAGCCGTGCTCATCGCGATTCGTTGATGACCTTCTGGGTCGTCTTGTGGTTCAGCTGGATGGTGGCTTCCATGCACTTCTGGACCACCAGCTTCTGCTGGGCGAGCGCCAGGAACTCGCCAGCGGCCGCTTCACCACGCGCAGCGCGATGAGCCCAGTCATCTTCCTGGGCGTTGAGGTTGTCCAGCTGGCGGTTGTGCTTGGCGTAAGCGCGTTGGGTGAGGTCGGCCGGGTTCGACATGGATCGCTCCTGAAAGAGGTGTGTGCCTCGTGGGTGGAGCGCAGCGGCCAAACAGTTCCATGGCGACGAGAGATCAGCGCGGAGACGGGGTCGGACGCCGCGACGGCCAGGGCCACGGCGGGCATGGTCCGCGAGATCTGCCGACGCTCAGGCCCCCAGGCGATCCTGGCTCGCCGGGGTCCACAGCGCAGACGCTCTCAGGTATCGAGCTGCTCGCGCAACCAGTCGCGCAGGGTGTTCTGCACGCCGGCCCAGGCCGCTTCGTGGTCGCACACCACGGTGGCCAGATCGGCCTCGAGCGCCACCGTGGCCGAGGCCAGCTCGGCGGCCCGCTCGACCGGTACACCGTCCAGCGTGCCCGGCGCCTCGGCGCTGGTCGCCGGCCACATCACGCGAAGCGGCGCGGCCGGCAGTTGTTCCATCGCCATCGAGACCGCCGCCCGAAGCCGGTCTTCCTGCGACAGGTCGACCCCCAGCCGTTGCAGCGCGGTGCGAGCCACCGCGATGGCGCAGGCATCGATGTGGCGCTGCATCTCGTCCCATTGCCGCTGGATGTCCGCCAACAGCGTCTCGGCCTGCTGGCGCGAGGTGTCGATGCGTTCCTGCCACTGCGCTTGGGCCTCCTCGCGCAGTCGGCGGGCCTGGGCGTTGGCCTCGCGCAGCAGCGCCCTCGACTGGTCATCGGCCGCGTCGATGAGCCGCCCCGCGGCGCGTTGGGCATCGACCCACAGCGACCACTCGTCGTGCCACAGCACCCCCTGGTCGAAGCTGATGTCAGGTGCCAGTGAAATCGTTCGTGCCGTGAAGCTCACGTCGCCTCCAGGGCCCAGGTGAAAGATTGCTGCCAGCCGCGGGCCGCGCGCCGGCGCGCCAGCGACGCCTGAGCGCCGGCCGGGGCGTCAGGCGCCACTGCCACGGCGGCCCACACCGGCTCGGGCAGGCCCCAATGCACGATCAGCCGCGGCCAGAGCCCCGGCGCGAGCGCATGGCAGTGCAGCCTCAGCTCGGCCAGGCCCCAATCGGCCAGGCTCAGATCGACCGTCTGCCGCTCGTCATCCGGCACCACCGTGAGCGGCTGCAGCGGCGACACCCCCGCCACCGACTGGGCCCAACGGCGAACCGGCATGGCCGGCAGGGCGTCGCGCCAAGGCCATCCCCGCCTCAGCCACGCATCAGCCCGCGCGATCTGGGTGGCCAGCACCAGCGCATAGTGCGCCGCCGCCAGGCGAACACGGTCCCACTCGTGGCGGGTGTTCACCAGCCAGGCGCTGTCGGAAGACGTCCAGGGCCGCGGCATCGGGCCCGGCCGTTCGCGCCCGGCCAGCGGCCGTCTGCGCTCGGCCAGCACGCTCATCGTCGTGCCATCTGGCGACGGGGCGGTGGTGTCGAACCACCACTGTGCCCACTCCAGCTCCTGGCGCGTCGGGAAGGGCGCCGCGTGATGTGCGAGGTCCGGCATGGATCAGGCCGAGGTTTTCAGTCGCCCGAACCGCGCCGCCAGCAGGCCCTGCACCGCCGGCAGACGCCGCGCCCACTGCCAGGCCACCAAGGCCGCCACCAGCACCAGCGCGATGATCGACCAGGTCATCAGGCGCAGGAAGTCCTTTGCGGAAGACATCTCCATCACAAAGGGGCCGACGCGGCGCCACTGCAGGCCCTGGTCCACCGCCTGGGCCGGCACCATCACAACAGACAGCTTGCTGCCCTCCGCGTCTTCCGACAAGCCTGGAATGCCGGTGCTCACCAAACGCTTGATGCGCGGCACGATGAGGTCTTCATCGAGCGGCGGCACGTACTTGATGAAGACCGATGCCGACGACGGCTTCACCGGTTCACCAGGTGCCACCCGCTCAGGCAGCACCACGTGCACGCGCGCCACCACCACGCGGTCGATCTGCGACAGCGTGTATTCGAGTTCTTGCGACAGGCCGTAGAGGTACCGGGCGCGCTCTTCAAGCGGCGACGAGATCATTCCGTCTTTCTTGAACACCTGGCCGAGGTGGGACAGGGCGCGGCGCGGCAGGCCTTGCGCTTGCATGAGTTCGGTCGCACGAGCGAGCTCGGACTCGTCGACCAGCACGCTCACGCCGTCCTTGTTCTTGACCTTCTCGGTCGTGATGCCGGCGCGGCGCAACAGCGTGATGATTTCGTTGGCGTCACCGTCGTTCAACCCGCTTTGCAGCGTCACTTCGTTGCTGCAGGCGGCCAACAGGGCCAACACACAAAAGAGAATCCATCGAAGCACGATCGACCCATGGAGTGTCCACCGCGTTGAGGCGGGCCAGGCAGGGCCCGGCCCGGCAGCGGCATAGTGAGCCGGCGCGCTCATTGCAATCGGGTCAGCTGGTCCAGGGAGCTGGCGGCCTTCGACACTGTCTTGGTCACCACCTGAACACGCTGTTGGTAATCACCCAACGCCACGAGTGCACGCATCAGCATTGCATCGTCACCACCGACAGTGGCCTTCTCGATCAAGGACGACACGTACTTGTGATCGGCCTTGAGACGATCCGACATCCCGCTCAGCCCGTTCAGCAGACGCTGACCGATGCCGGTGGGCCCATCGACGTTCGATGCAGGCTGCAACCCCGCAGGCAGGGCCGCTTGCACCGGATGACTCTGCAGGCGCTGCTGGGCGGCCTTCATGCTCTCCATGAAGACACGCGCTTCCTGGGCATTTGTCGTGGTCTGCACGACCCCGGCCGGGCTGGCCCCGGGCGTTGCGCCCACGGCCTGCCCCACCGGCGGCCGCATGGCGGCCGTGACCGACGAAATTTCCATCGCCATGCTGGATCACTCCACAGGTTCGGGGCCACGGCCGAAGACGGCGACAGACCACGCGCAGCCCGTCGACGTTTCGGCCAGCAGCCGCAGGGAATCAGCCAGCGATGTCGCCGGCCGCCTTGGCCAGCTGACCGATGTGCTTGAGCTGATCCATTTCGCGGTTGTCTTTCATCTGTTGCAGCTCTTGGCCCATTTGGGCAGCCATTTCGGCGTCCATGGCGGGCTTGAAGGCTTGCAGGATGCCGCTGGTGGCGCTACCGCCGAGCAGAGAGGTACCGAGGCTGGCAATTGCAGACATGTTTGACTCCTGTTGAAGGTGAGTGAATGGAAGGAAAGAAGGGTCACCGCGGGCTGCTGGTTCACAGTGGCCGATTGGCGTTCCCTGTCGATAGGTGGCGAGCGCTCGAAAAAGAGTTCGGCGTGTTCGATGCGACGAGATCGAAACGCGATGTGTCCGAGCGGGGCCACTGAACTCCTCAGGGCCTCGGGCTCACTCATTCAAGTCACACGTGTGAGCCAAGGAGCCATGCCATGAAGATCGTTGCCGGAGCGGACCTGGGCGTGATGTACGCCGAAGAACTGCGCGCCTACCCGCCGCAGGTCCTGAAGCAGATGAAGCTGCCCGAGATGACCTCAGGCGAGGCGATCTTCAAGCGCTGTTATGCAGGGTGCCCGTCGATCGGCTTCGAGGTCGATGGGCGCGCTGTCGGCGGCTGCCTGATGGAAGAAAACAAGATGCACCTGGCGGTGCACCCCGACTTTCATGGGGTGTGGACGCTGCAGATCGCAGAGGTCTTCGACTGGGTGTTCTCGCACAGCGACCCGGCCATCGGCCGCATCTATGCGGGCAATCGCCCGGCGCTGCGCCTGGCGCACCACATCGGCGGCGAGGTGCTGGGCCGCGAGCACTGCCCCGCCACGGGGCTTGATTTCATGCACATCGAGTTCACGTCCGAACGCATGGTGTGGCGGCGATCGAGCCGCCACCGCGATCGTCGTGCCCGGCGCGCCCTGACACCCCGCACGGCAGGCCTGGAGATCTCGGCCGCCGTGTGAATCGGCAGGCGGCGCGATGCCGCCTGCCCCTGGCGCATGGCTGCGGCCGGTTCAGCGCGAGTTGACGAACTGGATCAGGTCGGCGCGCTCCTTGGCCGACATCGCCTTGAAGCGGTCACGGCTGGCCGCGCCTTGGCCGCCGTGCCAGAGGATGGCCTCTTCCACCGTGCGAGCACGGCCGTCGTGCAGATAGCGCACGTTCGGGTTGATGCTGGCCAGCAGGCCCAGGCCCCACAGCGGCGCGGTGCGCCATTCCTTGCCACTGGCTTCGCCCTGAGGGAACTGGTCCGCGAGGTCAGGGCCCATGTCGTGCAGCAGCAGATCGGTGTAGGGGCGAATGGTCTGCTTGCGCAGCTCCGCGAGGCCATGGGCCTTGCCGGTGGTCAACGACGCCACATGGCAGGCGTTGCAGCGCGCGCTGTCGAACAACCGGCCGCCCTTCAACACACGGGCCTGCAGGGCCTGCTCGTCAGCGATCTGCTTGTCCGTCACCTCGCGTGGCTGCTCGGTGATGGCGGTGCCCGAGATGCCCAGCGGTTGCTCGCCGTCGAAGTGGCGCTGCGGTGGCACCCCCAGCAAGCTCAGGTACTTCGTGAGCAGCGTCAGATCGCTGTTCGCCACCTCGGGGCCATGCGAGTCGGCGGCACGACAGTCGGTACCGCTGACAGCCAGGCCGCACAGGTGGCGGGGCAGCATCGCCGTCGTGACCCCCATGTCGGCATTCAGCGCCTCGGCCGTCTGCTGCTCCACGGTGGCTGACGTGGCCTTCCAGCCGAAACGCCCCACCCGCTTGATCGTCGGATCGATCTTGTCGGGCACGATCTGCAAGCGGCCCACCGCCCCGTCCTTGTCGTTGACGCTGGCATCGGCCAAGGCCTGCAAGGTCGATTCGGGCACGGCCTCCAACAGCCCCATGCCGATCAGGTGCGGCGCGGCGCGCACCGACATGCGCTCGGGCAACGGCAGGGTCTGACCGGTCAGGCTCGTCAAGACGTATTGCGGCGTCTTCAGGCTGTAGGTGGTGCCGTCTGGGTACCTGCCCTCGGTCGACTTGTAGCCACTGATTTTCAGCACGGCCTGTCGACCGTCGACGGTGTTGCCATTGGAGACCACCAGGCCCTGCGCCAGGTGGCCGCCGAAGCGCGCATCGGGCACCGGCTTGCCCTTGGGATCGAGGTCGGCCGTGAGAACCCCCATGTTGGACAGCGGTGCGTCCGTCAGCGGGCTGCTCTTGCCGTTGCCAGCGTGGCACGCAATGCACGCCGCCTGCTGGAACTTCGGACCCGCCTTGCCGGCCTGCGCCAGGTTCGGGTTGTTGCGGGCCTCGGAGTGGCTGCCATCGATGAACGAGGTGTGGAACAGCCGCCGCCCTTCGACAAAGGGCTGGATGTTGACGCCGGCGATGTTCGTTGCAGCCTGCATCAGGTTGAACTGCGGCTGGAAGGACGTGTCTTCATGCAGCGTGGTGTCACCGCCCGCGCGCGCCTCGTTGGGCAGCAGCTTCGAATCCCACGGGATGGCGGTGTCGCAGCAAGGCCCTCGGTACCAGGCCCGAGCGCCGGGCGAGCCGACGCGGTAGACGATCGGCTCGGCGTAGTAGTTGAAACGTCCGAGCGCATCACCCTGCGGGCCAGCCAGGAACAGGCCGAGTTCGAACTCCAGCAGGTCGCCCTCGCGGTAGTTGCGGCGCTGTGCGGCGTTGTAGGTCAGCTGCTTGACCAGCACGAACTCGCCGGGAGCGGGCGGCACGTTGAGGTTGATGTTGTCGTCGTTGCTGGCGGGGTCAGACGGCAGCGTGTTGTAGTTGGCGACCGGTGTCTTCAGCTCTTGTCCTGGCATCAGGCTGAAGGCCGGCAGGCGCTTCATGCCGCCGTTGTCGCCGTAGAGCGCCACGGAGACAGGCAAGAATGGGTCGTTGTCATTGCGCCCGATGTAGCCGGCGCGGAAGTTCGTGCCATACAGCCACCACTGCGGACGGACCACCACGGTCACGATGCGCTCGGACGCGTTGGTGGGCGACACGTTGTCGTAGATCGTCATGTCGTGCGTGCGGCGCACGAAGTAGTTGGGCGAGAAGAGGTCGTAGCTGTCCTCGTTCGGGCCCCAGATTTCCCGCGCGTGGCGGTTGCGAACGCGGCCTCCCACCTGCGTCACCAGCGTGCCATCGGGCAGCGTGTAGGTGGTGGCGGGCTCGGGGTGGCTCCACTTGAGCGGCTTGTAGCCGCTGCCCTGCGCCGACAGGGCGGTGGCCCGGGCAGGCGATGGGGTGGCCACTTCGGCGGTAGGCTGAACGGTCGCCGCGGCCGGTGGCAACGGCGCGTCACCCGCGCCGCCACCGCAGGCTTGAAGCAGCGCGACAGCCAACGGGCTGACGATGCGCGCCATCGTGAGGCGTGGCGCCAGTCGAGACCAGGACACAGACATGCAAGGCTCCTTCTGAGGCACCCGCGAACGGAGGCGGCCGCAAACCTGCAACCGTCGTTCGGCGAGGCCCGTGATGGGTTCGCGGCGCCAACATCCAGCGCCAGCAAAAAAGTGGGCGACGGGATCTGTCGCCCACAAGGGGTCAGCCAACGGTGGTCAACCGACCCCACTTCTGGTGGGTTGCGCCCCTTCAGGGATAGGTGGCCACGGTGGACGGCACGGTGTTCGTGCCCTGTGCCGGTGCGCCGGTCTGGTTGACGACGTGGTCGATCACGCCCACACCACCCAGCGACACCGTCGACAGGCTGTGCAGCCGCACGCCCGACACGTCAGGCACCTCGAAGCCGCGATCGGCATGGATGCTGGGGTTGACGTTGAAGTAGCAGTAGCTGCCCAGGCCCCACGCCTCGTGGCTCGTCACCTTGTCGTTCACCTTGTACGCGGCATAGCCCTTCGCGCCGGTGCGCCACGCGTCCTGCGTCGGCGGGTCGTACGGCATTTCGTTCTGGAAGAAGTAGGTGCGCCCACCGTTGCCGTTCCAGCGCACCTGGTACTTCTGGTAGTGCTCGACGAACAAGCCGTAGGCCGTCACGTTCTTGCCATTGACCACCACGCCCGTGGCCGCGGTGTTGACGTCCCAGCCGATGCCGGTGCCGTGGTCGGCGCGCCAGGCCCACACGTGGTCGACCAACACGTTGTTGCTGTTGATCTCCAGGCTCGTCACCGCCTTGCCCACGGCAGCGCCGCCAATGCGGAAGAACACATCCTGGATGGAGCTGGGGTTGTCGGCATGCGCCGTGTCGGCTTTCTTCGGGCCCATCTGCAGCAGCAGCTTCGACTTGACCGGGCCCGCGTCGAACAGCAGGCTGGCGATCTTCACGCCGTCCACGTCGGCGACCTTCATCGCCGTCACGCCGTTGTCCGGGATCAGTGTGGCGTAGCCCAGGCCCATCACGATGGTGTTGGCCTTCTTCACCTGCAGCGTCTGATCCAGGTGATAGACGCCCGGGGTGAACAGCAGGTGCTTGCCGTTGCCCAGCTGCGAGTTCAGCTCGGCGGCGGTGACGCCCGGCTTGGCGACGTAGAACTTCGTCAGCGGGATGGACTGGCCCGGGGTCTGCCCGTTGAACCACGTGGTGCCCGACGAGTTGGTGCGCAGCGACGGCACGAACACTTCGTACTCACCGGCGCTGTTGAGGTAGAGGTAGGGCTTCTCGCGGGTGACCGGGCTCTTGTCGATCGTCGTGTAGACCGGGTTCGGGAAGCTGTTGGCCGGCGCGCCGATCACGCCGGTGAACACCATGTTCCACACGCCGTTGAGCCAACCGCCGATCTGGCTGTCACGGGTGAACCACTGCTGCTGCGAGTAGGGCTGCACCTGCGCATCGATCTTCGAGTCGGCGATGTAGCCGCCGCTGGCCCAGCCGTAGTTGGTGGGCGCGAGGTTCAGGTTGCCCTTCACCCACACGCGGCGCATCGGTGCCGCTTGGGCCACCGCCCAGCGTGTGCCGCCGTTGATCGGCGTGACACTGACGTTCTCGACCGAGCGCCAGAAGTTCTGCGTGGCGTTGCCACCGAACCAGCCGGCGTCGACCGTCACGGCGTCGATGGCCACATCGCCCGGATGCTGGCCCAGGCCCATCACCGAGGTGTAGAAGCCGACGTTCGCATTGACCAGGTAGTGTCCGGGCTTGAACATCAGCGCGTAGCGCTGCGGCCCGAACTGGTTGGTCTCCTGCTGGGCGAAGATCTGGTCCAGCTTGGCCTGCACGGTGGCCGCGCTCATCGTGGGGTCGAACACGATCACGTTCGGCCCGAGATCGGCCGCTGAATAGGCCGAAGCCGACAAGGCCCACAGGGCCGCGGCCCATAGCCATGCTTGCCCGGGCCGACGAATTGTCTCCAATTCACTTTTGTACATGTGTCATCCTGATGTGGAAGGGAATCACCCTGTCTGCGCAGAGACGGGCTCGATGTGTCCGTTGATGCCCGAAAGCCGGCCGAAACGAAGCGGCGCTGGGTCAGTCTTTTTGTAGGGTTGGACTCTGGAGGGGTGCCGTACCGTGAAGGGCCAGCGAAGGCAGCCGGCCCTTCAGGCGACACCCGGGGGCGACTCAGGGCAGGCGCTGGAACACGCGCACCCAGTCCACCTGCATGGTGTGGGGGAAGTTGTTTTCGGCCAGTGTGGCCAGACCATCGCCCGTCTTGGTGCCGGTGAAGTTCGCCGGGTTGTTGCGATAGGCGGCCGGATAACTGCCGTCGTAGGCCAGGTTCATGATGATGTAGTTGGGCTTGTTGTAGACCCACACCCCCCGTGCCTCGACCTCGTCACGCTTGATCTCCCGGTACAGCTTGTTGTCGACGAAGAACTGGAACTTCTTGTCCGACCAGATCACCTGGTAGGTGTGCCAATCGGTCGAGCTGAAGGTCAGGTTGTCGCCGATGGCGATGCCGCTGGGCGTGTCGACCTTGTTGAAGGCGCCGCCGATCGGGCCACCGCCGCTGTAGCCCGGGCCGTGCAGCGCCGAGCTGTGCCACCACGAATAGCCGATGTTCTCGACGATGTCGATCTCGCCAGCGTTGGGCCACTGGTAATAGGGATCATCGACATTGAAGCCGAGCAGCCAGAACGCGCCCCACACGCCCACCGGGCCGTCTTTCGCCCCGGGCGTCGGCGATGCCGGCGTCTGCATCCGGATGCGCGCCTCGACCTTGCCGTAGGTGAACTCGAACTTGCCTGCCGTGGTGATGCGGCCCGAGGTGTAGTTGTGCCCGAGATGGTTCTTGCGCAGCGTGATGTTCAGCAGCCCGTCCTTCATGTAGACGTTGTCGAGGCTGTCGGTGTAGTACTCGCGCTCGCCGTTGCCCCAACCGCAGATACCGCGGTCGCAGCCATCGCCGATCACATAGTTCCATTTCTTCAGGTCCAGCCGCTCCGGGGTGCCGGCACTCTGGAACTCATCGGCCCAGACCTTGTCCCAGTCGCCCTTGCCGGGCTTGGGATCCTTGATCGCCTTCGGGTTGTCTGCCCCGCCGGTGCCGAACACCCGCACCTCGAGGGCCGACACACCGTACTGACCGCCGTTGAAATCCGACCACCCGCGCTCGAGCGAGTTGACCCGGATGTAGCGGTAGGTCTGCGTCAGGTTGAGCAGCACGACGTCGTTGTATTCCGCCGGAGGGGGATTCGGCGTCACCCCGTCTTTGACGAAGGGGTTGGTCTGCGTCGTGCCGACCTTGATCCACTTCTTGTTGTCGTTCGAGACCTCGATGTCGTACTTGCTGGACCATGCGCGCTCCCAGTCGATCTCGATCTTTTCGATGGTCGCAGGCGCCCCCAGGTCCACCATCAGCCACGCCCTGGGGGTCACGCCGCTGGCCCAGCGGGTGCCCGCCGCGCCATCGATGACGTTGGCCGCCAGACGCTGGCTGCTTTCCGTCGTCGAGGCATAGGCCCGCTTGTTCGTCGAAATGAGCGGAGCAGCCTGCGCCGACGTGGCTGCGCCCGCCAATGCAAACAGCAGGGTGGTCAGGCCGGCACCGAAGGTCGGCACCGATGAAGAAGAGAAATACATCCAAAACCTTCTTTCTTGAAAACTACGCACCTGTGGGGCCTACCGCTGGGCTTTCTTGCTTAAAGCCCTGCGCCGAGCCGGGCCGAAACCACGTTGAAACTCCTTGCCCCTGGCACCTCGGTCGAACTGCACCGTCGGGTCCAAGTCAACAGAGCGCACATGAGTGGTGAACCACTGTCAAAGAGTTCGACGGGTGTGTAACCAATGGCATACCGCGGCATGCCTCAAGCGCTGCGCGGCGCGCCGCTCTGACTCGACGCGCGATTGGCAACGTTGTCATCGCCCATCTGCTGGTGAATTCGTTCAGTGGTCTCCTCGCGGCATTGCCCGCGTGACCATCGTTCGGAATTACAGTTTGCGAACAGTCCTCACGTCCGGGGGTGAGCAGAGCTGCAAGGAGTACGCATGAACGAAAACCGGGGCGCGGATCGTGTCGTGCACGTCGAATTGCTCGGCCCCCCGCGTTGGCGCATCGGTGAGGCCCACGGGCCGCTCGAGCGCAAATGGGCCGCCGCCCTGCTGTTGGCGGCCACCCAAACCGGTGGGAGTCGGGAGCGCGTGGCCCAGTGGCTGTGGCCCGATTCCGGCGAGGCCGCACGCAGCAACCTCAGGGTCTTGCTGCATCGCATGAAGGCGGCGGCAGGCGGCGTGAACCTGTTGTCTGACACGGGCGGTTGGAGTCTGGCCGAACAGGTCGAGGCCGACATATCCGCCCTGCAGTTGGAGGGCGAACACCCACGCGTTGACGATGCCGTCGCCGTGCTGACCAAGCCGCTGCTGTTCGGTTGCGACTACGACGATCTGCCCAAGCTGCAGTCGCTGGTTCGTGATTGCTCGGCGGATCTGCTCCGACGCGCGATCCGGGTGGCGCTGCACCAGGCCGAGTCGGCGCTCCGGTCGGGCCAGCCCGCGGAGCTGGTCCAGGCCCGGGGCCTGTTGCAGCGCGTGCTGCACGAAGAGCCTCTGGACGAGCCCACCCACCGCCTACTGATGCGGGTGCTCGTGGCCCAAGGCGAGCGCAGTGCGGCCCTGGCCATCTACGAGCGCCTGCGCCTCGCGCTGGAGAAGGACCTCGGCACCAGCCCTGACCGGCAGACGCGGCAGCTGCACATCGAGATCCTGCAAGAGAACGCCTCCCCTGCTCTCACTGCGCCCGGCCCTGCGGGCGCCCGGTTGCGCACCGAGCGCCTGATCGGCCGAGGGGGTCTGATCGAACAGCTCGCCAAGGCAGCTCGAGGGGGCCGACACCTGTGGCTGCAAGGCGAGGCCGGCATCGGCAAGACGCGGGTGCTCGAAGGTCTGCTGTCGACCGTTCACGGCATTCACGTGGCCTGCCGAATGAACGACGACAGCCGGCCGTACGCCGTGCTCAAGCGCCTGCTCGCGCCCTTCTCGGCCTCCATCTCGAACGACCTCGATCCCAGCATGTCGTCCCTGCTGCAGCCGCTGGACAGCAGCTCGGTCGACATCCACGACGTGCTCGAGGCCGTGACGCAGCTGCTGTGGCGCCTGAAGCGCGATGGCGTGTGGGTGGTGGCCATCGAAGACGTGCACAACATCGACGACGCTTCGGCGCGAGTGTTGATCGATCTGTGCGAATGGCTGGACACCGAAGAAAACGGACACGACCTGCCGGCCCTGCTGCTGATCGCCCGCCGTCAGCACGACAACCCCGCCTGCACGCGGTTGAACCAGGCAACGATGTCGCTGCAGGGCTTCGACGTCGTCGACATCGCCCCGCTGGACGAAGCCGCCACAACCGATCTGGCGCTCGAATTGGCACGCCAGCCGCCATTTCGATGGCTGGCTGAGCCGCGCCTCGCCGCCGAGCTGCACCGCATGGGCGGCGGCAACCCGTTCTTCATGCTGGAGATCGTGCGTGCGGCCCAGGAGGCTGAAACGCCGGAGCTGCAGCAGGTCCGGGTGCGGCGCGTCGAAGAGCTGCTGGGCCAGCGCCTGCGTCGGGCCAGCGCGCCGGCGCAAGAGCTGTGCGGCCTGCTGGCAGTGGCCCAACACGATTTCGACCCCGGCATGCCGGGCCCACTGCTGATGCAGGATCCGCCCCAGCTGCTGGCCAGCTGGCGCGAGCTGATGCAACTGGGTCTGTTGGGCGACACCGGCTTCTCACACGACCTGGCGCGCGAAGCGGCCCGGGCCCAGTTGGTGCCGCCTCAGGCCCAGCTGTTCCACCTGAAGGTGGCCGAGTTCCTGGAGCGCCAGCAGGCGGCATCCGAGCGCATCGCCTTTCACTACCTGAACAGCCACCTGCCGCAGCGTGCCACCGAACACGTCCTGCGCGCGATGCGCAAGCTCACACGCGATGGCCTGCTCGACGCCGCCTTGTCTCTGGGGCAGCGCGCGTCGGAACGCATCGCCCACATCGGCGAGAGCGACGAAGGCTTCGAGTTGCTGTGGCGGTTGCACGCGGCGCGCGTGGCGCACCATGTGCACGACGCCTCCCGCCTCGTGGCCGATCTGCAGACGCTGACGCTGCACCAGCGCACGTCCGAACAGGCGCTGATCACCGCGGTGATGCGGCTGCGCACCGACAACCGTTCCGAATCGTGGCCCGAGCTGCAGCTCAGCGTCCGCCAACTGCTGGACGAGCCCCCGCTGTGGCCCTGGTGGCACGCGCTGGCGGTGGCCTACGGCCAGCGTGCCCACCACAGCGACAGGCCCCCTGCCGATCTTCGCGCTTTGGCTTTGCGGGTGGCGACGGACATCCGTGATCGCGAAGATGGCTACAGCGCCGCCGCCCGAGAAACGGGGATGCACCGGGACTGCAGCCACCTGCTCTGGGAATTGGGCGAGGTGGAGCCCGCGCACCAGATCAGCCAGGGGTGGCTGGCCAGCCTGGGGCCGCGGCCTTCGCTGCTGGAGCGCGACCAAGCCCTCACCACCGTGGGCTGGATGCTGGCAGGCGCCGGGCGCTACGTCGAATCGCTGCAGGTACAGAAAGAGCGCCTGGCCTATGCGTCCCGACGCGGGCAATCCCGCAGCCGCGAGCGCACACTCGCCACCTTGATGTCATTTCGGCAGACGCAGCTGGGTCTGGTCGCCGACGCCCTGGCCACCCTGGAGCGCTACGCCAGCGACCCGCAGGACCGGTTCAGCGTGCAGCCAGGGCTGGAGTACATCCCCATGCAGTTGCTGCATGCGCTCGGCGACGAAACCGGTTCGGCCCGATGGCGTGAACGCATTCTTCACCGCGGCGACACCTCCGTACCCACCGAGTTGCAGGGCTTTTGCCTGATGTCGGTGGCCTGGCGCGACCGTGCGGGCGGCGTGGTGGACCTGGCACTGCTGCGCCCATACCTGAAAGACTTCGCGCCGGAATACGAACGGATCGTCACCTTCCTGGCGTGCGACAGCCTTCGGCCCGACGAGGCCTGGCGGCTGGCGCAGGCCCGCGAACAGGAAACGCTGGCGCGTGGCGAGCTGGGCGAAGCCAGTGGCGCACGCACCGAAATGGCCCGCACCCTGTGCCGCCTCGACCGCTGGGCCGAAGCTCGCCTGCTCATCGATCAGGTGCTGGCCTGGTCGCCCCGGCACCTGGCGGCCAATGTCACGGCCGCCGATCAGGCCCGTCGGCTTTGGCAGGCCATGTGCCAGTGCCAACACGCCGCGCGCAGCGACTACCGGCAACAGTGGGCCCGTTGGCGTGACGAGCAGGCGAAGCAGTTGCCGATGGCCTGGCGCGAGCGATTCGTGCGCCGCCATGGCTGGGTCGACGATCAGTCAGACTCGGCGATCACCGCTCTTACCGCCTGAAACCACGCGAGCCGCGTGCCCGGCGGCACCGACCGTGAAACGCTTTGGAAACGGTCCCAATCCAGGTACCGTTACGGCCGTACACCGTTCGACGCGGCAGCCCAGCGCTCCGGCCGACGCGTGAAACGCCCTGGCAACGCCACCCCCTCTAGCATCGCGCCGCTTTCGCTGCCCGGGGGTCGCTGCCCGGGCCGGAACACACGACTGGAAGGACGCCCATGCAGACCCCCGGCCCATTGCCCTGCCCGTTACCCGGCCACTCGCCTTGCCCATCGCCCCGCGCCATACCGAGCGACGCGCAGGCCGGCATCGACATCGACCAACTCTTCAGGGCCCATCGATGGCACGTGCAGGCCTTCGTCTCGCGCTATGTCGGCGATGCGGCCGATGCGGAAGACGTGACCCAGGTCACCTTCATGGAGGCCGCGCGCTGCGCCAGCCAGTTCACCGGCCTGTCCAAACCCTCGACATGGCTGTTCGGCATCGCCTTGAACATGGCGCGCAACCATGTTCGCCAGCGCCGGAATGCGCTGGATACCGAGGAGTTGGACTTTCACGCCGAAATACTGGGGGCTGACCATGCCGACCCGGCGACGCAGTTCGAACGGCGCGATCGGCTCGACAAGGCGCTGGCCATGGTGTCTCGCATGAGCAGCGAGCTGCAGTACACCTTCCACGCGGTGTTGGACAGCGGGCAGACCTACGAGGGGGCTGCCCAGGCCCTGGGCATTCCGGTCGGCACGGTGCGGTCTCGCCTGTCGCGCATTCGGGATCACCTGCGCTGCCTGGATGCGCATTCCGCCGGCCGCCCGATGCGGGCCCAGTGAGCCGCCTCAGCCGCTCAGCCCTGAGGTGGCCGCGCGGCCGCCCCCGTGGGCGGCGCCGTCGATGCAGACGACGCGGGCTGTGAAGGTGCGGACGGCGGCGGCGCCGCCTTGGCGGACGCGGCCTTCGACACCGCATGCCCGGTGAGCTGAATCGCCGCCGACGCGAGCTTGGCCGCGGGGTGCGGGATGAGGCCGATCACCTTGGCGATGCCCCGCGAGACGGCGGCCCCCTTGGCGACCTGCTTGGAGGCGCCGCCCACCACCTGGGCGGCCTTCGCCGCCGGGGCAGGGGGCGCCGCCCGGCGGGGAGCCGGCGCCGCCTGCGCGCCGGAGCGGGAAGGGCCCTCACTCCCGCTTGCCGGACGTCGGGCCAATGAGGCCAGCGCGTCTGGTGCGGCCGGGGTCTTTGGCGTCACCGCCGCAGCCGCACGGCCGACCTGGCCGCTGATGGCCTTCGACACCTGATCCGAGACCACGTCGGCCGCCACCGACGCACCCATCTGCGCGACTTTGCTCCACATGACGATCCAGCCTCCATCCCACGCCCACCAGGGGCCGCAGTCGAAGCCGAGGCATCGATCGCGGCGCGATGAACTGAAATCTACGGGCTGGTCATGCAGCCTTCAGGCCGCGGGCCGCAGCGATGTCGCCGAATGCGAAAGCCGCGGGGTCAGATCGGATCGCCCGTCTTGTCCCACACGTTGCCCGAGACTTGCCATGCGCCGGTGGTGGCGATCGGGCCGTATCCCGCGTCGCCAAACCGGTTCTTCACGATCTTGTTGCGGCTGCCCTGCCCCGCATCGACATGCACGATCCAGCCGCCGCCGTAGAACCAGTTGCCTTTGATCGTCCAGTCCGAGTTCGACGCCCACTCCGTGCCCACCTGCACCGCACTGTTGGGATCACCGCCATGGCCCTGGCCGTGGTCGCGGATGTCGATGAAGTTGCGCCGCAGGGTGACACGCCCGCCGCCGGTGCTCTGCACCCCGTCGGCGTGGTCGTCCGGGCCAAGCCACAGGTCATGGATCCAAGAGTCTTCGATCACCACATCCGAATCAGCCTTCAAGCCATCGGCCGTGCCATGGATGTTCACGCGGCGAGCGGTGTAGTTCGTGAAGCCGATGCCCGAGGTGGCAATGCCGCGTGACGGGGATCCATCGATCTCGGAATCTTCGATCAGCAGATCGCCCCCCGGCAGCACCTCGACCGGATAGTACGAATCGCAGCGAATGCGAGAGCGTCGGATCACCACGCCCGGCGCCTTCACCGCCACGCAGCCTTCCAGATCGATCGCGTCGATCACCTGCCCGGCCTGGGTCAAGGTGAGGATGCCCTTGCGGGGCGTCAGCACGGTGCCCGCTGGAACGCCGGTGTTCTTCGGGCCCGGCCGGGTCGCCTCGGCCTGCTCGTCCGCGGGCATCGACGCCGACATCGGCGTTGCGCGCTGCGTGGCGTGGTCATCCGGCCCTTCTGAACCGCCGCCACAGGCGCTCAAGCACAGCGCCCCACCCAGCGCGATGGCGCCACCCCATGATCCGGTGATGTGATTCATACGACAAGGCCGCAGCGGCCGCTAGATGAGCAGATGATCCACGCGGGCCCGGCCCGGGCCCACAACCGGGCGCCTCCATCTGGCGCCTGCAACAAAATTCTAGGGACGGGGTGGCGCCGACCTGCCCACGAGAATTCGTACGCTCCACGCGGCCTCCCATCCTCACACCATGCTCGATCTGCCCTTGTTCGTCGTGCTGTCTTCATTCGTCGCCGCCATGACGGGAGGGCAGCTGCCATGACCACAGCGCCCTCGCCCATCGCCCTGGTCTTGCTGCCGGGCATGGACGGTACGGGCGACCTGTTCGAGCCCTTTCTGGCGGCCTGGGGCCCTGCGACCCCCGTGCAGGTGCTGCGCTACCCGCTGGACCGCGCAGCAGGCTATGACGAATTGATCGCCTTCGCGCGAGAGGCCCTGCCCACTCAGCATGACTTCGTGCTGGTGGGCGAATCGTTCTCAGGCCCGATCGCCATGGCGCTGGCGGCCGAAGCGCCGCCGCACCTGGCGGGCCTGGTGTTGTGCTGCACCTTTTCGCGCTGGCCGCTGCCTTGGTTTCGCGGCTTCGCGCCGCTGCTGCGATGGTGGCCCTGGAAGCCACCGCTGTCGGCGCTGGCGTGGTGCCTGCTGGGTGATCGGCGCGCGCCCGCCTGGCGAGCAAGGTTGTCCCAGGCCATGGCCAAGGTGTCGATCCAGGCCTTGCGAGCCCGCGCCCTGGGCGTGCTGACGGTCGACCAGACCGCCGCGCTTGCACGCGTGCCAGTGCCGGTGCTGTACTTGCGCGCCCTGCACGACCGCGTGGTGCCACGCTCGGCCTGGCGCCATGTGGCCCACACACGGCCCGACGCCCAGTGCATCGAACTGCCGGGGCCGCACTTCCTGCTGCAGGTCGAACCGCTGCGCGCCGCCCAGGCGATACGCGCGTTCGTCGACAGGCTGCCTCGGCGCCGCGAAGCCCGAAGCTGAGGGGCACCCCAGCTGGACGCGGTCGCCGGAGCCTCTGGCCTCGGCTCGGTGCCGGCTCTGCGGTCTGCGCTCCAGGCGATCACCGGCGGCCCGCCGACACAACACCGGCGGCAGTTTGCGCCGCCGGCTCGCTGAGGCATCACACCAAGGGCCAGGCCATCCGGCTACCGTAAGCCGGCGCAGCGGGCCATTGGCTGGCGGTAGGCCGTTCGCCGGGGCGCTGCTGCATCCATGCCCGGGCCAGCATCCAGCCGCCATGGGTGACGACGCAATACGCGCCGCTGGCCCGCCATGCGGCAGCGCGGTGCAACAGGTGATCCAGGGTCTCACCGCCGCCCGGGGCGTGGTGGGCGAAGTTGGCGCACCAGGCATCGACCGCGTCGCGAGACACCGAGGCCCAGGGCTGGCCGTCCCACTCGCCAAAATCCAGCTCGATCAGATCGGCGTCGATGCGGTGTTCCCACCCCCAGCGCCGCAGCCAGCGCCCCACGGCCGCGCAACGCTGCAGCGGCGAGGTGGCCACCACCCTGGGCAGCCGCTCGCGACGGGCCTGTTGGCGGATGCGGTGCGCGAGCCGCTTGGCGCGGCGCCGGTCCACCGGCAGGTCGGTGCGAGCCCCCACGCACAGGCCGCCAGCGCCCTCGGGCCGCGGATGGCGCCAGGCGTGGAGCAGCGCCTGGCTCATCCGAGGGCCCAGCCGTGCCAGCCGTACCAGCCAGGAGGCACGACGGCGGCGAAAGCCAGCAACACCGCGATCTCGCTGAGCTGTTCGGTGGCACCCAAGGCATCGCCGGTGTAGCCGCCGAGTCGCTTCGCGAGCCAGCGTCGCATGACCCACACCACCAGCAGGCAGGCGAGCAGCGCACCGGCCAGCCGGCCCGCGGGCCAGGCCAGGCCGGCCCCCGCCGCAGCGGCCACGGCCCAACCGATGGCCCAGGTCAGCTCCGCCGGGCCCACCGATTGAGCGAGCGGCTTCGCCTTGGCGTGCTCGACATCGCCAGCGTAGGGCAGCCACGCCATCGTCAGCACGGCCGCCAGCCGGCCCCAGCAGGCCGACAGCACCAAGGCGGCGGCAGCCGCCCACAGGCTCTGCGACACCAGCAGCGCCCACAGGACCGCCCGCCCGCCCAGGCCCAGCACCATCGCCGCCGCACCGTAGCTGCCGATGCGCGAGTCCTTCATGATCGCCAGCGCCTTCTCGCGCGGCACGGCGCCGCCCAGCGCATCGATCGTGTCGGCCAGCCCGTCTTCGTGGAAGGCACCGGTCAACCACAACGAGGCGGCCAGCGCGATGATGGCCGCCACCGACGCCGGCCAGAGCCACGCGGCGCCGCACAGCAGCAGGGCCGACCAGGCACCCACCAGCGCGCCGACCAACGGAAAGTGGCGGGCCGATTGATTGAGCCACTCGGGCTGATACCCCACCCAGGCGGGCGTGGGCACCCGCGTCAGGAACTGCAGGGCGATGAAGAACAGCCGCAGTTCATGGCGCCAGGGCGACGAAGGCTTCACTTCAAAATCAGGCACAGCTTCTCAGCTGGCGTCGCTGACACCCGCACTCTCGAAGCTGGCCATCTCGGCCAACAGGCGGCAGGCCGCATCGATGATCGGCCAGGCCAGCGCCGCGCCCGAGCCTTCACCCAGGCGCAGCCCCAGGTCAAGCAGCGGTTGCACACCCAACCGGGCCAGCCAGCGCGCATGGCCGCTCTCGGCAGAGGCGTGGGCGAACACGCAGCGCTGCAACACCGGGGGCGCCACCGCCGCGGCCACGGCCACGGCGGCGGTGGTGATGAACCCGTCAACCACGATGAGCCGCCGCTGCGCGGCCGCCTGCAGCACGGCACCGGTCATCGTGGCGATCTCCAGCCCGCCCAGCGAGGCCAGCACGTCGAGCGGCGCCACCGCCGCCTCGTTGGCCTGCAGGGCGCGCTGCAGCACCGCCAGTTTGCGCGCCACGCCGGCATCGTCCAGCCCGGTGCCCCGGCCCACGCAGTCGGCCAGTGGCACGCCGGCCAGGCGGCACATCAGCAGGCTGGCAGCCGAGGTGTTGCCGATGCCCATTTCGCCCAGCAGCAGCACGTTGCCCGGCAGATCGCGCAGCACCGCGGCCCCCTGGGCCATCGCCTGTTCGCATTGCGCCGCGCTCATCGCGGGGCCCTGGCTGGCGTCGGCACTGCCGGCCGCCACCTTGGCGTTGATCAGGCCCTCGCGCGGCGCGAAGTCGTGCCGCACACCGCAATCGACCACCGTCAGCGCCAGGTGGTTCTGGCGCGCCAGCACCGACACGGCAGCACCACCGGCGAGGAAGTTCTCGACCATCTGCCAGGTCACATCGCTGGGGTAGGCGGACACGCCCTGGGCGGCGATGCCATGGTCGGCGGCAAACACCACCAGCTGCGGTGCATGCAGCTGCGGGTCTTCGCGGCCCTGCACCAGGGCCAGTTGCAGCGCGAGGCTTTCGAGGCGGCCCAGCGAGCCCAGGGGCTTGGTCTTGCGGTCCAGGCGGTGTTGCACACGGCGCACCAGCGCGGTGTCGTGCAGATCGGCGATATCGAGATGGAAGGTCATGGGCAGGAGTCAGGTGGTGGGCGCGGCAGCGGCGGCGGCATGGGCCGCCCAATCGGCGCACAGGCGATGCAGTTGCTGCAGGCCATCGGTGAGCGCGGCAGGGCCGGGTTGGAGGATGTCGCACGACTTGATTTCGTGCAGGCGGCCGTCGCGAACGGCCGGCACTTGCTGCCAGCCCTCACGCGCCGCCACATGCTCGGGCCGGAACTTCTTTCCGCACCACGAGCCGATGATGAGGTCGGGCGAGCGCCGCGCGGGCTCCAGCGCATCGTGCACCACGCGATCTCGCCCCATGCGTTGCACCGCCAGCTCGGGAAACACATCCTCGCCGCCCGCCATGCCAATCAACTCAGACACCCATTGGATGGCGCTGATCTTCGGCTCGTCCCACTCTTCGAAGTAGACCCGTGGCCGGCGCGGCCAGCGGCGGGCCGCTTCGGCCAGTGCCAGGGCGCCCTGCTGCCACTCGGCCACCCAGGCCTCGGCCCGCTCATGCGCACCCACCAGGCCGGCCACCAGGCGCATCGTGCCCAGGATCTCGGCCACGCTGCGCTGGTTGGTGATGAAGACATTCAGGCCGGCGCGGATCAGCTTGTCCGCCAGCGCCGCCTGCATGTCGGAAAAGCCGATGACCAGGTCGGGCTCCAACGCCACGATCTTGTCGATCTTGCCGTCGAGAAAGGCCGACACCCGCGGCTTCTCTTCACGGGCACGCCGAGGCCGCACGGTGTAGCCGGAGATGCCGACGATGCGACGCTCTTCGCCCAGCAGGTAGAGCCACTCGGTGGTTTCTTCGGTCAGACAAACAATGCGCTGGGGCCCATGGGCGGCAGGAAAACTCATCGGATCAGGACAACAGGTCGTACAACAAGGAACAAGAATCGGGCGGGCGTCAGACCGAGGTCAACAGCTCTCCCAGCGCACCGGGGGCGAAGTGGGTTTCGATCAGGTCGGCCAGGCCGTCGAAGGTGTCGTCCAGGCTGCGCACCTGCGCGCCGAACAACGCCCTCAGCACCGTACCCGATTCGAACAGACCGTGCACCGCCGTGGCCAGCACCGGCCCCGCCTGCCAAGCGAGCGGGCGACCTTCGGCATCATGCAGCACCGCCTGGGTGGCGGCGTCAGACACCGGCTCGGTCACCCCATGGCGAATCTGGTAGCCGCACAGCGAGGCGCCGGCCAGCGCGCCCCAGTGGCCGCCCGTGCCGCTGAAGCGCGCACGGGTGCGCTCGACCCGCTTGGGCGCCTGGTAGCGGGTGACCAGGGGCAACAGGCCGAGCCCCGGCCAATGCCCGGGTTCACCGTCTACCCCATCGGGATCGGACAAGGTCTGGCCCAGCATCTGCAGGCCACCGCACACGCCGAGCAGCGGCCGCCCGGCAGCGGCATGCAGGCGCAGCATCCGGTCGAGGCCCTGGCGACGCAGCCAGGTCAAGTCGCCACTCACCTGCTTCGAGCCCGGCAACACGATCCAGTGCGCGCCGTGCAGATCGGCCACGCTGCGTGCCCACACCAGGCGCAGGCCCGGCACCTGGCGCAGCGGCTGGAACTCATCCAGGTTGCTGACGTGCGGGTAGGCGACGATGGCCACCGTGCGCGGCTCGGCCCCGCCGGCCGCCACCGCCGACGGCGTGTGGTCGAAAACGCCGTCCTCATCGGGCAGGCCGTGGTCGCGGTGCATGGGCAAGGTGGCGACCGTGGGCACGCCCGTCAAACGCTGCAGGTCGGTCGGCCCGGGTGCCAGCAAGGTGGCATCGCCGCGGAACTTGTTCAGCACGAACCCGCGCAGCGTGGGCTTCAGATCGTCAGGCAGCAACGCCCAGGTGCCATGCAGGTGGGCGAATGCGCCGCCGCGGTCGATGTCTGCCACCAGCAGGCTGCGCAGGCTGCCGGCATCGCGAGCCCAGCGGGCGGTGTCGAGGTTCACGTAGTCCTGCGGCGCCAGGTTGATCTCGGCCGGCGACCCGGCACCCTCGATCACGAGCAGTTCGTGCGCCGCCCGCAGGCGAGCGAAGCTCTGCTGTGCCGCCGCGCGCAGCTGCGCACTGCGCTCGCGCCACGGCATGCGCGACAACGACGTGGCCACCTCGCCATGCAGCACCACCTGGCTCGCGGTGTCGCGCTCGGGCTTGAGCAGCACCGGGTTCATGTCGATGGTGGGCTCCACCCGGGCGGCCAGCGCCTGGAAATACTGGGCGGCGCCGATCTCGCCGAAGCCACAGCGGGGGGCCGCCACCACCCGGGCGTTGTTGCTCATGTTCTGCGCCTTGAACGGCGCCACATCGATGCCGCGCCGCGCCGCCCAGCGACACAGTGCGGTGGCAATCAGGCTCTTGCCCGCGCCGCTGGAACAACCCCAGACCATGATCGCGCGCTGCTTCATCTCCTGCCTTTCATGGACGCTGCCACGGCGCCCTTTCGCATGTCGGCGATGGCGCCGGCCAGCGCCTGGACCGCCGCCGGCGGCAACGCATTGATCCGCACCCAGCCGGGCCAGCCGAACGAGGTGGCGTCGCGCACCGCCATGTCGTACTGCCGCAGGCCCTCGACCGTGACACCTTCAGGCAACCTCGCACAAACGAACGGGGTGACACTGGGTTGAACCGTCGCTCCCAGCTCTTCGAGCACGTCGACAAGTTGCACCTTCCATTCGCGCAGCGTGTCGCGCTGGCGCGCCAGCCACAACTGCGCGCCCTCGCTGACCCAGGCCTGCAGCATGGCGACGGCATGCGCACCCAGAGGCCACGAGGGCTCGGCGGCACGCAGCGCATCGACCCAGCCCGCTCCGGCCGACGCCATCTCGCGCGGCGCAATGACATAGGCGCCTCGAATGCCGGGCAGACCCAGTGCCTTGTTGGGGCTCACCAATTCGAACACGGCGTCACGGGCGGCAGCGGTCCACTGGCTGCGGCCTTGCAGCCGCAAAGGCCCATAGGCCACGTCCAGCACGGTGGCGCAGGCTGCCAGATCGTCGGGCACCGGTGCATCCTGCCCCAGCGGGCTCGACGGATCACAGCACCAGCGCAGCGTGGGCCGCTCTGCTTCGCCCGATCCCGCATCACCCAACACCGCCCCCTCGCCCGCCTCGTCTGCGACGCAGCCCCGCCCCACCGCCCGCGCAGCCCAGGCGTAGTCGCCATAGGCGTGGGCCGGCACCGACACCGGCCCGGGCAGCAGCCGCGCACTGACGGCGGTGATGCGCTGGATGAACTCACTGGCGCTGGCCGCGACCAGCACCCGCGAAGGGCACACACCATGCCAGGCCGCCAGGCGTTCGATCAACCGCCGATAGCTGGGATCGGGGTAGCGCGACGCATCGGCCTCGCGAACAGCGGCCATGACCGTGGGGCACGGGCCTGCGGCATTCGCGTTGGTGGAGAAGTCCCAGCGCGCGGCGCCCAGGGCGTCGGGGCCGCCATGCACGCGGGTGGGCACGGCGGCCGCGCGGCCTGCATCGACATCGCCGCCGGTCCTCTCACCGAGTGCATGCTTCGATCGAGCGATCGTCGCGGCGTCAGGGTGTTGCACGGGGTTCATGACCAAGCCCCTCGCAACAGCCATGCCGCCGTGGCCAACACCATGGCGGCGTGCGCGGCCCAGGTGGCCACCTGCAACGCGCGCTCGATGTGCGCGCGGCCCGGCGCGCTGCCCGCCGGGTGCAGCAGGTAGACACCCGGCTTGCCCAGGCGCACCCCCAGGGCCAATGCCATGGCACCCATCGGCCAGCCCCCGTTGGGAGACGGCGTGCGCGCCGCCTCGGCGCGCAAGGTGCGCCAGGCCGTGGGCGAGCAGATCGGGCTGATCAGCCAGGCGGTGATTCGCGCCGGCAACCACGACAGCGCGTCATCGGCACGCGCCGCCCACTTGCCCGCCCACTCGTATCGGCCGCGGTAGCCCCACATCGCATCGGCCGTGTTCGCAAAGCGATAGACCACCGCGCCCGGCAGCCCCGCGATGGCGTACCAGACGAGCGGCGCCACCACCGAATCATTCAGGTTCTCAGCCAAGGTCTCGATCGCGGTCTCGCGGATCTGGCATTCATCGAAGCGCTGCACATCGCGGCTGACGAGGCGCGCCAGCCGGCCTCGCGCAGCCTCCAGACCATCGCGGCTCAATGCCTGCTCGACCGCCCTCACCTCGTCACGCAACATGCGCCACGCAAAGCAGGGCTTGAGCATCAGGGCCAGCCACAGCAGGCACCACCACGGCGTGGGGTCTCGCAGCAAAACCTGTTGCCACCACCAGGCGGCCAGCCCCACCGTCAGCGCGATGGCGCTCCACGCGATTGCGCCCGCGACAAAGGCGCCCCACGGTGGCTGGGTGCTGATGCGCCGACCCAGCGGCGCCAGCACCGCGCCCAACCAGGCCACCGGGTGAAAGCGGTTACGCGGCTCGCCGAACAGCGCGTCCAGGCTCCAGGCCAAGGGCAGCGCGAGGGCGAGGGCCCAATTCATGCGCGCATCATCAGCATCGGGGCTTGAAATACCAACTCCGTACGCGCCATCGGTGGTTGAGACGCAACACGGCGCGCCATGCCGGGCCCCAAATCCAAATCGTTCGAAAAGCCCGGCCCGCCCCACACAAAGGTGTGAAATTCGCCGTCTTCCCCGCAAGGACACACGCCCGCGGGCAATCGGTCGATGAAGGCCTGGTCGTATTCGACGCCGCAATGACTTTCGTCCAGCCATCGGGTATCGACACAGACCACGCGAGCCCGTAGGCCACGCTCGACGATCTCGCGCGAGATGGCGCTGCGCGCCAAGCCCCACAACGGGAACACGGCCTTCAATCCTGCGCGCTCGCAGGCCGGCCCGAGCCAGTCTCGGTGCGCCTGCAGATCGATGTCGCCAAACACCATGTGGGTGTGACCAGAGGCGCGCAGCTGCGCCAACTGCGCGTTGAACACCTCGCCATAGGCGCCGGGCCCCGCCTCTGCCGGCTGCCAGAGGCCACCGAGCGCGGACACCTGTGCGGCGATCAGTTCGCGCGGCAGCGCGTGGCTCTTGCTGAGCCCGTCGGGATCGAGCATCGTGAGGAAGGTGGGCACGCTCAGGCCCGCCTCGCGGGCACGCAGCAAGGCCAGGCATGAATCCTTGCCCGCGCTCCAGCTGATGGCCGCACGGTGGGTGTGGCCGGCGGTCAATCTTCGATCCCCCGCTGGGCCGGAACGCCCGCAGCGTAGTGGTGTTTGACGAGTTGCATCTCGGTCACCGTGTCGGCCATGTCGATCAGCTCCAGCGGCGCATTGCGCCCGGTGAGCACCACATGCACATGCGGCGGCCGTTCGCGCAAGGCATGGAGCACCGGCTGCAGCGGCACCCAGCCATAGCGCAGCGGGTACATGATCTCGTCCAGCACCACGAGAAAGTGCTCGCCCGCGCGCAGCGTGGCTTCGGCCCTGGCCCACCCCTCGCGGGCCAGCTCGGCCGAGTGAGCCAGGTCGCGGCTCTTCCAGCTGAAGCCGTCGCCCAGCCCTTCGATCGGCACGCCCAGTTGCTCAAACAAGCGGTGCTCGCCGAAGCGGGCGCTGGGCACCTTCATGAACTGATAGATCTTGACGGGCTTGCCGCGGCCATGGGCCCGCAAGGCCAGGCCGAACGCGGCCGTGCTCTTGCCCTTGCCATCGCCGGTGTGGATGAAGATCAGCCCGCGGCGCTCGCCATCGGGTGTCACACGGGTGCGTTCGGTCGGTGGGGCTTCGATGTCCATGGCAGTGTCGATGTGCAAAGGGATGGCGGTGCCGCCCGGGGTGGGCAGGCGGCCGCTCGGGGCCGCCGTCAGTCGTCAAGGCGTGGCAAGGCCACGGGGCGACCGCCGCGCGAGGCGTCGATGCGGATCGCGTGACCGAAGCTGGCTTCGAGCGCGGCATGCAATCCCGCATCGCCGGGCGCACCGTCGGCTTGCAGCAGGCCGTCACGCAGCACCAGCACGCGATCGGCCCGCAGTGCGAGCGTCAGGTCGTGCAGCACGCTGACCAAGGTGTGGGTGGCGGCGAGATGGCGCATCAATCGCGCTAGCGCCACCTGGTGTGGCGGGTCGAGGTGGGTGGTGGGCTCGTCGAGCAGCAGCACCGGTGCACCGGTGGCCAAGGCGCGCGCCAGCAACACCCGCTGGCGTTCACCGCCCGACAAGGCCTGCAATCGCCGGTGCGCCCAGGCCTCGCATTCGGTGGCGCGCATCGCCGCGTCGACCGCGTCTTCATCGGCACGGGTGGGCGCGGCAAACAGGCCCAGGTGCGCCAGCCGGCCAAGCGCCACTGTTTCGCGGGCAGTGAGATCGCCGGTGACCGCGCTCGATTGGGCCAGCCAGGCGATGCGCCGGGCGCGGTCGCGGGCAGGCATCCGGGACACAGACTGTGCATCGACCTCGACGTCGCCCTGCTGCGGCGGCAAGAGCCCTGCCAGCGTGCGCAGGAGCGTCGACTTGCCCGCCCCATTGGGGCCGACGATGGCCGTCCAGCCGGGCTGCAGCAGGCAACTCACGCCACGAAGTACCGCGCGGCCCCCCAGTTGCACGCCCAGGTCTCGGGCTTCCACACGGGCTGGCTTCATTCGCGCTCCTGGCGCGACAGCAGGCGCATCAGGTAACCGCCGCCGAGCACCGCGGTGAGCACACCCACCGGCAACTCTTGCGGCGCGATCACGCACCGGGCCATCACGTCGGCCGCCAACAGCAGCACACCGCCCATCGCCGCACTGGCCAGCATGGTGAACGCCTGGGGCGCGGGCGCGTGGCGGCGCACGAGATGCGGCGCCACCAGGCCGACGAAAGCGACGAGCCCCGCCTGCGACACCGCGAGGCCAGTGGTCAGCGCCAGCAGCCCCACGAGCACCAGGCGGATTCGCGGCAAGTCCAGGCCCAGGCTCGCGGCGCTGTCTTCACCGAGCGTCAGCGCGTCGAGCGCACGCGCATAGCGTCGCGCCAGCGGCAAAGCGACGGCGAAGCCGGCCACCAGCACGGCCACACTGCCCCATCCGAGGAAGCCGGTGCTGCCCAGCAAGAAACTTTGCTTGCCTCGCAGGGCATCGGGCGACACGAAGGTGACCAGATCGCCGATCGCCCCCAGGACCACGGCCACCACCACGCCGGACAGCAGCAGCCGCATCGGCGAATGCGCGCCACGGGCCAGCGCCAGCGTCATCAACAGCCCGGTGAGCGCCCCCACGAAGGCGGCCAGCACGATGCCAAGACGGGCCAGCCACTGCGCCGTGGCCAACCCGATCGCCACGCCCCCGAGCGACGCGCCGGCCAGCACCAACACCACCGCCAGGCCCGCGCCTGCCGCCGTGCCCAGCAGGTAAGGATCGGCCAGGGGGTTGCGGAACAGGCCCTGCGCGAGCGCGCCGGCCAGGCCGAGCAAGGCGCCCACGGCCCAGGCCCCGAGGGTGCGCGGCGCACGGATCTCGCCGACGATGAGCGCCGCCTGGTCACTGCCGAGGTCCGCCAGCCAGCCCGACCACGACAAGCCCGACGGCCCCGCCATCAGGCCCAGCCACAGGAGCAGCAGCGACAGCATCGCCAGCACCGCCAACAGGCGCCACCGGCGCGCCGCATCGGCTTCAGGCCTCGCGGGCGCGGCCACCGCAGAGGGGCGTGCGAGCACGGTGGTCATGGCGAACCTCCTGGCCAGGACAACCCGGCCACGCAATCGGCCAGCGCCAGCGCCGCCTCACCCATGCGGGGGCCCGGCCGGATCAACAGCTCATAGCGAGCGGTGGCGAAACCGCAGGCCCGCGGGGGCGTGCTCTGAAAGGCCGTCATCGCGGCCCAACCCGGGCGTTCGGCCATCGTGTCGAGCGAGGTCTTCGACGTCATCACGATGTCCGGCTGTGCGCGCACGACGAACTCGGGGTTCAGGCGCGGGAACGGGCCCATCTCGGCCGGCACCACATTGCCCAGGCCGAGGCGCACCAGCGTCTCGCCAATGAATGACGAGGCCCCCGCCGCGTAGGGATCGGTGGCCACTTCGAAATACACCTTCCGACCTCGTGCAGCCGGCGGCACCCTCGACGCTGCACGAGCGAACTGTGCTTCGATCTCGGCCCATGCGCGCTCACCGGCCGCCGGGGTGCCCAGCAACTGCGCCACCAGCCCCAGCGTGCGGCGCACGTCGGCATGCGTCTGCGATTCGAGCAGCACCACGCGCAGGCCCAGCGCCTGCAGCCGCTCGGTGACACGGGCCGATTTGGCCGCCAGCACCACGTCGGGCTTGAGCGCGACGATGCGCTCGACCTGGGCATCTTCAAGCCCGCCCAGACGCGGCAGGTGCTGGATGCTCTCGGGCCAGTTGGAATAGCGGTCCACGCCCACCAGCCGCGCCGTCCCGCCGAGGGCGCTGACCGCCTCGGTCAACGAAGGCAGCAAGGTGATGATGCGTTGCGGCGGGGCGGCGAGGCGGTGCTCTGCGCCGGCATCGTCGCGCAACACGATCGACGTGGCCGCCGCCGCGGTCGACGGCCACCAGCTGACCATGAGACAAGCGAGCAGACAACCCACCAGCCAGGCGATGAAGCCAGTCGCCACGTGCGAGAAGAAGCCGCGTCGATCCCAGCGTGGTGGGTTCATGGCCGCTTCACCGGCATTTCGATGCCTGCCACCATCAAGGTCACGCGTTCACAGGCTGCCGCGACGCGCTGATGCAAGACGCCCAGCGCATCGACGAACCGGCGCGCTTCGCGGCCCATGGGCGCGAGCCCGAAAGAGATTTCGTTGGACACCAGCACCACCGGCCCGGGCGCGGCACGCAATGCGTCGCACAGCGCAGCCTGCCTGGCCAACCAAGCTGCTTCACCCAGCCCCGGGCCGGACATCGGCATGCGCAGCTGCGTCAACCACAGCGTGAGGCAATCGACCACCAACAGTCGTCGGGGGCTGCTGTACTCGCGCAGCGCCTGCGGCAAGGCGTAGGGCACCTCGTAGGTGGCCAGGCGCGGCACGCGCCGCTGGCGATCGGCCTGGTGGCGCGCGATGCGCTCGTGCATTTCGCCGTCCCCGGGCAGCGCCGTGGCGATCAGCGCAGCCTCCCGCGTCTGGCCACGCTCGAGCCAGTCGGCCGCGCGCTGCTCGGCGCAACGCGACTTGCCGCTCTTCTGGCCACCGAGGATCAGCTCATGCATGGTCGCGCGAGGTTCAGCGCACCCCGAAGGCGTAGCTGACGCCGATCCACACCTGGCGCCCCAGAGCCTGGTATTCACGCGCCGGCTCGCGGTCGACGTCGGTCGCGTTGAGCACCTTCGCGTCCATCGCCCAACCGGGCGCGAACTGCCAGCGCGCCTTCAGATCGAGCGTGGTTTCCTGAGGCAGGGTGTAGCCATCGGTGCCATCGGGACGGGCTCCCACCTGCAGCACCGAAGCCCCGAAGCGCCACTCGCCGCTGGTGTAGTCGGCGCTCAGGGTGAACTGGTGCGCGGCGCGGCGGTTCAGACGCTCGCCGGTGTCGGTGTTCTTCGCATCGACCACGTCGACCCCCGCACGGAACTGCCACTCGCGCCATTGCGCACCCGCCCCGAGCGTCGCCCCTTGCAGGCGCGCCTTCGACACGTTGGCGGCACAGCCGAAGTCGTACGCCGGATCGGCCGGGCATTGGGTGCGATCAGGCTGGTAGCCGATCATGTCGCGCAGCCGGTTCTGGTAGACGGTGAACGACAGGTCGTACCCCTCCCCTCGGCCTTCGACGCCCAGCTCGACGCTGCGGCCTCGCTCGGGTTGGATGCTGAACGCGCCGTTGCCCGGCGGCACGCCATAACCGGGGTAGTACAGATCGTTGAAGCTGGGCGCACGAAACGAGGTGCCGGCGAGTGCACGCACGCGCCAGCCCGGGGCCACGCTGATCGAGCCGCCGATGCGGCCGGTGGTGACCTCGTCGTAGTCCGAGTTCTGATCGCGGCGCAGGTCCAGCTGCGTCTGCACCGGGCCCAGGCTGCCGAGGTAGGCCAGCACGAGCGCGTCGTTGTCGCGCTGCTTTTCTTCGCCGAATGCGCTCGACACGGCTTTCTCGGTGAGGCCCTCATAGGCCAGCGTCAGGCTGTGTTCCGGCGCTGGGCGCCAGGTGGCCTGCAGGTCGAGCTGCTGACGTCGCGTGCGGTAGCGGTCGATGTCGTTGCCACCGCTGTGCAGGTCGCTCTCCTGAGTCGACAGCCGGGCGCCACCGGTCCACGCTGTGCCCCAGGTGCCGTGGTAATCGAGCGCCGCACTGTGGTTGTCGAGCTTGCCGTGGAAATCGGGCGACGGATCCGGAGCGTAGTCGGGCGGTGGGTACTCGGCGCTGTCGTAGCGCGAGTCGAGCTGGCTGGTGAGCACCGACACGCCCACGCGATGCCCGGTCAATGGCCGCCAGCCGATCTGGGCGGTGGCGGTGTCGCGGCGCATGCCGTCGCGGTCGGGGTTGTAGTTGCCGAAGCGATCGCCCGGGCCGAGTGACGACACGCCGTCGAGCTGCTCGTGTGAATACGAGGCCGCCGCATCGATGTCGCCGAAGCGGCCCTGGGCGCTCACGCTGGCTTCGGCCGCGCCGTAGCTGCCGCCGGCGATGGACAGCAGGCCCTGCGGCGCTCCCTCGCCACGGCGGGTGAAGATCTGCACGACGCCGCCGGTGCCGTCGGCACCGTAAAGGCTGGAGCCGGGGCCGCGCAGCACTTCGATGTGGTCGATGGCGCCCAGGCTCAGGCCTTCGAACTCGACTTGGCCCAGCGTGGCCGAACCGACGCGCACGCCGTCGACCAGCACCAGCACGTTGCCCACGTTCGAGCCCCGGATGAAGATGCCTGCCGAGGCGCCTGGGCCGCCGTTGCGAGACACCTGCACGCCCGCGTGGCGGCGCAGCAGGTCTTCCACCGAATCGGCGGTGGATTGACGGATCTGATCGGAATCGATGAGCACCAGGTCACCGGCCAAGCGATCGGCGGCAGTGGGCTCGCGAGCCCCGGTGACGACGACGCGATCACCGGTCGCGGCATCGGCCGCGATGACGGCGGTGGTGGTCTGGGCGGAGGTGAGCGTGGGCATGGCACAAGCCAGCGCCAAGGCGGCGCAATGCCGGGAACGCAAGGAAGACATGGAAACAACGAACTGCGGGCGTGCACGCCGGCTTCCCCGCCAGCTCGCACTTCACAGCGCACGGTCGGTGAAGACAGCACGCCACCTTGTTGGCCGGTATCCGGGCTGGCGGCGTGGTCCCGTGACCCCTTCCCAGACGCGTGTCGCGCATCCAGTGGGTGTGTGTCACAGGCTGAAGACCCGAAAGTCTTCTGGCCGCTTACCGTTGCGGGGGCAGCGCAGGTTGGGGTGTTGTCGTCCTGCCTCGGCAGTTGACGCGACCCTTCCTGCTTCCCGTTGAACTGCGCCAGCCGGACGGCCGACGCGAGCACCAACGGCGGGATGATACCGGAGTGAAGGTCAAGCCGATACCGCAGGCGACGCGCCACAGCGCATCCAGCGCACGCCCCTGCCAATCGGGCGGGCCGAATCCTTGCTGAGTGCGTGAGAGTTTTTGGGCGTGCGCGAAGAACTCTCGCGCTCTCAGATCACGATGGCATGGTTGTCGGGTTTGCAGCCTGGCGGCAGCGCGATCGGCCGTCCGAGCCAGGCCCGATCGGAACCTAACGCGCAAGGTGAATTGACCCTCTCCACAGCGCTCACGGCGCTCACGGCGCTCACGGCGCTCACGGCGCCCTCCGCGCCCGCAGCGCCGGCGGTGACCAGCGCGCAGGCTTCGGCCAGCGGAATCGGTGTCGTCCAGCCCTCCTGGCGAGACCAGCCCCACAAGGCCCCCGCGCGCGACGCGCTGAGCACGAAGCCTTGCCCCGTGGCCGCGATGTCGCCCGCGTAGCCCCCCCCGAGCGCGGCCTGCTCTGCCGGCGGCTCCACCACCTGCAGCCTGTCGCCATCGAACAGGGCCAGCAAGGGTGCCCGGGCGCGCTGCGCGGGGTCATCGTGCTCGGCCTGCAGCGCAATGCCCAGCGTGGCGCTGGGCGCGTGCCATGCCAGGTGGCGCAAGGACAGGCGCGCATCCGGCAAACGCCACGGGCCGCGGCGCTGGCCGGTGCGCAGATCGAACGCGACGAGCGACGAGTCCATCGCGCTGAGGTTCTGCTTGGCGCGCCCGGTCTCAGGCCGAGTGGGCACGCCCCCGTTGGCCACGAACAGTCGATCGCCTACGCGCAACATCTGGTGCGTGTCGGTACCGCCGGTGGGCCACTCGTCCAGCAGGGCCAGCGATCGGGCATCGCGCAAGGCGACGCAGCCTGCGCCGTCGTCGTGCGTCTGCTCCGTGCTGTAGATCAGCCGGCCGTCGGGCGAGGGCAGCACATGGCCATTGAAGTGCCGGCCCGGCTCGGCCCAGGCTTCACCCGTGAGCTCACCCGCACGCGACCAGCGCTGCAGCCACAGACCCGGTCGGCGCGCCACGGCCAGCAGATCCCCGGTGGGCAAGCTGGCCACGCCGTGCGGCCGGGTCGGCACGACCCGGCGCGCCAGCACTTCGAAGCGGTCGTCGACCTGGCGCCACACGCCAACGCAGGCGATGCGCTCGGCGGTGGCGCTGGCTCCTGGCTCGCTCCACGCCAGCGCCAGCGTCCACGGGGGCTCGGTGGCAGCGCGCGCGAGGCCCCAAGCGGGGAAGACACCCGTGAGCGCCAGCGTCTGCAGCCAGCGCCGCCGCGTCGCGTCGACCGATGTCATCGCGAGGGCCGGTTCAATCGCCGTCGTCGGCCGAGAACTCGAGCTGGATCTGCATCTGCGTCGAGACTTCGCGGGCGATCGTGTGGGTGACGAAGTCGACCCGCTTGGCCGCGTCGAGCAACTGCGCGTTCGGCGTGGCCGGCGTGGCGCTTTGAAGCGCGCTGTCGGCCAGCGAGGCGTCACGCGCCAGGGCGTCGGCCGAGGCCGTCAGGCCGCGTGCACGCAGGTAGCTGGTCAACGGAATCAGCCCTTCGGGAGCGCCCGCGCCACCGGCGGTGACCACCCGCAACGCGGCCCAGCGTTCGCGCCAGGCCAGTGCCGTCTGGCCGCTGGCCGCCCGTGGTGCCTGCTCCATGCCCCAACTGCGTGCCGGCATTTCGAGGTCGCGCCAGCGCATGCGGCCCAAGCCCGCCAACCACTGGTTGATGTAGGTGTTGAACCAGGCGGCGGCCTCGTCGGCGCTGCGTGTGGCGCTGGCTTCGGCGGCGTACGCCTTGTCGAGATCCGCGGCCTCGTCTCGCAGGTCACGGGCCAGCACGCTGAGGTATTGGCAGGTGGGCGTGCGCGGTGCAGCAGGCTTCTTCCACAGCAGGTATTCCATCGCCGGCAGGCCACGCGCCTGCGCGCCGACCCGGTCCATGGCCCACTCACCCGGCGCGCTGGGGTTGGCGATCACCTTGTCGAGTGCCGCAGGCCGCATGGGCTGGAAGTCGAGCCGGGTGTCGCTGTGGCGGTCGAGCAGCGGGCCGATCTGCACCGCGGACAAGCGGGTCCACGACACCATCGCCTGCACCCAGGCCTGGCGTGCCGCCTCAAGCGCCGGATCGCGGCTGGTGGCCTGCAGGTTCTTGGTGGTGCTGGCACACCAGGCCTGGGTGCGCTCGACCAGCGACTCACCATCGGCAGCGAAGCGGCGCGCGGCCGGTGCGTACCACTGCTTCAGCAAGCCGTCGACCAAAGCGGTGGTCTGCGGGTGGGCCAAGGGCAAGGCAGACGACGCGGGTGCTGAAGCGGAGGCAGAAGCCGACGCAGGCGACGAAGCAGTAGCCGACGACGGCGCCGGGGCTGGCGACTGGGCCCTCGCATTCAGCATCAAGGCGCCCACGCAACCCGCGATGGCCCCGGCACGAACAAGCACAGAGGCCCGCATCACAACGACTCCACGAACTTGACCAGCGCAGCCCGCTCGGCAGCGCTCATCTTCAACACTTGCTGCTTGGAGGCCTCGGCCTCGCCGCCATGCCACAGCACCGCTTCAAGCACGCCGTTGGCGCGCCCATCGTGCATCAAACGCTGGTGCCCGTTCACATCGCGGATCAGCCCGGTGCCCCACAGCGGCGGCGTCTTCCATTGGCGGCCGTTGGCTTGCCCATCGGGCCGGTGATCGGCCAGGCCCTCGCCCATGTCGTGCAACAACAAGTCGGTGTAGGGCCAGATCGTCTGCTGCGCCACTTTCGGGCTGGACAGCGCAGGGAACGGCGCCCCCTGGGTGACATAACTCGGCCGATGGCAGACCGCGCACTGCGCCGCCTGGAACAGCTTCTGGCCTTGCAACACCTGCGGTTCGCGAGCTTCACGGCGCGCTGCGGGCGCGAGGGTGGATTGGTAGAAGACGACGTGGCCGAGCGTCGTGTCGTCGATCTCAGGTCCGGGCACAGCCCGTTGCACGCCGTCGCTCGCTGCATCCGAACGGGCGCCGCCATGGGGCGATGCCAGGCAATCGGCCTGCGCCGACGTGCAGGCCTCTTTCGGAAACAGGCGGGACGTGATGCCGATGTCACCCAGGAACGCGCCAGCCGTCTGGTGGACGAGTGTGGGCACGTTGGCCTTCCAGCCGAAGCGGCCCACCCGCGTCTCGCCGGACCAGGCGTCGTGAACACGGTTGACTCGGCCTTTGATCGGGCCGTCCATCTCGCGCTGCGAGGTCTCGTTGGCGAGGATGTCGCCCTCGGCGATCGCATCGATCAGCCCCACGCCCGGCAGCTGTGGCGCCACGCGCGGGCTGAGCATCGTGCCCTTTTGCATGGGGCCGTAGGCCAGCTTCGTGAAGCCGTAGGTCGGCGCCCGCAGCGTGTAGCGGGTGCCATCGGCGAAGCGGCCGGTGACGGGCTTGAGCGAGATGCGGACCTCGCCCTCGGGCTTCACGCCGGTGACGGCGCGGTTGTTGAATTGGTCGCCATAGGTGGGCTCGGGCGCGGTGGCCAGCGGATCGTCGCCCTTCGCCGGCACCGACAAGCGGATCAGCAGCCCGATCGGCTGCTCGTTCAAGCCCCGCTTGAAGTCGGGGGGCGCGCCACGGCCATCTTGGTCGTGGCAGCCGCCGCAGGAGCGTGCGATGAAATGAGGCCCGAGGCCGTCGCGGGCTGCCGTGGACGAGGGCGCCTCGACCCAATTGCGACGGAAGAACGAGTTGCCGATCGCGAATCGCTGGCGCTCATCGTCATCGAGGTTGGCGAACGGGAACGAGAAGGCGTTCTTGCCGATGGCCGGCACGGTGGCGGCGCCGGCCGTCTGTTCGCCGAGCGGATCCGCGGGAGCCACGGGTTCGTCGGCCACCGCCCAGCCGATGGCGGCGGCACCAAGCGCCACGGCGAGGCCCACCGCGGCGGCATGGCGGGCTGGTCGAGAGGACATCATCACCTCACTTGGTTCGGGTCAGGCGTGTCACGCCCACGGCGGCGGCGGCTTGCGGCAGATCCTTCGACTGCACGATCAATGCGTCGATCACGGCCTGCACGCGCTTGCGACCTGCGGCGTCTTTGCCGCCGACGATTTCGCGATCGAACGGCGGCTGAATGGCCCGTGCAGCGGCCACCGAGGCAGCGATGTCGCGCGTGGTCTTGTCGGCCAAGGCCGGGTCGGCGGCGGCCACCAAGGCCTGCAGCGACGGGCCTTGCAGCGTGCTGCCGTCACGGCGCGCAAAACGGCCCAGCCACACGTTCTCGATGCCGGTGGCGTTGAGCACCACATCGCGGTGGGTGTTGTCGGAGAAGCACGAGTGCTCGTCTTCCTGGTCTTGGGTGTTCATCGCCACTTCCAGGCGCTCGCCGGCCAATTCGCCACGCGTCAGCGAGCCCATGCCCACTACCATCTTGCGGATGGCCTCCAGCCCCTCGGCCTCGAAGCGGGTGCGGTAGTTCGCGGCGCCCGGCGTCCAGGCGCCCACCAGGTAGCGCAAGTCGTCGATCAAGAGCTCGGTGATCGTCAGCAGGTACTGGCGGCGGCGATCCGCATTCGGGACCTTGCCGTCGACGAAATCTTCGAACGATCGGTCGCCCGGGCCGTTGTCGTTGAAGTCCTGGCCCCACAGCAGGAACTCGATGGCGTGCCAGCCGGTGGCGATGTTCTCTTCGCCACCCTTCTCATTGAGCTTGGCCAGGCCCGACTTGGTGATCGTGACCTTGCGGTTGCCGATGATGCCGCTGCCGGGCTTGCCCTTGACGTAGTCGACGTACGACTCGTCCATGGGCCAGGCGTTGATGCGGCCCTCGGGGCCTTCGTCGTCGTCGATCGGGCCTCCATAGAAGCGGAACGCTTCGGTCGGGCCGTACCACTCGCGAGCGGCCCGCCAGGCCTGACGCGCGGCGGTCAGGCGCTCGGCACTGGGCTGCGCGGTGAAGGCCTTGATGGCCTGCTGCATCTCCAGCGCAGCGGCCAGCACGTCTTCATAGCCGGCGGCCACGCCGGCCGCGTAGTGCTTGGCCACGGCGTCGGGGGTCACAGCCTGGGCGTGCACACCCAACGGGGCGAAGGTGCCCGCGAGCAGGGGCAGCGCCCACACCAGACGCCCCGCGCGGCGCAGCCAATTCGGTCGATTCATTGCAACTCCTCAGCGGCGGCCGCTCGCACCGTGCGCTCTTCGCACCCCGAGATCGGCTCGCCCGTCCATCGATTTGCCCGTATCATAAACGCGAACCACTCGCATTTGCATTAAAGAGTCGCTGAGGAGAGAACTTGAAAGTGGACCACCCGTTTGTGACAGTCCCGCTGCAGCGCCGATCGGCCGCCGCTCGGCCCGGCCGCCCGCTGCAAGGCGGGCTCGCCACCCTGGCTGCCGCCCTCGCCGCGGCCAGCCTGTGCCAGGCGGCCTGGGCCGCCGACAAGCCTGCGGCCAAGAAAGCCGCACCGGTCACGGCCGAGCAGATGCAGCAGCTGATCGAGCGCCTGCAACAGTTGGAACAGCGCAACGCCGAGCTGGAGCAGCAGGTCAAGGGGCTCGCTGCACAACAGGCCGCCCGCCCCACCCTGGCTGCCCCCGCCCCGGCTGCAGCCGGAACGACGACGACAGCAGCGTCCGGCACCGGCACCCCGGCGGGAGGCGAGTGGGGCCAGCAGCGCCTGGTCGCGCTGGAGCAGCAGGTCAAGGCCCTGGTGCGGCCCGTGCAGGCCGATGCCGATGAGGGCCTGAGCGTCGAAGCCAGTCTCGTGGCCGTGGGCCAGCAGGTGGGCAGCAAAGGGTCCGACAGCGGCCAGTCGCAGGGCCGGCTGAACTACCGCGGCGACGTTGAGGTGGGCATCCCGCTGGGCACGCTGCGCAGCTTCGGCGATGCCCGGTTCAGCGGCTTCGGGCACCTGCGCTTTGGCCAAGGCAGCGGCGTCTCGCTGCGGCCCACGCACACCGCCACCGTGAACTCGGTGCCGTTCGAAGCCGGCTCCGGCTCGGACGAGACGTACGCCATCGTCGCCCAGGCCTGGGGCCAGTTGGAATGGGACCTGGGCGCCGGCCGCTTCAACGACCTGCCCAGCAACCGGGTGGAGCTGAACCTCGGCAAGATCGACATCTTCGGCTTCTTCGACCAGAACGCGGTGGCGGGCGACGAAGGTGCGCAGTTCCTGAACAACGTCTTCGTGCACAACCCGCTGCTCGATTCGGGCGGCGACATCGCCGCAGACGCCTACGGCTTCGCGCCGGGGCTGCGGGTGGCCTACATCGATGAAGGTGAAGACCGCGGCTGGGGCTGGGGCGCGTCGCTCGGCGTGTTCGGTTCAGGCGGCGGTGCCAACTTCAGCGCCGCCCCGCGCCGCCCGCTGGTGATCGGCCAGGTCGAGTTCTCGCCCAAGCAGATCAACGGCGAGCCTCGCGGCACCTACCGCTTCTACGCGTGGACCAACGGTCAGACGACCGACTTGAGTGGCGAATCGGCGCAACGCCACAGCGGCTACGGCTTGTCGATCGACCAGAAGATCGGCCGCGAGTGGAACCTGTTCGTGCGCTGGGGCCAGCGCACCTCGGGCGACGGCGCTTTCGACAAGGCGTTGACCTTCGGCTTCGAGCACGGTGGCCGCGCCTGGGGCCGGGGCAGCGATGCCGTCGGCCTGGCGGCCGGCTTCGTGCGAACGAGCAGCGAATGGGCCCGCGCCACCGCGCTCGACCCGAACCTCGTCGGCTTTGCGGCCGACGGCAACGAACAGATCCTCGAGGCCTACTACCGCTGGAAGCTCAGCGACCACCTCGAGCTGACCCCAGATCTGCAGTGGATCCGCCGCGCCGGTGGCGACGGCGATGCACCGGCGTTCATGGCGGTGGGGTTGCGGGCAGCGGTCGGGTTCTGAGCGCGCCCGGGGCTCCCCGGGCGTCAGGGACGTCAGCCGGCGCGGGCCAGGGTGCGCAGCGAGCGCACCAGCAGGTCGACATCGGCATGCTGGTGCGCGGCGCTCAGCGCGATGCGCAAGCGCGCGGTGCCGGCTGGGACGGTCGGGGGGCGGATGGCGGGGACCCACAGGCCCGCGTCCTGCAACCCCTGCATCACCCGCAGTGAAGCGGCGTTGTCGCCGATGACCAGGGGCTGGATGGGGGTGGGCGAATCCATCAACGACCAGCCCGCCGCATCGATGGCGGCATCGGCACCGGGCGACAGGCCGTCGCGCAGCCGGGCGATGAGCGATTGCAAGTGGGCGCGGCGCTCATCGCCTTCGAGGCTCTCGACCACGCGCAAGGCAGCACGCAAGGACTCGGCCAACAGCGCCGGCGCCGCCGTCGCGTAGGTGTAGCTGCGCGTCTTCTGCAGCAACCATTCGACCAGCCGCTCGGGGCCGGCCACGAAGGCCCCGGCCACGCCAAGCGCCTTGCCCAAGGTGGCCATGTAGAGCACCCGCGGCGAGGCCTTAGAGCCGGTCAGCCCCACGGCAGACAGCGCACCGCGGCCCTGCGGGCCGAGCAGGCCAAAGCCGTGGGCATCGTCGAGCAGCACCAGCGCATCGTGGCGCTCGGCCAGCGATACCACGGTGGCGATGTCGGCCACATCGCCATCCATGCTGAACACCGCATCGCTGATGATCAGCTTGCGGCGCGCCGGCTCGGCGGCCAGCTGCGCCTCGAGCGCCTCCAGCCGCGCGTGGTCAAAGCGATGCACCTGCGCCTTCGACAAACGGCAGCCGTCGATCAGGCAGGCGTGGTTCAGCGCATCGGAAAAGATGGCGTCGCCCGGGCCGACCAGGGCCGGCACGATGCTCGCGTTGGTGGCGTAGCCGGCGTAGAAGTACAACGCGTTGGGCAACTGCACGAAAGCCGCCAGCTCAGCTTCGAGCGCCGCGTTCGCGGCGCTGTAGCCGCTGACCATGGGCGACGCGCCGGAGCCCACGCCGTAGGTGTCGACCGCGGCATGCACCGCGGCCTTCAGTGCGGGGTGACCCGCGAGGCCCAGGTAGTCGTTGCTGCAGAACGCCAGCATCGAGCGGCCGTTCACCGTCAGGCGTGCACCCGACTCGGGCACCACCACGCGACGCACGCGCGTGAGGTGGGCCGCGGCGTGCTCGGCCAGGCGGGCGTCGAAATCGTCGAGCCAGGTCATTGGAAATCCTTGGGCAGTTCGAGCGCGATGCGCGCCGGGTCGGGCTGATCACACCAGGGCACCACTCCCCACAGCGGCGCTTGCAGGCGCGATTGCAGCGTGGCCAGGTTCTCGTCGAAGCAGGCCATGTCGCGGTCGATGCGGTTGGCCACCCAGCCGGCCAGCATCAGGCCATCACGGCGGATGGCCTCGGCCGTGAGCAGGGCGTGGTTCAGGCAGCCCAGCCGCATGCCCACCACCAGCAGCACCGGCGCCCCCAGCGCGGCGGCGAGATCGGCCAGCGTCTCATCGTCGTTGAGCGGCACGCGCCACCCGCCAGCCCCTTCGACGAGCAGCGCATCGGCCATGGCCTGCAGTCGCCGTGCCGGGGCCAGCAGATCCGCCACGCGCACGCTGCGGCCCGCGCGACGCGCGGCCAGGTGCGGCGACAGCGGATCGGGCAGCGCCACCGGGTTGTCCAGCTCGGCCGGTACAGGCAGGCTCGACGCAGCGCGCAGCATCAACACGTCTTCACTGACCGTCGCGCCCTGGTGCTCGATCAGCCCGGCAGCCACCGGCTTCATGCCGACGACCCGGGCATGGTGACGGCCCAGGTGGTGCAGCACGGCGGCGCTGATCAGGGTCTTGCCAACGCCTGTGTCGGTGCCGGTCACGAACAGGGTCTTACACACCATCGACGCCTCCACGGGTGTGCGCGGCACCGCCTGTGCCCTCTTCGGCCAATGTCGCCTGCAAGGCCCTCAGCGCACCCCGGGCGAGGTGGTCGCCCTCTTCCTCGTCGATCACATACGGCGGCATGGTGTACAGCGTGTGGCCGATGGGCCGCAGCAGCAGGCCCTCGGCCAGCGCATGGCGCGCGAAGCGGCGCGAAAAGTCGGGCAGGCTGGAGGCGATGTCCCACGCGAAGATCATTCCCTGCCGCCGTGCATGGCGCACCCGGTCGTGCTGCGTCAGTGGGGCCAACTGCGCCGCCAGGCGTTGTGCGGTGGCGATGTTGCGCGACACCGCGTCGGTCTGCTCGATCAGGTCCAGCGTGGCCAGCGCGGCGCGACACGCCAAGGGGTTGCCGGTGTAGCTGTGCGAGTGCAAGAAGCCGCGCGCCACATCGTCGTCGTAGAAGGCCTCGTAGACCGCGTCGGTCGTCAACACCGCCGACAGGGGCAGCGTGCCGCCGGTCAGCCCCTTGGACAGGCACAGGAAGTCCGGACGGATGTCGGCCCCGGGGCACTGGTGCGCGAAGAGCGTGCCGGTGCGGCCGAAGCCGACCGCGATTTCATCGAGCACGAGATGCACCTGATGTCGATCGCACAACTCGCGCAGGCGGCGCAGGTAGATCGGATCGTGCATCGCCATGCCGCTGGCGCACTGCACCAGCGGTTCGGCGATGACGGCGGCCGTCTCGTTGGCATGTTCGGCGAGATAGGCGTCCAGTGCCGCGGCCGCCCGCTCGGCCACGTCGGCGGCCGATTCACCGGGCTCGGCCTGGCGGGCATCCGGGCTCGGCGCAGTGGCCGCCAGACGCACCAGCGGCGCATAGGCCTCGCGGAACAAGGCGATGTCGGTCACCGCCAAGGCGCCGACGGTCTCGCCGTGGTACCCACCGGCGATGCCCACGAAACGGCATTTGCCGAGGCGACCGGCGTTGCGCCAGTGGTGGGCGCTCATCTTCAGCGCGATTTCGGTCGCACTCGCTCCATCGCTGCCGTAGAACGCGTGGCCGAGGCCGGTCAAGGCGGACAAGCGCTCCGACAACTCGACCACCGGCGCATGGGTGAAGCCAGCCAGCATCACATGGTCAAGCGTGTGGAGCTGGTCGACCAGAGCCTCGCGTATCGCAGGGTGGTTGTGGCCGAAGAGGTTGACCCACCACGAGCTGATGCCGTCGAGGTAGCGCCGGCCTTCATGGTCGTGCAGCCACACGCCGGACGCGCGAGCCACCGGGATCAGCGGTTGCGCACCGCCCTGCGGCGCGTGCAGCTTCATCTGTGTGCAGGGGTGCCACACCGCCTTCAGGCTGCGGGCACGCCAGTCGTCATTCAATCCCATCAGAGCTCGTTCACAGGGTCTCAGGCGGCCACGGCCGGATAGCGGTGGAAGCCATCGACATCGGCCTTGCCCAACGGCACCCCCTGCTGGCGCAGGATCGCGTAGGCCATGGCCAGGTGGAAATGGAAGTTCGGCAGCGCAAACTGGTGCAGAAAGGTCGCGCCGTCGAGCGACAAGGTCGCCTGTCCGGCATCGGCGTGGATGACCCGGGCCTCAGCACCGGCGAACGCGAGGGGGTCCAGCACATCGAGCAACGCCGCGACCCGCGCCCATCGCACGTACAAGCCGGTCCAGGTGGCTGGTGCGCTGTCGAAGGCCGGCACCGGCAGCCCGGCCAGAGGGTAGCTGGCACGCAGGCTGAAGTGCGCGGCGGTGGCCATCTGCTCACTGAAACAGAGCATGTCGGGCGCCAGACGCGCCTGCAGCAGCGCATCGCCACCGTGCGCCTGCGCTCGCTCGAACCAGCCGGCCGACTGGCCGAAGTAGCGGCGAAACACTGGCACCGATGCGAGGTACAGGCAGGCGTCGGCCATCACACGGCCCGGCAAGCGTGCGGCCCTGGCACGACGCTCAGCCCCCGGCCACCCCTGCCTGCGGGCCGGCGGGTTCGTGGCGCAGCTCTTTCAGGCGGTTGGCCTCGTCCACGAAAACGAGCTTCGGCACATGCTGGTCGATCTTGTCCTCATGCACCGAGGCAAAGGCGGCGATGATCACCAGGTCGCCCACGCTGGCGCGGCGCGCCGCCGAGCCGTTCAGCGAGATCACGCCACTGCCGCGCGGCGACGAGATGGCGTAGGTGATGAAGCGCTCGCCGTTGGTGACGTTCCAGATGTGCACCTGCTCGTTCGGGCGGATGCCGCTGGCGTCCAGCAGGTCCTGGTCGATGCCGCAGGAACCTTCGTAGTGCAGTTCGCAGTGCGTCACCGTGGCGCGGTGGATCTTGGCGTGCAGGAAGTTTCTGAACATGGCAAGGCGGCCGCCGCAGCGGCATGGACAAAAGGGTTAACGAAGCGACTCGGACCAGGCGAGCAACTGGGCGGCGGTGGCGGTGGCGCCGCCGCACACGATCACCAGCAGGTCACCCTCAACCGAGGCCAGGGCGGGCTCGCCCCGGTGCAGCGGTGCGAGCGCCGCGCCACACGCCGGCTCGACGACCAGGCGGTGGTCGTCCATCAGTCGCACGCATGCGCGGACGGCATCCGCATCGCTGACGACCAAGCCGGTCACCGGGTGCGATCGGGCCAGCTCGAACGCCTGGCGGCAAACCTGCTTGGCGCCCAGCGAGGTCGCGATCGAGGTGATGGCCTCCAGCGACACGAGCTGCCCCGCCTTGAGGCTGGCCTGCAAGGAGGCCGCACCGTCGGTTTCCACAGCGAAGACGGGGACGTCGGCCATGCCGTTGCGCGCCAGCCCCTCCACCACGCCGCTGAACAAGCCACCGCCTCCCACCGACAGCAGCACCGCGCCAGGCCGCAGCCCGGAGGCCGCGACCTCGTCGATGAGGGTGGCGTGGCCCGGCCACAGCAGCGGGTCGTCGAAGGGATGAACGAAGGCGTCGTTCGGCCCGACGAGCGATTGGGCCAGGGCATTGGCCTCGACCCAAGAGTCGCCATGCACCGTCACCTCCGCGCCCTCGGCGGCCAGCAGCTCACGCGCCCTCGCGGTGCTGGTCTTGGGCACCACCACCCGCACTGGCACGCCCAAGCAGCGGCCCGCATAGGCCACCGCCAGGCCGGCGTTGCCGCCGGATGAGCTGACGAAGCCGCGGGCACCGCGTTCGAGGTAGGTCTGGCAGGCGCGGCCCACGCCGCGGATCTTGAACGAACCCGACGGCTGCAATGCGTCCAGCTTGAGCCAGACGCGCCGGCCCGCCAAACGGGACAACGGGGCCGACTCGACCAGTGGCGTATTCAGATGCAAAGGCGCCATCGCCCCTCCCACGCTGCCTTGCCGGGATTCGCGCGAAGCCTCAGCGGTGGCCGTGCTGCCCATCGCGGGCGTGCAGGCCCAGGCGCGCCAGCAGCGCACGGTCGCGCTCGACCTCGGGGTTGCCGGTGGTCAGCAGGCGATCGCCGTAGAAGATGGAGTTGGCACCGGCCAGGAAGCACATCGCCTGCAAGGCCTCGTCCATCTGCTGACGGCCCGCCGACAGGCGCACCCGGGCCCGGGGCATGGTGATGCGCGCTACCGCGATGGTGCGGACGAATTCGAACGGATCGATCTTCTCGGTACCGGCCAGTGGCGTGCCTTCGACCTGCACCAGCTCGTTGATCGGCACCGAATCGGGATAGGGCTCCATGTTGGCCAGTTGCGCCACCAGGCCGGCACGTTCGCGGCGTGATTCACCCATGCCGACGATGCCGCCGCAGCACACGTTCATGCCGGCATTGCGCACGTGTTCGAGCGTGTCCAGGCGATCCTGGTAATCACGGGTCGAGATGATTCGGCCATAGGCCTCGGGCGCGGTGTCGAGGTTGTGGTTGTAGTAGTCGAGACCGGCTTGCTTGAGCGACTGGGCCTGACCCTCGCTGAGCATGCCGAGTGTGCAGCAGGCTTCGAGGCCGATGGACTTCACCTCGCGCACCAGCTCGGCGACCTTTTCGATGTCGCGGTCCTTCGGTGCACGCCAGGCCGCCCCCATACAGAAGCGGGTGGCGCCCGCCGCCTTGGCGGCCTCGGCGGCTTCGCGAACCGCCGTCACCTCCATCAGCTTGCCGGCTTCCACGCCCGTGTCGTAGTGCACCGATTGCGGGCAGTAGCCGCAATCCTCGGGGCACCCGCCTGTCTTGATCGACAGCAGCGTCGCCAGCTCGACCTCGGCCGGATCGAAATGCTCACGGTGCACCGTCTGGGCCTGGAAGACCAGCTCGGTCAGCGGCAACTCGAACAGCGCCTCGATGTCGGCCACCGGCCAGCGCTCGGCCGTCGGGGCTGCGCCCGCCTTCGACTTGGCAGGACGGTGCAGGTGGATCGTTTGCTCGGCGACGGTCATGTGGCTAACTTTCTCCAATGTCTCAGGGCCCGGTGACGCTCATCTCATCCTGGCTCTGAAGGGACCACCGGCAGGCTCGAAAGCGGCCGGCGTCCCCGCAAAGGGCCGGGCGAAGGCGCGTCAGTTCAACACTCGATGTTGTCGATCAGGCGCGTGGTACCCAAACGCGCCGCACCCAACGCCACCAGAGGCTCGTGGCCCAGGCGCTGCTCTTCGGTGGGTGGAAGGAGGTCGCTGCGACGGCGCAGCGTGAGGTAATCCGGTGCCCAGCCGCGGGCGGCCAGCGCCTGCATCGCCTCTTGCTCCAGCGCAGTCAGCGTGGTGGCCGTCTCGCGGGCCCGGTCGGCGAGCACCCGCAGGGCCTGCGGCAGCGCAATGGCCTCGGCCCGTTCGGTCTCGCCGAGGTAGCCGTTGCGCGACGACAGCGCCAGGCCATCGTCGGCCCGCACGGTGGGGGCCCCCACCACCTCGACCGGCAGCGCGAACTGGCGCGCCATCTCGGTGATCACCTTGAGCTGCTGGTAGTCCTTCTGGCCGAACACCGCCACCGCTGGCTGGACGCACTGGAACAGCTTGAGCACCACGGTGCACACACCGTTGAAGAAGCCCGGGCGGAACTCGCCCTCCAGGATGTCGGCCAGCGCAGGCGGCGGCGCCACCTTGTAGACCTGCGGCTCGGGGTAGAGCTCTGCCTCGTCAGGCGCGAAGACGAAATTGCAGCCCGCACCGGTGAGCAATTCGACATCACGCGCCAGGGTGCGCGGGTAGCGATCGAAATCCTCGTGCGGCAAGAACTGCAGCCGGTTGACGAAGACGCTCGCCACCACCGGCCCGCCCCAGCGCTTGGCCTCACGCACGAGCGACAAATGCCCTTCATGCAGATTGCCCATCGTGGGCACGAAAACGGTCTGGTTCTGCCGGGCCAGGGTGCGGCGCAGCTCGGCGATGGAATGAATGACTTGCATGGAACTCAGTAGCCGTGGACAGCTTCGTCGGGGAAACTGCCGTCTTTGACCGCCTTGACGTAGGCCGCCACCGCTTGCGGCACCGACAGGCCCGGGGCCTCCGGCGGGGTGCCAGGCACCCGGGTGAAATCGCGCACGAAACGCGGACGCTTGGCGTGGGCGCCGCCGGTGAGCCCCAGCATGTCGTGCATCACCAGCACTTGGCCGGTGGTGCCGGCCCCGGCGCCGATGCCGATCGTCATCAGCTGTGGCAATTGTTGGGTGATGCGGCGTGCCAGCGCCGAGGGCACCAGCTCCAGCACGAGAAAGGCCGCGCCCGCCTGGGCCAGCGCCGTGGCGTCGTCGAGCAGCACCTGCGCGGCGGCATCGTCGCGGCCCTGCACACGGTAGCCGCCGATGGCGTGCACGCGCTGCGGCGTGAGGCCCAGGTGCGCACACACGGGAATGCCGCGCTCAACCAGAAAGCGCACGGTCTCGGCGGTGTAGCCACCCCCTTCGAGCTTGACCATCTGCGCGCCGGCGCGCATCAGCGCCACCGCCGATGCCAGCGCCTGCTGCGGGCTGGATTCATAGGTGCCGAACGGCAGATCGGTGATCAGGAAGGCCTGGCGCTTGCCCTGCGCCACGGCGCGGGTGTGGTAAGCCATCTGCTCCAGCGTGACCGGCAGGGTGCTGGATTCGCCCTGGATCACATTGCCCAGCGAATCGCCCACCAGCAGAATGTCGGCGCCGGCTTCATCCAGCACGCGCGCGAAGGTGGCGTCATAGCAGGTCAGCATCGCCAGCTTCTCGCCCCGCGCGGCGGCTTCGCGCAGGCGCGGCAGGTTCCACGCGGGACGTGGGGCGCTGGCTTCGGGGGCGGGCTGAGGGTGGACGCTCATGGGACTACCAGGGGGTGGACGGGGTGCTGCGCTGCAGCACGGGGCGGATTCTGCCTGTAACTCGCCGGGGCTGGGGAAAACCCGGAAACCGGGCTCTCCCGCACCGTCTGGGTGAGCGGCCTTCGCCGCTGACACACCGTGCCGCCCCGCCGCAGATCTGGCGCGTCAGGGCTGCTCGGTGACCTTCAGATTGATGCCGTGGGCGGCCAGCCGCCGGGCGATGCGCTCGGCCTCGGCCTGGTCGCCCAGTGGCCCGATCGACAGCGCATCTCCCTCGGCCGTACCCACGACGTCCATGCGCAGGCGCCCGCCCGTCTGACCCATCGCATCGAGTGCCGACTGCAGCTGATTCGCCTGCTTCTCCAGCGCCGTCGGGTCACGCTGCGCCGGGCCGACCAGGCGGAACTGGTCGGCACTGGTGGCGGCGGCGCGAAGATCACCAACGTCGGCCGACACGCCGGTGCCGACTCGAGGCCCCTTGCCCGACGAGCCACGCTCTCGAGGCACGGGCAGGATGTCGTCCGCCCCCGCCACCACCGGCCCACGAGGGGCAGCGTCGGTGGCGCCGGCAAGGGGTGGCGTCGTGGCCTGAATCGCCCGTTCAGGCGCGGCGCCCACGCGGCCCGACGGCCCATTCGACGGTGGTGCGCCGCCGCGTGCCGCCTCGGCCACCAGAGGCTCTGCAGGCGCAAGGCTGGGGCCCGATGCAGGCCACATCGCCTTGAGAGCCCAGGCCAGCAAGACCGCCGGCAGCACCATCGATGCCCCCGCAAGCGCCAGCTTGGGCCGGCTCGACAGCCGGTGGCCGATCACGCCGCGCGGATCGACGGCCGCAGATCGTCCGATCAGCAGCCGCAACGGCGGCTTCTTGCTGCCACGCTTGAGGGCGACGGTCAGCAGGTAGATCGGCTCGGATTCAGACTCGTTCCACCCCTTGGACACCGGCACCTTGCGCAGCGGCCATTCCGGTGCGCCGGGCCGCTCTTTCCACCCTTGCGCCAGCGCCAGTGCCACCACCTTGCTGCGCGACAGGCCCGGGATGAGCGACAGGTCGTCGAACATCGGGAATGGCGGGGGCCCCTCCTGCCCCTCGGGCAAGGCGGGCGAAAACGGCAGGCTCACGACACCGTAGCCGCCGAGCTGCCGTCGGGTGATCTTGCGCGCCAGCGGGTGCCCGTTGTGCCAGGCCACCACCTGAGCGGCCAGCAAGCGGCGGGGCGATGGCAAGCCATGGCTTCGCCCTGCCGGCGGCGTGCGCGCCGGCACATGCACGCGCGCCTCGGCGGGCCGCACGTGGCGGCTGCGCTTGCGGGGCTCGGCAGGGACGGAGGCAACCTCGGATTCGCTCATGACGGGATCTTGCGGCCCACGCTCTGGTGGGCCTTCACATTCTTCCGGCAGGCATGCCACAGATCAACGAAGACCACGCCTGCCCGTCGGCGCGGCCTGCTCTGCCCGGGTGTCGGCAGCCGAGACAGGCACCGCCTCACACCCCAGCCTTCAGAACTCCAGCCACTTCATCGGCACACCACGGCGGGCCAACACCTGGGCCAGTTGCTCGGCATCGGCCTGGGTGGGCAAAGGCCACACAGTGACGACGAATCCTTCTGGAGAGGGCATGACCTGTGCCTGCATCGAGCCAATCGCCGGCCCCAGCAGCTGCTTGACGCGGGCCAGCGTCTCTTCGGCCTCCGCGCGCTTCTTGGTGGGCATCGACACCAGCGCGAAATGCGGGCCGGCCGGCAGGGCCACCTCCGGCTCGGCCGACGTGGGCGTTTCGGCCCCCGGCGCGGGCCCACCGCGACGGGCCGGCATGGGCAGCAGCTTCGGTGGCGGCAGCGCGGGCGAGGCAGCGGCCGGCGGCGGCGTGGCCGCGGCGGGCGTGCCATGCCCCCCTGCCAGAGCGGCCGATGCGGAAGTGGCCGGGGACGGTGCTGGTGCCGGTGCCGGTGCCGCCACCGATGTCTTGGCCGCCCCCCCCTGGGACGCGGACGCCGCTACCGAGGGCGCCGCGCGCGAGGCTGAGGCTGTCCGGGTAGGCGCTGGTGGCACCGATGGCGGCGCCACGGCCTTCACGGCTGCTCCCGCCGCAGCGGAGGTGGGGGCAGAGGGGGAGCCAGATGGCGGTGGCGAAGGCGATGCCGCCGGAACGGCCGCCGACCCATGCGCCGCAGCGCTGGCCCCGGCCGGAACCGCTGGCGCCAGCGCCCTGGCCGAGGCGGCGGATCCAGCCGAGGCCGCGTTCGGAGGCGCCGCCGGTGTCGTCGACGCGGCGGCGTGGTGCGCGGGCGCCGCGGCCGGCGTGGGCTCGCGCGGGGCGCTGGCCGAAGAGGCAGGCATCGACGCCGGCGCCGCGGCACCGGCCACCGGCGCACTGGCCCGACCGCGTGACCGAAGGGCCCACACCGCTGCCGTCAGCAACACCAGCAGCAGCACGCCGGCGACGACGATGCGCTGGCGGCTGAGGGGCCGCGGGCCCCAGATGGCGCGACCTTCGGGCGCGATCAGCAGGCGACGCGGCTGCGCGCCAGGCTTGACCGGCTCGGTGATGGCCGCGGTGAGCAAATAGCGGGTGGCGGGCGCCGGCTCGGTCGCGGCATCGTCGCGCTCGATCTCGCGCAGCGGCCAGTCTTCCGGCCCGGGACGGTAAGCCACCGCATGGCGCTGGGCGAATTCGACCAGCGCGCGGTGCGACAAGCCGGGGACGAGCCGCGGCTGGTGGAACAAGGGCTGCCACTTGCCTTTGGCGTCCGCGGGGCCATAAGGCAAGGCGATGACCCCCAAGCCGCCCACATCGGCCAAAGGCAGACGCCTGGCCAAGGGGTTGCGGTGCTGCCACGCCTGCACACGCGCCGCCAGCCGCTGAGCGGCATCGCCCGCATCGCGGGCTGGGGCGACGTCGGAGGGCGTCAGGTCGGCCATCGAGTCTGCGGGCCGTCCTGGGTCATCAGTGGCACCCCTCGATCAACGCAGCGTGAGGGTGCGCAAGGTGCGCACCGCCCCTTCGCCGATCGACGCACCAAAGCGCTTGGCCAGGCGCTCGGCCACGTTCTCCTGCGGCGTGTAGTCGACGACTTCCTCGAAGCCCACCACTTCGCGTGCCACGAAGTCGAGGTTGCCGAACTGATCGGCCAGGCCGAGCTTGACAGCCTCTTCGCCGTTCCAGAACAGGCCGGAGAACGTCTCCGGCGTTTCCTTCAAGCGATCGCCGCGGCCTTCGCGCACGACGGTGATGAACTGCTGATGGATCTGGTCGAGCATCGCCTTGGCGTAGGCCGTCTGCTTGGCATTGGCCGGGGAGAAGGGATCGAGCATGCCCTTGTTCTCGCCGGCGGTCAGCAGGCGCCGCTCGACGCCCAGCTTGTCCATCAGGCCGGTGAAGCCGAAGCCGTCCATCAGCACACCGATCGAACCGACCAGGCTGGCCTTGTCGACGTAGATCTCATCGGCCGCCACAGCGATGTAGTAGGCCCCGGAAGCGCAGGTTTCTTCGACGACGGCGTAGACCTTCTTCTTGTGCTTGGCCTTCAAGCGACGAATCTCGTCGTTGATGATGCCGGCCTGCACGGGGCTGCCACCGGGCGAGTTGATGCGCAGCACCACCGCCTTGGCGCCTTCGTCCTCGAAGGCGGTCTTGATGGACGACACCAACTGCTCGGCGTTCGCCTCGGCATCGACCGCAATCTCGCCACGCACCTCGACCAGCGCGGTGTGCGGTCCGGCCGGCGCGTTGGGGTGGCCGCCGCGCTGAGTCGACAGGCCCCAAACCACGGCAAGCACCAGGCCGAACCAGCCCAGGCGCAGCGCCAGGTTCCAGCGCCGCGCGCTGCGGCGGTCGCGCAGCAGCTCGGACGAAACCTGTCTCAGCAGAGCCTCCATGCCGGCGAGTTGACTGGCGGCCTCCGGCTGCGGCGCCGGGGACGGCGCGGGGGAAGGGGGCGGCGCGGGGGAAGGGGGCGGCGGTGCGACGACCGATGGCGCAGGGGCCGCAGCCATCTCGGCCGGGGCGGGCGCGGGCGCCGGGGCAGGCGCCGGTTGGGGCGCGGAATCTTCGGGCAGGCTCATCGACAGCTCGGTAGGGTCAAACGGAATTCGGGCATCGCGTACGCGGCGTCAGTCGAAAACGACAGGCCGGATGTCCGGGCTAGGATACCAATACACCTGCCCATCGCGCTCGACGATATCGAGCGCCATCAGGCGCTCGCCGCGGCAAGGACCGGCCACGCAGTGCCCATCGGAGGGCTCGTAGGTCGCGCCGTGGATCGAGCAAATGATCCAGCGCTTGTCCAGGTCGAGGAAGTCGCCGGGCTGCCAATCCATCTCCGTGGGCACATGGGCGCAGCGGTTCATGTAGGCGACCACCCGCCCGTCGAATCGCAGGGCAAAGGCCCGCGCCGGTGCGCCCCACAGCAGCACGTCGAACACCACCGCCCGGCCTCGTTCTTCCAGATCAACGCTGGCGCACAGGGGCTGTTCGCTCAGGCGGGCAGGCGCGTTCATCGCGTGATCAGGCGTTGTGAATCAGCCACTCGTGCAGTTGCGCCGTCGAATGCGCAATGAACAGCGGAGAGAAGGGTTCGAACGAGGCGTGATCGTGGGCACCGAAGCTGACGCCCACACAAGCGGTGCCGGCGTTGACGGCCAATTGCAGATCATGCGTCGTGTCGCCCACCATCAAGGTGCGCGACGGATCCACCCCGAACTCGGCCATCAGCTCCTGCAGCATGCGCGGATGGGGCTTGGAAAACGTCTCGTCGGCGGTGCGGCTGCCATCGAACAGCCCCTGCAGCTCGGTCATCGTCAGCACCTCGTCCAGGCCGCGGCGGGTCTTGCCGGTGGCCACCGTCAGGAAGTGCTGGCGCGCCTTGAGCGCGCGGAGCATCTCGAGCGTGCCCTTGAACAGGCTCAGCTCGTGCTGGCTGGCCAAATAGTGGCGGCGGTAGCTGGCGGCCAGCTCGGTGTAGCGGTCGGCAGGCAGGCCCGGAACCGCGTGCTCGAGCGCATCGCGAAGCCCCAGGCCGATCACATAGGCTGCACGTTCAGCATCCGGCACCGGGGCATCGATGTCGCGGCAAGCATCCTGGAGGCTGCGCACGATCAGCGCGGTGGAATCGAACAGGGTGCCATCCCAGTCGAAGGCGATCAGGTCAAAGCGTCGGGTTCGGGTCATGAGACGGTGGAAGACAGGCGCGACAGCAGTGTCTCGCATTCGGCCGGCAGCGGCGCGTGCAGTTCGATGCGCTCCCCGCTGGAAGGATGGTCGAACGCCAGGCGGCGAGCGTGCAGGAACATGCGGTCCAGCTTGCAGCCACCGGCGAACTTGCCGGCCGCCAGCGCCTTGTTGAGCGCGAACTCGCCGTACTTGTCGTCGCCGGCGATCGGGTGCCCTTCGTGCGCCAGGTGCACGCGGATCTGGTGGGTGCGGCCGGTCTTGATCGTCACGTCCAGCAAGGTGAAGCCGGGCGGCGCGTGGTCGTAGACCTTCACCACCTTCACCAGCGAGATCGAGCGCTGCCCCTCGTCATGGTCGGCCGACACGGCACGAACCCGCCGCTCGCCTTCCGCGTTGAGGTACTTGTGCAGCGCAACATCGATGACCTTCTTGTTCGCCGGCCAGGTGCCCGTGACCAGCGCCGCATAGGTCTTGCCCGTTTCACGCTGGCGGAACTGATCCTGCAGGTGGGTCAATGCGCTGCGCTTCTTCGCCAGCAGCAACAGGCCGGACGTTTCCTTGTCCAGCCGGTGCACCAGTTCAAGGAAGCGGGCCTCGGGCCGGGCGCGGCGCAACTGCTCGATGACGCCGAAGCTGACGCCGCTGCCGCCGTGTACGGCAACGCCAGCGGGCTTGTCGATGACCAGCAGATGCTCGTCTTCGAACAACACCGGAAATTCGCGGGGTGGCACATGAGCCGACGCCGCGTCGGACGCCGCAGCGGCCACCCTCACCGGCGGCACCCTCACCTCGTCCCCCAGCGCCAGGCGTGTGTCAGCGGTGGCGCGGCCGCGGTTCACCCGCACCTCGCCCGACCGGATGATCCGGTAGACATGGGTCTTGGGAACGCCCTTGAGCTCACGCAGCAGGAAATTGTCCAGCCGCTGCCCGGCCGACCCTTCGTCGACCGTGACGCGCCGTACTTCCGCCGCGGGGGCTGGCGGTGCCGGCCGGGATTCTTCGCGAGAAGGCGTCGATTTCGGCCCTTTTGCCCCGGTGGCAGGCGATTTCGGTGACCGCCGCGTGACAGGGCCCGCCAGCGCGCGACTTTTCGCCTTTATAATGGTCTGCGCCACGTTAGAGCCGTAAGTGCTTGATTTTCAAGAGTTTACCCGGGCACTGCGAGTCTGGGGTGGCAGCGGGCAGCAAGTGCAGCCCGTGTATCAAGGTGATGCAACACGTTCATCACGGCGCGGAATGGCGAGCCCCAAAGTGGCTCGGCGGCTGCGACGTCGGGCGTGGCAGAGAAACACATTCGGATGTGCCGCTCCGCGATCATGCGGAGATCCACCAAGGTTTTTGGAAGCCAGATGCGGGCGCAACCCGCACCGCGCCTGGCCTCCTGCGACGACAACCCCAAGCGCCGTTCGCGCAATGAACTCCCCCCACCCCTTCGGTCTGCAGACCCTCGGCCCCGGCGATTGGACGCCGGCGCGGCCCAGGATCGTCGCGGGCTTGCATCCGGCACGTTGGGCCGGTTCGGGAACGGGAAAGGTTCGCGCTCACGCCGCGGTGCTGTCGCCGCACGCGCCAACGCTGCCTCGCTGAAACCGCCAACAGCGGTTCGAAGCAGTCCAGGGCGATTCCTTCCTCGGCCGCCGCCTTTGTTTCTCGTGCATCGGTCGAGGCGCACGCCGACGACGTTGTCGTCGAAGGCGGGTGGCCTCACAGGCTCGCGCCTGTCCCATCGCTTACGGGACGGGTGCGTGACGAGGAGTGCACATGAAGCGAATGCTGATCAACGCGACCCAGCCGGAAGAGCGGCGTCTCGCGATCGTCGACGGCCAGAAACTGCTTGATTTCGAGACCGAGATCGAGGGCCGCGAACAACGCAAGGGCAATATCTACAAGGCGGTGGTGACGCGGGTCGAGCCTTCGCTCGAGGCCTGTTTTGTCGACTACGGAGAAGACCGCCACGGTTTTCTGCCGTTCAAGGAAATCTCCCGGCAGTACTTCAAAGATGGCGTTTCAGTTCGCGACGCCAAGATCCAGGATGTGATTTCCAACGGCCAGGAACTGCTGGTCCAGGTCGAAAAGGAAGAGCGCGGCAACAAGGGCGCGGCGCTGACCACCTTCATCTCGTTGGCCGGCCGTTACCTCGTGCTGATGCCCAACAACCCGCGTGGCGGCGGCGTCTCGCGCCGGATCGAGGGTGAGGACCGGGAAGAGCTCAAGGAAAACCTCGATCAGCTCGAGTACCCCAAGGGCATGAGCCTGATCGCCCGCACAGCCGGCATCGGCCGCTCAGCCGCCGAGCTGCAGTGGGACCTGAATTACATGCTCAAGCTGTGGGCGGCCATTTCCGGCGCCGCGGAACCGCAGTATGAGCTGGAAGAAGAGGATCCCCAGACGGGCAAGCGCCGCGCGCGCGTCGTCAACACGCCCACCGACGCCGATGGTCGCAAGCTCAAGCGCCTGAATGCCGGCGCGTTCCTGATCTACCAGGAATCGTCGCTGGTGATCCGCGCGATCCGCGACTACTTCACCGCCGACATCGGCGAGATCCTGATCGACACCGACGACATCTACGATCAGGCGCAACAGTTCATGAACCACGTGATGCCGGAAACGGCCAATCGCGTGAAGCGCTACCGCGACGATGCGCCGCTGTTCTCGCGGTTCCAGATCGAGCACCAGATCGAGACCGCGTTCAGCCGCACGGTGAATCTGCCGTCCGGCGGCGCCATCGTGATCGACCACACCGAAGCGCTGGTCGCTGTCGACGTGAACTCGGCGCGCGCCACCCGCGGCGGCGACATCGAGGAGACCGCGACCCGAACCAACCTCGAAGCCGCCGACGAAATCGCGCGCCAGTGCCGCCTGCGCGATCTGGGCGGCCTGATCGTCGTCGACTTCATCGACATGGAAGAGTCGAAGAATCGCCGCGAAGTCGAGCAGCGCCTGCGCGATGCGCTGCGCCAGGACCGGGCCCGCGTGCAGTTCTCGTCGATCTCGAAGTTCGGCCTGCTGGAGCTCTCACGCCAGCGCCTGCGCCCCGCATTGTCCGAAGGCAGCCACATCACCTGCCCACGCTGCAACGGCACCGGCCACATCCGCGACACCGAGTCGTCTGCGCTGCAGATCCTGCGGATCATCCAGGAAGAGGCGATGAAGGAGAACACCGCCGCCGTGCACGTTCAGGTGCCGGTGGAGGTCACGTCCTTCCTGCTCAACGAGAAGCGCACCGAGATCACCAAGATCGAATTGAAGCAGCGCACCACCGTGCTGCTCGTGCCGAACAAGCACCTCGAAACGCCGAACTACAAGCTGGAGCGCCTGCGTCACGACGATCCGCGTCTGGAGAACCTGCAAGCCAGCTACACGATGATCGAGGAGCCGGACGACGAGGTCGCGATTTCTCGCCGCGAGAAGGCCAAGCCCAAGCAGGAACCGGTCATCAAGGGCGTGCTGCCCGACCAACCCGCCCCGATCGCACCGCCGGCGCCCGCCCCGGCCCCGGCCGCCGCCGCGCCTGCCCCCGCGCCGCAGGCCGCACCCGAGCCCCAGTGGGCCCGGCCGCCAGCGTCGTCACCTTCGGGTGGCGGCTTCTTTGGTTGGCTCAAGCGTCTGCTGGGCTTTGGCGAAACGCCGGCCACACCGGCACCTGCCCCCGCCACGCCGGAGGCGCAACCGGCCGCACGCACCGGTGGCCGCGAGCAGCCCCGTGAGGGCGGCCGAGGCGAACGCGGCAAGGGCGGCCGCGACGGTCGCCGAGGCGATCGGCATGAGCGCAGCGAACGCGGTGGTGAACGCGGTGCCAAGCCCGCGGATGGCCGCGGTGGCCGCGACGGCAACCGGCAAGAGGGCCGTCCGGACAACAAGGGCGAGGGCCGTCAGGATCGGCCGGACCGCCGGGAAGGCCGCGGTGAGAACCGCGGAGAAGCGCGCAACAACGATGTGCGCGCCGAAGGCCGCGACAACCGTGAGGGCCGCGACCAGCGAGGTGGTGACCGTGGTGAGCGCCGCGATAACCGCCGTGGTGCCAATGCCCCGGTCGCCGTGGCCGAGACCGACCGCTTCGAGGCCACCCAGCCGCAAGTGCCTGTCGGATCGTCGGAAGAGGGTTCGGGCAAGCAACGACCGCCACGGCGCGAACGCGATCGTGACCGCGACAGCCAGGCCGAGCGCCCCAGCGACGCCGAGGTGATCGAGAGCACGGCCGAGGGCGTGACCGTTGAAGGTGCCGTGGGCGCCGAGGGCGATCGGCCGGAAGGCGAACGCACTGAAGGTGAAGGTGGCCGCCGCCGCCGTCGTCGTCGCGGCCGTGGGCCCCGTGACGAGGCGCGTGATGGCGTGAACGGCGAAGAAGGCGATCGCGACATCGCGCCGGCGGAAGGCGATGCCGCCATTGCCGCCGACGTGGCCGACGAAGCACCGAGCGCAACGGCGGAACAACCGCAGCCCGCAGAAGAAGGCGAAAGCCGCGAACCGCGTGGTGAACGACGCGGCGAAGGGCGGGGCGAAGGGCGAGAGCGCCGGGAACGCCGGGATCGAGGCGAGCGTGGTGAACGGGGCGAAGGCCGTCGCGAGTCGGCCGGTATCGAGCCCTCGGTCGACCCGATCGCAGCAGCGCAGGCGGCCATGGCCGCCACCGAAGCGGCCAGCACGCCGGTGGTGGCTCCGCCGCCGCCCGCGCCCCAGCCGGTTCGCGTCGAGCCCTACGTGCTGGCCCTGGATGAGTTGCAGCGCATCGCCGATACGGCGGGCCTCACCTGGGTCAATTCAGACGCAGACAAGATCCGCGCCGCCCAGGAGGCCATGGCTGCCGAACCGAAGCCGGTCCACGTACCGCGCGAACGTCCGCCGGTCGTCGTGGTCGACGAAGGCCCGCTGGTGCTCGTCGAGACCCGCAAGGACCTGAGCCAGCTCACCCTGCCGTTCGACCAGCGCAGCGCCGGCCACTGAGCCCACACAGCGGCCCCGGCCGCCTGAAGCACAACGCCACCTTTCGAGGTGGCGTTTTTTCTTGGGGAATGTGCCCGAGCTGGCCTACATCACCGCCGGTGAGCGCCCTGCCGGCACACACCGCTGCGCTTCACAACGCGCCCCTGGATCGGTGACTAGCGAGCAGTCCGACACACGACCGGCCTGTTCACCCTCTTTCCGGCGCGCCTCGGTGTAGGCATCGGCCAGCGCCCGCAGGCGGCCGCCATCGGTCACCGCCGTGGACCAGACCACGTAAGTCTCGGGCCCACCACAGGCCTTGTGGCCTACCGCCATCGTCTTGCACTGCTCGCTGGCGGTGCAGCGGGGCTCGCCGATCGCTTCGCGCAACTGGCGTGACAAGGTCTCCACGTCTTTGCCAATGGCCACGTCAGCCGGTGCTGGCTTCGCCGGTGCAGCCGCCGTGGGCGCAGCACACGCCACCTGCAGAACGCCACACACACCAGCGGCGACCACGCCCACCAGGCGCCACGGAAACATCTTCATGCGATCTCCTTGAAGGTCCTACGACTTAAGGGGCAGTGTCCCATCCGTGATGGACCCGTGCGGACTTCAGCGGTTCCGCCCGGAGGACGGTTCACCCGGCGCCACCTTGACGGCGCTGCGCTGTCGCGGCCACCCATCGGGCGCTGCGCCAGGATCTGTGTGATCCGGACCCAAACGCCCCGAATGCCTCACCAGCCGGCACCCTGGAATGGCGTCGCTAAGTTCGGCGCGACAGGCCATCAGTCGGCGGGGGACGGGAAAACTCAACTTTTCTCGTCCCCTAGCTTTGGCAATCACACCCCGCTGGCCACTCCGCCAGCCACCCGACGCCGGGGCGCTGCGGCACAATCGGCACTGGACATTCCCACAGATTTTTCGCTGGAGCCGCCCGCATGGCCTCGATCAACAAAGTCATCATCATCGGCAACCTGGGGCGCGACCCTGAGGTGCGCTACACCCCCAGCGGCGCGGCGGTGTGCAACCTGCGCCTGGCCACCACCCGCAACTGGAAGAGCCGCGACACCGGCGAGCGCCAGGAAGAAACCGAATGGCACTCGGTCGTGCTGTACGACCGCCAGGCCGAAGTCGCGGGCGAGTATCTGAAGAAGGGCCGCCCGGTTTACATCGAAGGCCGCCTGAAGACCCGCAAGTGGCAGGACAAGGACGGCAACGACCGCTACACCACGGAGATCGTCGCAGAAACCATGCAGTTGCTGGGTGGCCGCGAAGGCGGTGGCGGCGGCGGCATGGGCGGCGGCGATGACGGTGGCTACAGCCGCGACATGGACGAAAGCGGTGGCGGCAGCAGCGCCCCGCGCCGCTCGCCGGCACCCGCCCCGCGCGCACCGGCACCACGGCCCGCCCCGCGCTCGAATGCGGGCATCGACGAGATGGACGACGACATCCCGTTCTGATCCACCGATCTGCACGATGAACCAGCCCGGCACCCGCCGGGCTTTTTTGTGGGTGCGTGCTCCGGACGCCAGCACGCGCGAGGCTGGCCGCAGTCAGGCCTCGGGATGCGCCCAGCCGTAGACCGTCTCGGCGAGGTCGTTCAGGCCCTGATGCTTGGGCGCCGAGAACAGCAGCATCCCGATGTCGGCGGCTTCGGTGGCGAGATCGGCCAGGCCGTCCTGCCCCACCCCCAGGGCCGCCGCCTGCTCCTTCTTGTTCAGCTTGTCGGCCTTGGTGAGCAACACCAGCAGCTTGACCTCGCCGGTGGTCACCCGCGGCGCCACAAAGTCGAGCAACTGACGGTCCAGGGGTGTGAAGCCCAGTCGGCTGTCGACCAACAACACCACGCCCGCGAGGTTGCGGCGGATCGCGAGGTAGTCCGCCATCACCTGCTGCCAGCGCAGCTTGGCGGTGCGCTCGACGGTGGCGTAGCCATAGCCGGGCAAGTCGGCCAGGTAGGCGTCCGGGGCATCCTTCGGGCCCAGCTCGAACAGGTTGATGTGCTGGGTGCGGCCCGGCGTTTTCGAGGCGAAGGCCAATTGCCTGCGTTGCGCCAGCGCGTTGATCGCAGTCGACTTGCCGGCATTGCTTCGTCCCACGAAGGCGAACTCGGGGAGATCGCCTTGTGGCAGTTGATCCAGCTGGCTGGCGGTGGTGAGAAAGCGGGCGCCATGGGCCCAGGCCAGCGCGGTGCGCGTGGTGTCACTCGGCGTGCCTGTAGGCAAGCGGTTCGATGCGGTCATGGAGCATTGTAAAATCCGCGGGTTTTGTTCGAACAATCAAGGCCTGCCGAATGAAGACCCCTGCCGCTGTTGCCTTCTCCGCCCTTCTGGCTGCCGCTGTGGCGCTGCCCGTGTGGGCCAACGAGCCGGCGGCGCCCGCCAAGGTGGATCTCGCCAAGGGCCAGGAGCTGTCGACCAACGTCTGCGCCGCTTGCCACACCGCCGATGGCTCGCGCGGCTCGCCCGCCAACCCGATCCTGCAGGGCCAACACCCTGAGTACATCGTCAAGCAGCTCACCGAGTTCAAGTCGGGCAAGCGCACCAACGCGATCATGCAAGGCATGGCCGCACCGCTGACCGAAGCCGACATGAAGAACGTCGCCGCGTTCTACGCCAGCAAGCAGGCCAAGCCGGGCTTCGCCAAGAACAAGGCCACCGTGACACTGGGCGAGAAGATCTACCGCGCCGGCATCGCCGACAAGCAGGTGCCCGCCTGCGCCGGCTGCCACAGCCCCACCGGCTCTGGCATCCCCGCCCAGTACCCGCGCATCGGCGGCCAGCATGCCGACTACATCGATCTGCAGATGAAGGCGTTCCGCGACCACAAGCGGATGAACAGTGTCCAGATGCAAGAGATTGCAGCCCGCATGAACAACGAGGAAATTGCGGCCGTGGCCGACTACATTGCCGGCCTGCGCTGACGCGCAGCAGCAGTCAGAATGCCCCCGTGAAGGCCGGTCTCTGACCGGCCTTTTCTTTGGTTGGCATGCCCGAGGCGCCCCTGGGGCCGGCCGCTGATTCTGATAATCCGATCCGATGACCGCCCCGACCGACCTCGTTGACGCCGCCCCGCCCGTCGGCACACCGCCCCGCCCTTCCCCGGCCAGCGCCTGGCGTCAGGCCGTCGAGTTGCTGTCATCGATGCGATTCGCGATCACGCTGTTGGCCGTGATCTGCATCGCCGCCATCATCGGCACGGTCGTTCAGCAGAACGAGCCCTTCAACAACTACGTCAACAAGTTCGGGCCGTTCTGGGCCGAGCTGTTCGACCGTTTCCAGCTGTTCAGCGTCTATTCGGCGCCGTGGTTCTTGGTGATCCTGGGTTTCCTGGTGGTCTCGACCAGCCTGTGCATCGCCCGCAATGCGCCCAAGATCGTGGCGGACCTGCGCAGCTTCAAAGAGCATGTGCGGGAGCAATCACTCGCCTACTTTCACCACAAGGCGGACGCGGTACTGCCCCTGGGCCGCGAGGCCGCGCTGCAGCAGGTCGCCGCGGTGCTGGGCCGGCACGGTTGGCGCGCCCGAGCCCAGGTGCGCGCCAATGGCACGATGGTCGCGGCACGCGCCGGCCGGGCCAGCAAGGTGGGGTACCTGGCGGCGCACTCGGCCATCGTGCTGATCTGCCTCGGGGGCCTGGCCGATGGCGACCTGATCGTGCGGGCGCAGATGGCGCTGGCCGGCAAGAGCGTGTTCGACGGCGGCTACCAGTTCATCAAGGACGTGCCCGCCGAACATCGGCTGTCGGCCAGCAACCCCACTTTCCGCGGCAACCTGCTTGTGCCCGAGGGCGGCCGCGCCGGTGTCGCGCTGCTGTCTATGCCGCAAGGCACCGTGCTGCAGGAGTTGCCGTTCGATGTGGAGCTGAAAAAGTTCACCGTCGAGTACTACGACACCGGCATGCCACGCCTGTTCGCCAGCGATGTAGTGATCCACGACCATGAAACGGGCGAAGCGGTCGCTGCCACCATCAAGGTCAACGAGCCGGCCCACCATCGGGGCATTGCCATCTATCAGAGCAGCGTCGAAGACGGCGGCTCGATGGTGCAGCTCAAGGCCTACCCGCTCTCGGCGGGTGGCGAGCCGTTCGACGTGAAGCTGCGGGTCGGCGAGACCACCGGCCTGATGAGCAACGTCGACAAACAGCGCCTGCAGTTGGAGATCACCGCGCTCAAAGCCATCAACGTCGAGAACATGGCCGAGGCCAATGCCCAGAGCGGCACCGATCTGCGCAAGGTCGACCTGGTGGGCACGCTGGACAAGCACCTCGGTGCGGGCGTCAACCCCGACAAGGCCAAGACGATGCGCAACGTGGGGCCCTCGGTCACCTACCGCCTGCGCGACAGTGCCGGCCAGGCCCGGGAGTTCCACAACTACATGCTGCCGGTGGAACTGGACGGGCAGCAGGTGTACGTGGCCGGTGTGCGCGATTCCGCGGCCGAGAACTTCCGCTATCTCCGCATGCCGGCCGACGAAAACGCCAGCCTCGAGGGCTGGTTGCGGCTGCGGGCGGCGCTGAATGATGCCAACCTGCGCGACCAGGCGGCCCGGCGCTATGCCACGCTGGCCACACCCGCCGGCAAGCCCGAGATGACCGAGCAACTGCGCCTGACGGCCGCCCGCGCGCTCGGGCTGTTCGCCGGCGCCGAGGCGCCCAGCCAGGCCAGCGAGGCGATGCGCCTGGGCGGCCTGAGCGCCATCAGCCAGTTCATCGAAACCAACGTGCCCGAAGCGGAACGCTCGCGCATCGCCGAGGTGATGTTGCGCATCCTGAACGGCGCCTTGTTCGATTTGAACCAATCGGCGCGGGAACAAGCGGGCCTGAAACCACTCGAACCGGGCCCGGCCACCGAGGCCTTCATGACCCAGGCGGTGCTTTCCTTGTCCGACAGCTTCCTCTACCCGGCCCCGGTGCTGCTGACGCTGACCAACTTCGACGTCGTGCAGGCCAGCGTCTTCCAGGTGGCACGCGCCCCTGGCAAGGTGCTGGTTTATCTCGGTGCCGTGTTGCTGATCCTGGGCGTTTTCGCGATGCTGTACGTGCGCGAACGCCGCCTGTGGATCTGGTTGGCCGATGGCGAGACAGCGGGCACCACCCGCACCCAGATCGCCATGTCCACCCCGAGGCGCACTCTCGACATCGACGCCGAATTCGACAAGCTGCGCGACGAATTGCTGTCCACCGCCGGAGGCACCCGATGAACACCACCACGACCACCACCACGCTCGACCTGGGCCGGCAAAGCCTGGTCAGCCGGCGCGCTCCGCTGGACTGGCTGTTCGCCGCACTCGTCATCGGCGGCGCGGTCTACGCTTTCCGGCGCTATGGCGTCGCCATGGACGGCTATGAAAAGGGCATCCTGGCGGGCGCGGTGCCGGCCCTGATCGCTCTCGGCTGGTTCTGGGGGCCCTTGCGCCTGCTGGCCGCCGGGGTCGGCGCGGCCAGCCTGCTGGCGATCAACCTCTACGCCCGCACCACCGACAGCTTCGGCGCCGATCTCGCGGCCGGCAGCCAGGTGTTCCTGTTGAAGTACCTGCTGTCCAGCCAAAGCGCCTTCCTCTGGATGGGCACGCTGTTCTGGATGAGCACGCTGTTCTACTGGATCGGCTTCTTCTCGCGCGGGCCAGCCGTCGCGGGCGCGCCCGCGGGTGATGCCGCCGGCCTCCGGATCGGCTCTCGGCTGGCCTGGGCCGCCGTCTTCATGGCGCTCACCGGCACGATGGTGCGCTGGTACGAGAGCCACCAGATGGGCCCGATGATCGGTCACATCCCGGTCAGCAACCTGTACGAAGTCTTCGTGCTGTTCTGCTGGCTGACGACGCTGTTCTACCTGTACTACGAGGCCCATTACAAGACCCGCGCGCTCGGGCCCTTCGTGATGCTGATCATCAGCGCCGCGGTCGGCTTCCTGGCCTGGTACATCTTCGCCCGCGAAGCGCACGAGATCCAGCCGCTGCTGCCGGCACTGCAAAGCTGGTGGATGAAGCTGCACGTGCCCGCCAACTTCATCGGCTATGGCACTTTTGCCCTGGCGGCAATGGTCGCGCTGGCCTGCCTGCTCAAGACCTCCACGCCGCGGCACCTGTGGCAGGGGCTGGTGGGCGTGCCGGGCGGGGTGCTGGTGCTGATGGGCGCCTACGCCCTGCTGGGCGCCCCGGACGATCAGATGCAGACAGCCCTCTTCAAGGGCGCCCGGATGATCGGCGGCACGGCCGCTTTCTTTGCAGTGATGATTTCGCTGCGCAACCCCATCAACGCCCGCACCCCCTCGCTGGAGCTGATGGACGACCTCATGTACAAGGCGATCGCTGTCGGCTTCGCCTTCTTCACGATCGCCACCGTGCTGGGGGCCTTCTGGGCTGCCGAAGCCTGGGGCGGCTACTGGAGCTGGGACCCGAAGGAAACCTGGGCGCTGATCGTCTGGCTGAACTACGCCGCCTGGCTGCACATGCGCCTGATGAAGGGCCTGCGCGGCAACGCCTCGGCCTGGTGGTCCTTGGGCGGGCTGGTCATCACGACCTTCGCCTTCCTCGGTGTGAACATGTTCCTGTCGGGCCTGCATTCGTACGGCGCTTTGTGATCGCCCGCGGCGGCCGACCTGACTAACATCGCCGCCATGCCCTACGCCCGCCGAGACGCCGCCGGCCAAATCGTCAGCCTGCATCGAGAGGCGGTCGACGAGGCCGACTTCCTGCCGGACGACCACCCCGAGGTGCGTGCCTTCCTGGGCGGCCCCTCGGTCGGCGACGACGGCGCCAGCGAACGCTTTGCGCGCCTGGATGCCGATTTCGTCCGCGTGCTCGAAGACGTGATCGACACCCTGATCAGCCGCAACCTGATCAACATCACCGATCTCCCCTCCGAAGCGCAGGCCAAGCTTTTCTCGCGCAAGACCTTTCGCGAGCGCAGCAGCAGCCGTGCCCTCAAACTCTTCGGCGACGCCGGGCTCGGCACGATCATTCCGGGCGTGGCGTCGGCCGACGACCCCACGCCGGAAGATGGCAGCGGCAGCGCCCGCTGATCATCGCCCGGCGTGACGCTGCACACGGAACCTCGCTGGCGGCGTAAGGTCTCACCGGCCTGCACCGACTGACCCTCAAGCGCCCGCCGGGCGCTCCAGCGCGAGAGACCCATGCACCTGCTGAAGGACCGCGGCTTCATCCACCGCACAACGTCGGACATCACCCCCCGAGCCGTCTACCAGTCGCGCCGCGAATGGTTGCAGCGTGCTGCCCTCGGCTTGGCCGGCGCCGGCATCGGGCCCGCCCTGGTGCCCGCCACCGCCTGGGCCCAGGCCGCCGGCCCGGGCAAGCTCGCCGCGCTGCGCGGCGCGCGCAGCGGTGTGGCGGGGGCGCTCGTGATGGACAAGCCAACGCCCTACGACGACGTCACCTCGTACAACAACTTCTACGAGTTCGGCACCGACAAGCACGATCCGGCCCAGACGGCGCAGCGGCTCAAGCCGCGGCCGTGGACCGTGAGCATCGAAGGTGAGGTCAAGAAGCCCAAGGTGTACGACCTCGACGAGTTGCTCAAGCTCGCGCCGATGGAAGAGCGCATCTACCGCCTGCGCTGCGTCGAAGGCTGGTCCATGGTCATCCCCTGGGTCGGCTATTCGCTGGCCGAGCTGATCAAGCGCGTCGAGCCCGCCGGCAACGCCAAGTTCGTGCAGTTCACCACCCTGGCCGACAAGGCGCAGATGCCCGGCCTGCGCTCGGGGGTGCTCGACTGGCCGTACACCGAAGGCCTGAGGCTGGACGAAGCCATGCACCCGCTCGCCCTGCTCACTTTCGGGCTCTATGGCGAGGTGCTGCCCAACCAGAACGGCGCGCCGGTCCGCATCGTGCTGCCCTGGAAGTACGGATTCAAGAGCGCGAAATCGATCGTCAAGATCCGCTTCGTCGAGAAGCAGCCGGTCAGCAGCTGGGAACGCGCCAATCCCAGCGAATACGGTTTCTATTCGAACGTGAACCCGCAGGTCGACCACCCGCGCTGGAGCCAGGCCACCGAGCGCCGCATCGGTGACGACGGCCTGTTCGCCAAGCGCCGCCAGACCTTGATGTTCAACGGCTACGAGGCCCAGGTCGGCCAGCTGTATGCCGGCATGGACCTGAAGAAGCAGTTTTGACGCCGCCGCGCTCTGTTCGGCTCGCTGCCCTCATTCGATGACTGGACCATCGACGCTCGTGAACCGGCTGCTGGCCCACAAGGCGACCAAGCCGGTGCTGTGGACGCTGCTGGCGCTGCCCTTGGCATGGCTGCTGTGGGGCGCGATCAACGACAAGCTGGGCGCCAACCCGGCCGAAGCGCTGATCCGCGGCCTGGGCGACTGGACGCTGCGCGGCCTGGTGCTCACGCTCGCCATCACCCCGTTGCGGCAGTGGACGGGCTGGCATCAGCTGCTGCGGCACCGCCGCGCCATCGGCGTGGCCACCTTCATCTACGGCACCTTGCACTGGCTGGCCTACGCCTGGCTCGACCAAGGGCTGGAGATCGACGCACTGCTGAAGGATGTGGCCAAGCGCCCGTTCATCCTGGTGGGCACGCTGGCCTGGCTGCTGCTGCTGCCGCTGGCAGCCACGTCGTTCAACCGGGCGATCAAGGCCTTGGGGGGCCGTCGCTGGCAGGCGCTGCACCGGGCGATCTACGCGATCGCGGTTCTGGCCATCCTGCACTTCTTCTGGATGCGTTCGGGCAAGCACCTGTACGGCGAGGTCGCCGTCTACGCGTCGATCGTCGGACTGTTGCTCGGCTGGCGCCTTCGAAACGCGTGGCGCCAGCGTACCCAGGTGCCGGCGCGGCCGGCCCCGGCCACCCACGCCGGCTGATCTGCGCGGGCTGATCTGCGCCGGCTCACCAGCGCCGGCCGATCAGCGCAGGCTCAGGTAGCCGAAGGTCCCGTCGCGGCGGATCTCCTCCGCCGCCGCCTTCAGGCCGTTCATCGCGGCGCGGTACAGCGACGTGGCCAGGCTGATGCGCTTGACGCCGGCGGCTTCCAGCTCGGCCACGCTGAACGACTTGCCCGGGATGCCCACCATGAAGCTGACCGGCTTGGCGACCGCGCTGCACACCGTCTTGACCGCGTCGAGGCTGGGCAGGCCCGGCGCGAACAACACATCCGCACCGGCGGCCTCGAAGGCCTGTAGGCGGCGGATCGTGTCGTCCAGATCCGGGCGGCCGTTCAGGAAATTCTCGGCACGCGCCGTGAGGGTGAAAGGGCGCCCCATCGAGCGGGCGGCCTCCACTGCCGCCGCCACCCGCTCGGCCGCCTGGCTCAACGGATAGATCGGCTCGCCGGCCTGCTGGCTGGCATCTTCGATCGAGCCACCGGCGAGGCCCACCTCGCCCGCGAGGCGGATGGTCTGCGCCACCACCTCCGGCGCGTGGCCGAAGCCGTTCTCCAGGTCGGCCGAGACGGGCAGATCGGTCGCCTCGACGATGGCCCGGGCATGCGCCAGCGCGTCGTCAAGCGTCAGTTGGTAATCGGTGCGGCCCATCGACATGGCGGATGCGGCGCTCGACGTGGCCAGCGCCTCGAACCCCAGCCCTGCCAGCAGCTTGGCCGAGCCGGCATCCCACGGGTTGGGCATCACGAACACCCCCGATCGCGCATGCAGTTGCCGAAAGAGGGCGGCCTTGTCGGCCACGGTGGTCATGGACATGTCGTCTCCCAAAGAATGGTCAGGGTCGGATGCTGCCCGAAGCACGCCGCACCCGCTCGCCGGATACGGACATCTCCCCGCACACCCGCACCCCATGGGACACTGGATTCATGCCCTCGCACGACCACTCTGCCCACGACCACCCCCCGGGACATCGCCACGAAGGCCACACGCACGGCCCCGCCTGCGGCCACGCGCACGCGCACGCCCACAAGCACGAGCACGAGCACGGGCACCACGACCACGACGATCACGACCACGGTCACGACGCCCACGGCAGCGCCCACGATCACCACGGCCACGGCCATCACGGCCATGCCCACGGTGATCCCCACAACGCCGGCCGCGCCTTCGCCGTGGCCATCGTGCTGAACAGCGTGTTCGTGGCCGTCGAGTTCGGCTACGGCGTGTGGGCCAACTCGACCGCCTTGATGGCCGATGCCGGGCACAACCTCTCGGACGTGCTGGGGCTGGCGCTCGCCTGGGGCGCCGCCCTGCTGTCGCGCCGCGCCCCCAGCGAGCGTTTCACCTTCGGCCTGCGCGGCAGCTCGATCCTGGCCGCGCTGGCCAACGCCACCTTGCTGCTGGTGGCCTGCGGCGGTATCGGCTGGGAGGCCGTGCGCCGGTTTGCCGAGCCACCTGCCGTGGCCGCCGACGTGGTGATGGCGGTGGCGGCGATCGGCATCGTCGTCAACGGGCTGTCGGCCTGGCTGTTCGCCAAGGGCAGCGAACACGATCTCAACCTGCGCGGCGCCTTCCTGCACCTGGCAGCGGATGCTGCCGTGTCGCTCGGCGTGGTGGTGGGTGGGCTGGTCATGCGGCAGACCGGCTGGTACCTGGTCGATCCGCTGATCAGCCTGGGCATCGTGGCGGTCATCCTGTGGAGCACCTGGGGCCTGCTGCGCGAATCGCTCGATCTCGCCCTGGGCGCCGTGCCACCGCATGTCGATGCACGCGCAGTGCGGTCTTACCTTGCCAGCCTGCCCGGCGTGACCGATGTTCACGACCTGCACATCTGGCCGCTGTCGACCACCGAAACCGCCCTCACCGCCCACCTGGTGATCCCCGAGGGCACCCCGGGCGACGCCTTCTTCGACGAGGTCGACCGGCAGCTCGAACAACGTTTCAAGATCCATCACTGCACCTTGCAACTGGAGCGCGGCACCAGCCAGCACGCCTGCCGGTTGCACCCCCAGGACTCACGCGGCGTCACAAGCTGAAGCGCCCGGTCACCTGGTATGTCAGGCCTGCGCGGTAGCGTTCACGCTTCAGCAAGAGGGGGCCTCGAGACTGAGCGCTCCACAGCCAACGCAAGGAGACGCGCCATGTCACAGGACTTTGATCGCCAGGATTCCCCCGACCTGCCCACCCGACGCGAAGCGCTCGGTGCCCTGGGCGCCCTGTCGGCCGTGCCGCTGATCGGGCTGCCCGGCGTGGCGAATGCAGCAGACACCTGGGCCGAGCAGTACGACGCGCTGGACTACGCCGCCGCACGCAGCTGCGCCCTCATCCCCCAGGAAACCGCCGGGCCTTACCCGCTGCTGAGCGTGCTGGACGACGACACGATGATGCGGCGCGACATCACCGAAGGCAAAACGGGCGTGCCGCTCGCCCTGACGCTGAAGCTGGTCAACGTGAACAAGTCGTGCGCACCCATCGGCAACGCCGCGGTCTACATCTGGTGTTGCGACAAGGATGGCGTGTACTCCGGCTACCAGCAGCCCGGCCACGACACCCGTGGTCAGACCTTCATGCGCGGCATCCAGCTCACCAACACCAAGGGCGCGGTGCACTTCGACCTCGTCTACCCCGGTTGGTACGCCGGCCGCATCACCCACATCCACTTCCAGGTCTACCTGAACGCGAACACCGGCGGCTCGGCCACGGCCACCTCGCAGCTGGCCTTCCCGCAATCGGTGACCAAGACGGTCTACGCCTCCCCGCTGTACGCCGCCCGTGGCCAGAACACTTCGGTGCCCGACTTCGCGCATGACAACGTGTTCAGCGACGGCACCTCGCTGCAGATGGCGAAGGTGAAGGGCTCGGTGGACCTGGGCTACTCAGCCAAGTTGATGGTCGGCGTGGCGGCCTGACGCCACCCCCACCACCCGCGTACCCCCAAGTGCCCCGGCCCCGGCGGCGTGTGCAACGCCGGCCGGGCCGGGGTGTGTCGCCCCGTCGGGCGACGGGCGTCACGCCAGGGTCAGCGGGTGCAAGCCTGGGCCAGCAGGCTGCTCATCGAATCGATGCAGTGCAAGGCCTGCGACCCCGGCGGGAACGGCAGCTCGCTGAACATGCCGCGCAAGGTCGCCTGGGTGAAGCCGCTCTTCGGAACGGCCATCACATACGAGAAGCCATAGCCCTTGTTCGGCAGGGTGAGCGACACATCCTGCCCGGTGCTTTGCACCTTGACGTCGTAGTTCGAGGTGGTCGGCCAGGAACCTGCCCTCGCATAGAGATCGACACTTCCGCCGATCCGGCTGAGCTTGAAGATCGTCTTGGTGAAGTCGTCGTTCGAGATGTAGAACGACAGCACGCCCGCCTTGGTCAATTCGCGCGAGCAGCCGTTGTCCAGCGCATCGTTGCGCGCCATCACGCAGGGGCCGATGGCCGTGGGATCCAGCAGCGGCTTGGTCCCCTCGCCCTTGCTGACGCAGCGTGCCGACGTCCGGTCGCCCCCACTCACGCACTGGGTCAGCCACTCCGAGAAGTCCTTGTCCAGTGAGGTGCCCAGACCCTTGATGTACGTGCTGTACTGGTCGTAATCGCCCATGCGCATCATCGGCAAGAAGGTCTTCTGCTCTTGGGGTTGTCGCTCCAGGATGTAGCGCGCCGCCAGGTAGCCCCAGTTGTAGACCCGGGTCGCACCGCTGTCGTAGGTGTTGCGCATCACCTCGCTCAAGGCCACAGGCGCCGTCTGCGCCCTGGAGGTCGCGTCCGCGTAGTACTGGCGGCGGTACGAATACGACATGTACTCGGCGAAGCCCTCGATCCACCACACCGACGACTGCCGGCCGCCGCCCACGTCCAGCGGATAGTCGCCGAAACCACCCCACATGTTGTAGCGGCCGTCCAGGTAGTGCGCGAACTCGTGGTTCAGGTTCCAGATCTCGAAGTTCGAGAGCCAGTCGGCCCGGTAGGCCAGGAACCGGGCCTGGTTGCCCTTCTGCGACGGGGTGCCTTCCAGGTAGATGCCGCCGTTGTTGGTGTCGTTGCCGAAGAGAAAGCCTGAGAAGCGGGCGTACTCGGTGTAGTTGTCGAACACCACCAGCTCCAGCGTCTTGTTCTTGTCATTGGCGACCGGCTTGCCCTTTCTCGTGCCGACCAGGCCATGGAAGTACTTCGACTCCTGCGTGACCGACGTGCAGGTCGAGCTGAGCTGAGACGAGGTCATCGCCTGCGAGCGGATGACGTACTGTGTGCCGCACTCGTAGCGGATCGGCAGCTTCAGTGCCGCCACCGTGTCCTGCCCGTTGCAGGTGCCGTAGGCGGCGCAGTTGGCGCTGTCGTAGTAGTCGACCATGCCCGATGCGCGTATCCACACATCGATCGTCGTGTCCTGCGTGACCGGGAAGTTCGGCATCTGCGCCGTGGCCATGGCACGCACCTGGGCGCTCTGCGGCGTGTACTGCACGAAGCGGATCAGCTCGCCCATCGCGTTGGCCTGGTGGTAGCTGTCTTCGGTGCCCAGCAGGCCCATGTTGCGCGTCAGGAAGGCGTCGAAGCTCTTGGCATAGCTGACGTCGTTCTGCACCACGTTCACGTAATCGGCCTGGTAAGAGCCCAGGTAGAAGACGTTCATGGCCGACACGATCGCTTCATTGGTCCAGTAGCCGACGGCCGGCGTGCTGGGGGTGACCTGATCGATCCACTTCTTGGCGGACGGCGCATACGACAGCGCCCAGCCCGAGGGCGTCGTCTTGTAGACCTCGCTGACAAAGTAGGCGTTGTCTTCCGTCTTGTCGAAGAAGTGGGGCGAGGCGATGAGCTGCATCATCGCCGCCAGGGCCCGCGACATCATGGTCGGGTCTCCCGGCGGGATGTTGTTGGCCTTGTCGCCCTCCTTGCTCATGAAGCGCCAGTAGCCCGCCGTCCGCAAGAACGACAGCAGGTTCATGGAGTGGTTGCTGTCGTTGCCCTGGTAACTCACCGACCGCGCTTTGAGCTCATCGGCCACGGTGATGATGTTGGCGTTGCTGAACACCGTGCGGTAGTCGTTCGCACTGCCGTAGTAGAGGCTGTACATGCACGCCGTCAGGTCGGCCGCATCGATGAACGAGATCAGCGCCGAGCCGGTCTTCCCGACGAAATCGGTCCCGGTGCAGGACGCACCGGCCGGGCCGACGCCCTCAGCTCGGAAGCGGCCCGAGCGCTGCACCTCGCGCGCGGCCTTCACGCGTGCGGACACCGGCAGCACCACCTCGCTCGGCGACTGGCCGATCTCCAGCCGGTTGGGCACGAAATCGTCCGCCCGTCGCAAAGGCAGCAGCGCAGGCGGCCTCGCGGCCTTCGACACATGCTCGCCGGCCTGGGGCCAACCCGGGTTGGCGTGAATCGGTGCCCGGCGTGCATCACCGGGCTCACGGTCAGGGGCCGATGCCCACGCGATCGCTGCCTGCGACAGCAGCATCAAACCGATGGAGGCGGTCGCCAGCCTTCTGGGCGACCCAACTCTGGGGAAAGTCTTCAATTTGTCTCCTCGTCATGGCTCTTAAGGAACGCGCCCTGCGCACCAAGGACTCGGGCCTTTCTGGGGCCGAAGCGGGGGCAGCGGGGTGAGCGCGATTCGAGTCGACATCGGAGGCCCGAACAAGCGAAAAGAATCGCCCGGACTCATGAGCTGGCTTCATGTGAGAAGGCCGCGTGGTTACTGACGATCTGTGACGTTGTTGGCAAAGCGCCGCATGCATCATGATTCCGGCTCGCGAGGCGATCACCGCCTTACATCGGCTGCGGCGGCTTGGCTTGCTCCTGAGTCCGCCCGGCCTCCCACAAGGAAGGAGACACCATGAAACCCACTCATCTGAAGAACGCCTTGGGGCGCAGGGCTGGGCGCTCGGTTGGCCGCACTGCTCTCGGCGCCGCCATGCTCGGCTCGGCGGGCCTGCTGCCGGTCCTGGCCCAGGCCGGCACGATGCGCGAGCAAGTCGAGGCGTACCAGGCGCAGCTGTCGGCGCGCCACGGCGGCCCCGTCCAGGACGCGCAACCGGAAGTGGTCGGCGGCAAGCCGGCCAAGGATGGCCGGTGGCCCTTCATGGCCAGCCTGATGGAAAAGCGCATCGCCGACAACTTCGACTCGCGGTTCTGCGGCGCGTCGCTGATCAGCAAGCGCGACATCCTCACCGCGGCCCACTGCATCACGCTGACCGGTGCCACCGCGAAGAACACACAAGTGCTTGTCGGCACCCAAGACCTGACGCAAGGCGGCCGCCGCATCAACATCGCCTCGATCACCGTGCACCCCGACTGGAACGAGGACACCACCGATTCGGACGTGGCGGTGATCCGCCTCACCGAAGAGGTCAACGACATCGAGCCCGTCGCCTTCGCCACCACCTTGAAGGAAGAGAACAAGCACGCCGCCACCGGCAAACCGACCTGGGGCATGGGCTGGGGCTCGACCCAGTCCAACCCGCCCTACCCCGAAAAGCTGCTGAATGTGCGGCTGCCCATCGTCGACCGCGAGGTGTGCAACTCGTCCGACTCGTACGACGGCGCCATCACCAACACGATGCTGTGCGCCGGCTTCAAGGAAGGCGGCAAGGATACCTGCGGCGGCGATTCTGGTGGGCCGCTGGTGGCCAAGGACAGCAGCGGCGAGTTCCGCCTGCAGGTGGGCGTCGTGAGCTGGGGCATCGGTTGCGCCCAGCCCGATCTGTATGGCGTCTACTCACGCTTGGCCGTGCTCGGGCCGTGGGTGAAAGACCAAGTCGCCAAGCCCTGATCGAGCGTGCACGTCTTCGCGTGCGTGGCCAACCCGGCCCCGCACGCGGAGCCACAATGCCGACCAGCCGTCCACAGCCCGGTGGCCGGCCTGAATGTCCTCTCTCCGCAAGGGCGCCTGCCGCCTCTGGCGCCAGGTGCCTCCCGTGCGTTGAACGACCTTGCCACGAGAACGCCGGCCATGCGACGCCACCTGCGCCACCTCAATGGTTTGCGCTACTTCGAGGCAGCTGCACGGAAGCTGTCATTCACCGAAGCGGCGGCCGAACTGTGCGTCACCCAGGGCGCCGTCAGCCACCAGGTTCGCGCGCTGGAGACGGCACTCGGCCAGCCCTTGTTCGAGCGGAGCCAGCGCCAGATCCGCCTGCTGCCGGCGGGTGAGCGTCTTCTGGCAGAGCTGACCGAATCGTTCGCCCGCATCGACGCTGTCCTCGAACAACTCAAGGCCGGCGGCGCAGGCACCCACAGCCTGCGGCTGTCGGTGACGCCCACCTTCTCCAGCCGCTGGCTGATCCCCCGGTTGCCCCGGTTTCGCGAGCGGCATCCCGACATCGAGCTGCATCTGAACCACGAACGCAGTTCGAACCTGCGAGCCCAGGGCCAGATTGAGGCGGCGGTGCTGTGGTCTCGAGAGCGGCCGCAAAGCCCGCGGACCGTCTCTCGGCCACTGTTTGGCCTGTCACTCAGCCCCGTCTGTGCGCCATCGCTGATCCGCCCTGACCAGCCGCTGGCCACGCCGGCCGATGTGCGCCACTACCCCCTGCTGCACGAAGACAGCTTCGTCGATTGGGAGCGCTGGATGGAGCGTGCCGGCGCGCCCGACACCCCCGTGCGCCGAGGGCAGTTGATCGACGACAGCAACGCCTTGATGATGGCGGCCGCGGCCGGACATGGGCTGGCCCTGGGCCACCTGCCCTTGATCGAAGAAGACCTCCTGGCCGGGCGCCTGGTGCGGCCCTTCGCCCTCAGCATCCCCGCGCGGGGCGCCTATTGGCTGGTGTGCAGTCGACCGATGGCCCAACAGCCGGCCTGGCAGGCTCTGACCGACTTCCTGGTCGAGGAAGTGGGCTTCCTGGCGGACTCGCCGGCCGACGACGCGGCCTGACCCAGCCGGCGAAGCCAGCAGGTGGGGGCGGGCTCTCAGCCGTTCTTCAGAACGTCGCGGCCGATGATGAGCTGCTGCACTTCGGTGGCACCTTCGTAGATGCGCAAGGCTCGGATCTCGCGGTACAGCCGCTCGACCGTCTCGCCGCTGCGCACACCGCGGCCACCCCACATCTGCACCGCGGCGTCGATCACCTGCTGCGCGCCTTCGGTGGCAAACATCTTGGCCATTGCCGCCTCGCGGGTCACGTTCTGGCCCTGGTCTCTCTGCCAGGCGGCGCGGTAGACGAGCAAGGCCGCCGCATCGAGCGTGGTGGCCATCTCGGCCAGCTTGGCCTGGGTGAGCTGGAAATCGCCCAGCACACCGCCGAACATCGGGCGCGTGCGGGCGCGTTCCAGCCCTTCGTCCATCGCTCGCCGGCCGAAGCCCAACGCCGCCGCGGCGACGCTGGTGCGGAACACGTCCAGCGTGCGCATCGCCACCTTGAAGCCTTCGCCCGCCTCGCCGATGCGGTGGCCGAGGGGCACGCGGCAGCCCGAGAAGCGCAGCCGTGCCAGCGGATGCGGCGCGATCACGTCGATTCGCTCGGCGATCTCGAAACCCGGCGTGCCCGCCTCGACGACAAATGCCGAGAGGCCGCGCGATCCGGGTGCCTCGCCCGTCCTCACGAACACGACGTACACATCGGCAATGCCGCCGTTGGAGATCCAGGTCTTCTCGCCATCGAGGATGGCGACATCGCCCTCGATGCGGGCCACGCACTGCATGGCGGCCACATCCGAGCCGGCATCGGGCTCGGAGAGCGCGAAAGCGGCGATCGCATCACCCGAAGCGACCCGGGGCAGCCAGCGGGCCTTCTGCGCCGGCGTGCCCGCCAACGAGATCGCGCCCGAGCCCAGCCCCTGCATCGCGAAAGCGAAATCGGCCAGGCCGTTGTGGCGTGCCAGCGTCTCGCGGGCCAGGCAGATCGTGCGGGTGTCGATCGTCTCGCCCGCACCGCCGTACTCGCGGCCGGCGACCGCGTGTTTCAGCCAGCCGGCGTCACCCAGTTGACGCACGAGCTGACGGCAGGCTGCGTCGACATCGTGGTCGCCGTGCACATCGCGCACGTGGGCCGCAGCCCAGGCGTCGAGCGCGGTCGAAAAGGCGCGGTGCGGTGCGTCGAAGAAGGGCCAGTCGGTGCGGTCCATGGCGTCAGTTGCCTTCAAACACGGGTTTCTGCTTGGCCACGAAGGCACGGTAGGCACGGCCGAAGTCTTCGGTGAGCATGCACAAGGCCTGGGCCTGCGCCTCGGCCTCGATCGCCTGCTCGATCGTCATCGCCCATTCTTGGTGGAGCATGGTCTTGGTGATGCCGTTCGCGAAGGTGGGGCCGGCCGCGATCTGGGCCGCCCACGCCTGCGCCTCGGTGCCCAGGCTCTCGGGTGGCACCAGGCGATTGAAGAAGCCCCAGGCATGGGCCTCGTCGCCCGGCAGTGCGCGGCCGGTGTACAGCAGGTCCGATGCGCGCCCCTGGCCGATGATGCGCGGCAGCATGGCGCACGCGCCCATGTCGCAGCCCGCCAGGCCCACGCGGTTGAAGAGGAAGGCCGTCTTCGAGCGCGCGGTGCCCACGCGCAGGTCCGACGCCATGGCGAGAATCGCCCCCGCCCCGGCACACACCCCGTCGATGGCCGCGATGATCGGCTGCGGGCACGCCCGCATCGCCTTCACCAGATCGCCGGTCATGCGGGTGAACATCAGCAACTCGGGCGCCTTCAGGCGGATCAGCGGACCGATGATCTCGTGCACATCGCCGCCCGAGCAGAAGTTGTCGCCCGCCCCCTCCAGCACCACCACATGCACATCGGTGGCGTAGCGCAACTGGCCGAACAGGTCGCGCAGCTCGGCATAAGAGTCAAAGGTCAACGGGTTCTTGCGCTCAGGCCGGTTCAGGGTGACGGTGGCCACGCCATCGGCCACGCGCCAGCCGAAGTGCCGCGCCTGGTAGCCGGCCAGTGCCTGGCGATTGCCGGCGGCCAGCGCCGGGTCCACCCGATCGGTCGAATCAGTCATGGGGTCTCCTGGGGAATCTCAGAGGCTGAGAGTCAGGCCGCGTCGCGCGCAGCCTTCTTGGGTGGGGTGGCGTCGGCGTCGGGCTGCGCGAGGTGCACGCGCAAACGGCCGAGCAGGTCTTGCAGTTGGTGCTTCTGATCGCCATCGAGGCCCGCGAGCAATTCGACGACCCAGGCTTCGTGCACCTGCGCCACGCGCTCGAAAGCCTGCCGGCCGGCTGGGGTGAGCGCCACCTTGAACGAGCGGCGGTCTTCGGCATCGGTCTCGCGCAGCACCAGGCCCTCTTGCTCCAGGTCGTCGGTGAGTGCCGTGACGTTGCCGCCAGTCACCATCAGGTAGCGCGACAAGGCACTCATGCGCAAGCCTTCCGGGTGACGATGCAGCTGGGCCAGGTAGTCGAAGCGGGCCAGCGTCATGCCGAAGTGCGCCCGCAGCCGGCGCCGGATCTCGGTTTCGATCTGCGTCGTGCAGGCCAGCAGACGCAGCCACACCTTCAGGGCCTGGTGGTCCGCGTCGCCCAGGCGGGCCTCGAGCCCGATCTGCGCATCGTCGAGCAGGCGGGGCGCTGCGCCCTTCTTCTTGGTGCTCACATCGTCTCCCCACCACACACGGCGATCGCCTGGCCATGGACCGACCCGGCGGCCGGCGAGCACAGCCAGCGCACGGTATCCGCCACTTCTTCGGGCTGCACCAGCCGGCCTTGCGGGTTGCCCGCGGTGAAGCCGGCGCGCGCCTCGGCCTCGCTGCGGCCCGTCTTGGCCACGACCTTGGCGATGCCGTCTCGCACGATGTCGGTCTCGGTGTAGCCAGGGCAGACGGCGTTGACCGTGACGCCGTCCTTCGCCAGCTCCAGTGCCAGCGTGCGGGTCAGGCCCAGCACCCCATGCTTGGCCGCGACATAGGCCGACACGTAGGCATAACCTTTGAGCGAGGCGGTGCTCGCGATGTTGACGATGCGCCCGCGCGGCCCCGCGGCCTTCAGATCGGCCCACGCCGCCTGGCAGCAGAGGAACGGGCCGGTCAGGTTGACATCGAGCATGCGTTGCCACAGCTCGGGCGATGTCTTGGCGAACGGCGCCGTCTCGACCGCGCCTGCGTTGTTGATCAGCGCCGACAGGGGCCCCTGGGCGGCCCGCGCCGCGTCGAAGGCGGCGGCGACCGAATCGGCCTGGGTCTGGTCCATGCCGATCGCGAAGGCGCCCAGTTCCTGGGCCAGCACGGTCGGCGCTTCACGCGCGGTCAAGGTCAGGCGCCAGCCGTCGGCTGCGAGGGCCCGGGCAATCGCGGCACCAATGCCACGGCTCGCGCCGGTGACCAGCGCATGCGGGCGGTCCATCACGCCGGAAGAAACTTGCGCCGTGCTCATGCGCCGTCCCCCCGGGGCTTGGTGGCCGGTGCGGCGCCCGCGGCGCCCAGTGCGGCACGTTCACGCTGGATGAGCGTTTCCATCTGCGATTTGCCCGAGCGGTAGGGCGCCGGCCAGTCGATGGCGGTGTAGCCGATCTTGGCGGCTTCCTGCAGCGTCCACGCCGGGTTGGCCAGGTGCGGGCGGGCCACCGCGCAGAGGTCGGCCCGGCCGGCGGCGATGATCGAGTTCAGATGGTCGGCTTCGCTGATGGCACCCACGGCGATGGTGGCGATGCCCGCTTCGTTGCGGATGCGGTCGGCAAACGGTGTCTGGAACATGCGGCCATACACCGGCTTCTGCTCGGGGCTGACCTGGCCGGAGGAGCAATCGATCAGGTCGGCGCCCGCCGCCTTGAAGGCGTGGGCGATCTGCACCGCGTCGCTGGGCGTGATGCCGCCTTCGACCCAGTCGTGCGCCGAGATGCGCACCGACATGGGCTTGTCGTGCGGCCACACGGCGCGCATCGCCTGGAAGACCTCCAGCGGCCAGCGCAGCCGGTTCGCCAGCGAGCCACCGTAGTCATCCGCGCGACGGTTGGTCAGCGGCGAGATGAAGGCCGAGAGCAGGTAGCCGTGCGCGCAGTGCAGCTCGAGCCAGTCGAAGCCGGCTTCGGCGGCCCGCCGCGTCGCGGCGACGAAGTCATCGCGGATGCGCTCCATGTCGGCGCGGGTGAGCGCCCGGGGCACGTCCGTGGCGCCCGGCTCGTAGGCGAGCGCCGAGGCCGACCACAGTGGCCAGTTGCCGTGCGCCAGCGGACGATCGGCGCCGTCTCCCACCCACGGTTCGTTCGTCGACCCCTTGGGGCCGGCATGGCCCAGCTGCAGGGCGATCTTGGCGTCTGAGTGCTGGTGGACGAAGTCGACGATGCGACGCCAGGCGTCGCGCTGGGCGTCGTTCCACAACCCGGGGCACGAGGGGGTGATGCGGGCATCCGGGCTGGGGCACGTCATCTCGGCGAACACGAGCCCCGCGCCGCCCAGCGCGCGCGCACCCAGGTGAACCAGGTGGTAGTCGCCGGGCATGCCGTCAACGGCTGAATACTGGGCCATGGGCGACACGACGACGCGGTTCTTCAGCGTCAGCCCTCGCACCGTGTACGGCGTGAACATCGGCGGCGGAACGCGCCCCCGGGCTGCGGACGCGGCTGGGCCGTGGTGATCGGCCGGCTCGGCGAGCCCAGAGCGCGCCGCGATCCAGCGCTCGTAGCCTTCGAGCCACTGCTTGTCGCGCAGGCGCAGGTTCTCGTGGCTGATGCGCTGGCTGCGGGTCAGCATCGAGTACATGAACTGCTCGGGTTCGAGCTGGTCGCAATACCGCTCGCCGCAGGCCTCGAACCACTCCATCGCGTTCCACGCCGCGTTCTGCAGGCGCAGCACGTCCACGCGGCGTTCGGCCTGGTAGTTCTTCAGCACATCGGCGATCTCTTCGGCGCCCACGTCGATGTGGTTGCCGTGGTCGCGGAACTGCTTGGTCAGCTCGATCGCGTCTTCCAACGCCAGCTTGGTGCCCGAGCCGATCGCGAAGTGCGCCGTGTGCACCGCATCGCCCATCAGCACCACGTGGCTGCGGCCGTTGAAGAGCGACCACTGCTCGCAGGTGATGCGCTGGAAGTTGAGCCAGGCCGAGCCGCGCAGGTGGCGCGCGTTGGTCATCAGCCTTTCGCCGCGCAGGTTGTCGGCGAAGAGCTTCTCGCAGAAGGCGACCGATTCGTCCGCCGTGGCCTGGTCCAGCCCGTGGGCCTTCCAGACATGCTCGGGGCACTCGACGATGAAGGTCGAGGTGGTCTCGTCGAACTTGTAGATGTGGGCCTGGAACCAGCCGTGTTCGGTCTTCTCGAACAGGAAGGTGAAGGCGTCATACAGGCGCTTCGTGCCCAGCCAGATGTAGCGGTTGGGCCGGGTGACGATGTCAGGCCGGAAGACCTCGGCGTGCCGGGTGCGCACCCGCGAATTGATGCCATCGCTGGCGATGATCAGGTCGGCGTCGGGGAAGTCGGCATCCGAGTCGACTTCGGATTCGAAGACCAGCTTCACGCCCAGCGCTTCGCAACGCGCCTGCAGGATGTTGAGCAGCTTCTTGCGGCCGATGCCCACGAAGCCGTGGCCGCCCGAGCGGATCACCCGCCCCTTGATGTGCAGCTCGATGTCGTCCCAGTGGTTGAAGGCCTGCTCGATCTCGTCGGCGGTCGCCTTGTCCCACTGCCGCATGTGCTCCATCGTCTGGTCCGAGAACACCACCCCCCACCCGAAGGTGTCGTAAGGGCGGTTGCGCTCGACCACGGTGATGTCGTGGGCGGGGTTCTGCTGCTTCATCAGCAGTGCGAAGTACAGGCCGGCGGGGCCGCCGCCAATGCAGACGATGTTCATGCGCTCACCTGGGGCTGGTCGAAATTACTTTAATTGTGAATTATCTAAGTGTCAATCAAAGGCGTGGCACGGTGCTCGCTATCTCGGGTTGGCATCGAGGCCTGCTTTCACGACACTGCGCCGGCCGCCGCCCAGTCGCCTTCCACCCTGCCCTTTCACCACCTCAACACACCCTGCCATGAAGCTCTTGCACACCTTGTTCGCCGCGCTGGCCCTGGCCGGCAGCGGCGCGACCCTCTCGGCCGTGCCCAACGCGCCCACCGGTGAGATCGAGAAGCGGTTCTATGCCGATGGGCCGTGGGCGGTGAGCCATCGCCCGTCGTTCGGCTGCTGTGACTCGTCCGGCTATGCGTTCGACATCTACGGGCCGGAAACGCCCGGGCTCGGTGGCTTCAAGCACCCGATCGTCACCTGGGGCAATGGCACCGGCACCGCGCCGTACAACTACGACTACCTGCTGCGCCACCTGGCCAGCTGGGGCTTCGTGGTGGTGGCCACGCGGCAGCCCAACACCGGCACCGGGCGCGAGATCCGCGATGCGGCGCGCTTCATGGCAGCCGAGAACACGCGGCCCGGCAGCCCCTTCGAGGGCACGCTCGCGGTCGACCGGATCGGCGCGATGGGGCATTCGCAAGGCGCCACCGGCGTGATCAATGCGATGCGAGATTCGGGCGGCGCGATCCGCACCGCCATCGCGATGGCCTTGCCGGCCCAGGTCTTCTGCAGCGACGAGATCAACTGCACCGATCCGTCCCGCCTGCGTGCGGGATCGGTGTTCTACCTGAACGGCAGCCTGGATGTGGTGATCTCGCCCTCGCGGCAACCCAAGGGCACGCGGGGCCTGCAATCGAACGCGGCGTACTACCGCGCCATGCCGTCGACGCTGCCCAAGTTCTGGGCCACGCTGCGCGGCGCCAACCACAACGACATGATGGGCCAGCCCGATTGCGCGCTGGTGGGCTCCACCTGCCACAACGGCGTCTACGGCTACCTGGGCTACCCCACCGCCTGGCTGATGGACCAGCTGCAGGGCGATGCCGAAGCCCATCAGGCCTTCGTGGCCGGCAGCGGCGAGATCTTCTTCCAGCCGAAGAACTGGGCCAATCAGACGAGCAACATCACGCCCTGAGCACGGCAGGGCGCGATGTGCCCTGCGGGCTCAATGCAGAACGCACGACGCCCGTTGGCGGCGGGTGTTGTTGGTCTCGATCGACTCGACCACCACGTTGTTCTGGTCGATCGTCGCCTCCAGTTGATGCAGGCCGGCCGAGAGTTGCAGGTTGGGCGTGTCGGGGAACCAGCGGTGAACCACCGAGGCGCCCGGCGTCTGCAACAGGCGCGACGGGTCGGCGCCCAGCAGGCGCAGGCCACCCCAGGCGGCACCGTCGGCCCGCATCTGAAGCACCGCGCCGGCGGTGGGGTGGTAGGCCGATTCCGGCACGCCGCCCGTGCCAGCGTTCGTCAAGGTGAGCTGGATCTCGCAGCCATCGACCAGCTCAATGCGGCTGACGAGCAGATCGGGCCGGCCAAAGGCGCCATCGACGATGGTGGCTTCACCCACCGGATCCGACAGGCTGCCTTGGTTGGCGCAACCCACGCCGTTCGAGAGTTGCAGGCTGAAGTGCTCGGTGCCCTCGACGAGCGCATCGCCATGAACCGGCACCTCCACCGTGCCGATGTCGATGAGGTCGGGCCCATCGACCACCACCGTTCGGCTGAGTTGACCATCCACGGCCGTGAAATCGCCGGGCGCCACGGCGCTGCCGGAGACGGTGCGGTAGCCCACGCAGAACGAGAACTGTCGGCGGTTGCAGTCCGGCTGGTCGATCGGGCAGGTGATCAAGACCGGGTCGTACACGGCCAGCACGTCGAAGCGTGCGACCTGGTCGCCACCACCGTCCGAGACCGTGGTGGCGTCGGTCACCGCGATGCGCGGCGCGCCGGTCGCGGCGAAGGTGGCAGAGGGGGTGGCGAAGGACGTGGCCAGGCCCAGGATGGCGAGCCACGAGGTGATGCATTTCATGATGGATTGCTCCCTGTATCGACGTGGCAGGGCGGCCCCATGCCACCCCGCAGTTGGGCGGCGTGATTCATCGATCAGCAGCCGCGACAACCAGGGGAGATTTCATCGGCCGGGCGTCCCGATCGTCTTGAGGCCGATGTCCCGGCTGCGCGATGGGGCCAGAGCGTTTTTCGGGCCGCGTTGCCGTGCGGCGGGACACGTGTCCCGGCTCAGCGGTGTCAACCCCGCAGTTGCGGCGCCCTCGACACCGTGCCGAAGCCGATCTCGCGTGCCCGCACCACCGCCGACCCCCGGCTGTGGACCTGCAGCTTGTCGTACACCAGTGACACGTGGTTGCGCACCGTCTTGCTGCTCAGTCGCAGCGCATCGGCGATGCCGGCGTTGTCGACGCCGCGCGCGATCAGGTCGAGCACCTGCCGCTCGCGCGGTGTCCAATCGCCCGCCGAAGCGCCGGGCCGAGGCGATCGCTCGGCGTGCGCGTCGGCCGACAGGAACTGGCGCACCGTGGCCATGAACACCGGCCAGGCAGGCTCGTCGAGCAGCACGTGGTTGCGCGAATCAAGCGGCACGAAATGCGCATGCGGGATCAGCCCGGCCAGCAGCCGGCCTTCGTCGAAGGGCACCCGCTGGTCGTCGCGCGCGTGCAGCACCAGCGTCGGGCAGCGCACCTGGGCGGCGAGCGCCGTCACATCGAGCCGGTTGAACTCATCAAGGAAGCGCGCGGCGTCTTCCGGCGTGGCCGAGCGGCGCTGCAACTCGTTGAACCAACGCAGTTGCTCCAGCGTGCCGCCGGGGATGAACTGCGCCGTGAACAGCGCCCGAAACGCCTCGTTGTCGCGGCCCCATCCCAGCCGCACCAGGCGCTGCATCAGATCGGCCTCCTCGCGCGCCGCGGGCGACCGATCACGCACCAGCCGACCCCTCGCGTAAGCCCCGTAGAGCACGAGATGGCTGACCCGCTCGGGGTGCCGGGCGGCGTACGCCAGCGCCACTGCACCGCCTTGCGACACCCCCAGCAAGGCGAACCGCTCCAGCCCGCTGGCATCGACCACCGCTTCGAGATCGTTCACCCACGATTCGAAGGAGAGATCCGCCGGCGCGCGGTCGGACAAGCCGCATCCCCGCTCGTCGTAGCGCCACAGGCGATGCTCGGCCGCCCAGTCGCGCAGCCAATGGCGCCAGACGGGGCTGTCCGTGTCGAACTCGATGTGGCTCAGCCAGTGCGCCGCTTTCACCACGGGCGGGCCGGAACCTTCGGCCACGTAGGCGAGGCGGACGCCGTCGCGGCTGGCGGCAAAGCGGATGGGGGTGGCCGGCATGGTCGGCTCCTGCGATGGCCCGGGGCGCGCAGCCAGAGGCGCAGGCGGCCCGGGTGGGGTGGACGATTCGTGCGCGATGCTAGAAGCGGAGGGCCAAGAAGCGTCTCCCGCAGGCAAGGGGCGCCGAGCCCCTAGGGCGTGTTCACACGACGCAGCCCCGCTGCGTTGCCACCAGAACCGGTCGAGCGCAAGGCGCAAAACGAAGCCGGGGTGCGGCCCCGGCGAGGCTTTGCAACGCCGCGGGCGGCTGGTTCTGGTGGCACCCTGCGGGAACGGGCCGTCCAGGGCGCATGGCGGCGTTGCCCAACTTGCCCAGGCACCAGCCTGGGCGGCGTCGGGCGCCTTGCCCTGCATCCCTGGACAACCCGTTCGCACGGGGCTGCGTCGTGAGAACACGCCCTAAGCCCTCTGCGGTCGACGTGGGGCGCCGTGGCGGGGCCACCGCCCCGGCGCCCTGATCTTTCTTCTGTCATCCACCTCCACGAATGGGCAAGCCACTTCCCAGGCTCAGCTTCTCGCAGATCGTGAACATGAATGTCGGCTTCTTCGGCATCCAGTTCAGCTTCGGCCTGCAGCAAGCGAACATGAGCCCGATCTACCGCACGCTGGGGGCCGATGAAGCCAGCCTGCCGTTGCTGTGGCTCGCCGGACCGATGACCGGGTTGCTGGTGCAGCCCATCATCGGTGCGATGAGCGACCGCACGGTGTCGCGCTGGGGTCGGCGCACGCCGTACTTCCTCATCGGCGCCATCCTGTGCAGCATCGGTCTGCTGTTCATGCCCTTCAGCCCGGCGCTGTGGTTTGCGGCCGGCCTGCTGTGGATCCTCGACGCGGCCAACAACGTGACCATGGAGCCCTACCGGGCATATGTCAGCGACCGGCTGCCGAGAGACCAGCACGCGCTTGGCTTTCTCACCCAGAGCGCCTTCACGGGCCTGGCGCAGACGCTGGCCTACCTCAGCCCATCGCTGCTCGTGTGGTGGGGCCTCGACCGTGACGCCACGATGGGCAGCCACATCCCCGTGTCGACGATGGTGGCTTTCGTGATCGGGGCGGTGCTGTCGTTCACCACCGTCTACTGGTCGGTGCGCCGCGTCCCCGAGCTGCCGCTCACCGAGAGCGAGTTGCGCATCATCCGCTCCAAGCCAGGCGGCATTGGCGGCACGCTTCGCGAAATCGCCGAGGCCCTGCGCGACATGCCGCCAGAAATGCGCCGCCTGTGGTGGATGAAGCTGTTCCAGTGGTACGGGATGATGTGCTACTGGATCTACATCGTCCCTTCGCTGGCCAAGACGATGTTCGGCACGGCCGACGCCACCTCCGCCGGCTTTCGCGAGGCCAGCCTGCTCAACGGCCAAATCGGCGGTTTCTACAACGCCGTGGCCTTCGTTGCCGCGTTCGCACTGGTGCCCTTCACCCGGCGCTTCGGCGCGCATGTGATGCATGCGATCTGCCTCGTCGCCGCCGGCGTCGGCATGTGGGCGCTGCCCGCCATCCATGACAAAGCCTGGCTCTTCCTGCCGATGGTGGGCGTGGGCCTCGCCTGGGCCAGCATCATGGGCAACCCGTATGTGCTGCTGGCCGGCAGCATCCCGCCGGAGCGGGCCGGGGTCTACATGGGCATCTTCAACATGTTCATCGTGATCCCGATGCTGCTGCAGATGCTGACGCTGCCGCTGTACTACCAGGCGTGGCTGGGTGGCCAACCCGACAACGTCATCCGCCTGGCCGGCGTGCTGCTGCTGGCTGCCGCCGTCGCGGTGCTGCGCGTGCCGACTTCCCGACACACTTCATGAAAAACCAGGTTCAACTCATCACCTATGTCGACCGCCTGGGTGGCGGCGGCCTGCGTGACTTGCGCGCATTGCTGGCCGGGCCGTTCGCGCCCTTGGCAGGGCTTTTTGGTGGCGTCCACCTGCTGCCGTTCTTCCACAAGATCGATGGCGCCGACGCTGGCTTCGACCCCATCGACCACACCCGCGTCGATGAGCGGCTGGGGGATTGGGGCGACGTGCAGGCCCTGGCGCAGGATGTGGACGTGATGGCCGACGTGATCGTCAACCACATGTCGAGCGAATCGCCCCAGTTCCGCGACTATGTCGAGCACGGCGACCACTCGGCCTATGCGGGCCTGTTCCTCACCTTTGATGCCGTGTTTCCGCAGGGCGCCACCGAGCGTGATCTGCTGACGATCTACCGTCCGCGCCCGGGCATGCCATTCACCACCGCCACGCTGCGTGACGGCCAACGCAAGATCCTGTGGACGACCTTCACGCCACAACAGATCGACATCGACGTGCGTCACCCTGGCGGGCAAGCGTATCTCGGGGGCATCCTGCAGACGCTGGCCGACGCGAAAGTCAGCATGGTGAGGCTGGACGCGGTGGGCTATGCGATCAAGAAGCCTGGCCACAGCTGCTTCATGATGCCCGAGACGTTTGATTTCATCGGCGAATTCGCGGCCATGGCCAAGGCGCGCGGCATTGAGGTGCTGGTCGAGATCCACGCCTACCACCAGCGGCAGATCGAGATCGCCCGCGCAGTCGACTGGGTCTACGACTTTGCGCTGCCACCACTGGTGCTGCACGCCTTCAGCTTTCACACGGCCGAGCCGCTCAAGCGATGGATCGGCATCCGCCCGCGCAATGCGCTGACCGTGCTCGACACCCACGACGGCATCGGCATCATCGACATCGGTGCCGACTCGGCCGACCGCGCCGGGCACCCCGGCCTGGTGCCCGATGCCGAACTGGATCAACTGGTTGAACGCATCCACGTCAACAGCCGGGGCCACAGCCGGCGGGCCACCGGTGCGGCGGCCTCGAACCTCGATCTCTACCAGGTCAACTGCACCTTCTACGACGCGCTGGCGCGCGACGACCAGGCCTATCTGTTGGCCCGTGCGATCCAGTTCTTCCTGCCGGGCGTGCCCCAGGTCTACTACGTCGGCCTGCTGGCCGGCGAAAACGACATGGCGCTGCTGAGCCGAACCGGCGTTGGCCGCGACATCAACCGCAGCCACTTCGATCGAGATGACATCGATGTGGCGCTGACGCGGCCGGTGGTGCAGCGTCTGCTGGAGCTGATACGCCTGCGCAACCGGCACCCGGCCTTCAACGGCAGCTTCGAGCTGCTGGCCAGCGAGGCCGACACGCTGGCCATGCGCTGGCATGCCGGTGACGACGAGGTGCGGCTGGTGGTCAACTTCCGTACGCTGGCCCACCGCCTGTCTGGCCGCACCCGTGGCGTGGCGTTCGAGTGGCGCTTCGACCAGGCGTCGTCGCCGGCCGGTTCGGTCAGCGCTTGAAGCGCCCGTCTTCGCCCACGATCGACAGGTCGGCGTAGTCGAGGCCGCTGTGGTCGGTGGGGCTGTAGCTCAGCTCCAGGCCACCCAGGTCAACCCGCTTGAAGCTCTCGAGGGCCGAGCGCAGGCGCTCTCGGGTGATGTTCGGCGCCGCGCGGCGCAGGCCCTCCACCAGCACCTTGGCGGCGGTGTAGCCCTCGAGCATGGCGGGTGTCACTTCATTGATGCCGGCCGCGTGGGCCTGGTCGATCGCGTCTTTCACGATCGGGGCCGACAGCGAGCGCTCATACGGGAAGACCTGGCTCACCACCGTGCCGCGGGCGTTGTCGCCGAGCGATTTGACGAAACCAGCCGACGCGTTGTTGGACAGCGTCACCACCTGGGCGCGTGAGCCGGCCGAGCGCAGCAGCTTCACGCCATCGGCCACCATGTTGCCGGAGCCGATGAAGAGGACGGCCTGGGCATCCGCCTTGATGACCTTCGGGATCACCGGCGCCATGTCGGGCTTGTTGCGATCGAACTTTTCGTGCACCACCGGGTGCTTGCTGACTGCGGTGAAACCGGCCAGGGCGCCCGTCGCGGCGTCGGCGCCGAACGAATCGTCCACCTGCACCAGCGCGATGCGATCGATGCCGATCAGGCTCAGGTGGCGAATGGCCCGCTCGGCTTCGCGCTGGTAGGTGGCGCGCACATTGAAGAGCCAGGGGTGCACCGGTTGGTGCAGCGCCATCGCACCAGTCGATGGGGCGATCAGCGGCACCTTGTACTGCAGCAGCAGCGGCATCACCGCCTGGGTGTGCGGCGTGCCGCGGGTGAGGAACAGGGCCACCACGCCCTGGTCGATGAGCTTCTTCGCGTTTTCGGCGGCCAAGGTGGGCTCGAACTTGTCGTCCAGCGCGATCAGCTCAATCTGCTGCCCAGCGACACCGCCCGCCTTGTTCACCGAGTCGATGTACAGCTTGGCACCGTCGCCCACCTCTTTCACGCCGGCGGCGACCGGGCCGCTGAAGCCGGCGGTCTGGCCGATCTTGATCTGGGCCACGGCATTGACCGCCGTTCCCAAGAAGGCCAGCAGGCATGCCGCCTGGCTGGCCTGACGAATCCACGAACTCATCGACAACTCCGCAATGCAAGGGTGTTTCATTCTGTGAATAGCCAGGGGTGGCTGTTCGTGACAGTCAGGTGCGGAACGGTCTTCGAACGAGACCTATTGCACGTTTCCCCCCGCGACAGCGGGGGCCAATTCTGCATGCCAACATAGAGGGTTCCACCTCGTCCGAGCCTCGTCTCCTGTTGTCCATGTCCTCCGGAACCATCCAAATCCGCGGTGCGCGCCAGCACAACCTGAAGAACCTGGACCTGGACATCCGCACGGGCGAGATGACGGTGGTCACCGGCCCCTCGGGTTCAGGCAAGTCCAGCCTGGTTTTCGACACGCTTTACGCCGAAGGCCAGCGGCGTTATGTGGAAACCTTCTCGGCTTACGCCCGCCAGTTCCTCGATCGCATGGATCGGCCCGCGGTCGACAAGGTTGACGGCGTGCCGCCGGCCATCGCCATCGACCAGACCAACCCGGTGCGTACCAGCCGCTCGACCGTCGGCACGATGACCGAGCTGAACGACCACCTGAAGCTTCTCTACGCCCGGGCCGCCGAGCTGTTTGATGCCGACACCGCGCTGCGGGTGCGCCACGACACCCCCGAGACCATCTACGCCGATCTGCAGGCGAGGGCGGCCGCGGCGGGTGACCCGCGCCTGGTCGTCACCTTCCCGGTGGAACTGCCGGCCAACACGACCGCTGAGGAAGTGGAGCAATGGCTGGCGGCCAGTGGCTTCACCCGGGTGCAGGCCGAACGCACCTCGGGTGATCGCAAGCTGCTGGATGCGGTGGCCGACAGGTTCCGCTTCTCAACGGCCGAGCGGGTGCGGGTGATGGAAGCCATCGAGCTGGGCCTCAAGCGCGGCGGCGGAAGGCTGTCGGTGTATGCGCTCGAAGCGGCGCCGGCCGCATCGCCCGAGCAGGCTCGCGCGGACGAGCTGTGGCGCTACTCCACCGGCTTGCACTGCCCCGAGAGCGATCGCCGCTATGGCGAGCCGCAACCGGCCCTGTTCTCGTTCAATTCGGCCTACGGGGCGTGCGACACCTGCCGCGGCTTCGGCCGGGTCATCGGTGTCGACTTCGGCCTGGTGATCCCCGACGAACGCAAGACGCTGCGCGGCGGCGCGATCAAGCCGCTGCAGACGCCGGCCTGGAAAGAGTGCCAGGACGACCTGATGAAGTACGCCGGCGAGGCCGGCATCCCGCGCGACACGCCGTGGAACCAGCTCAACGCCGCGCAACGCAGCTGGGTCATCGACGGCTCGCCCCACTGGAACGGCAACTGGAACAAGCAGTGGTACGGCGTGCGCCGCTTCTTCGAGTACCTCGAAAGCAAGGCGTACAAGATGCACATCCGGGTGCTCTTGTCCAAGTACCGCAGCTACACCCCCTGCACCACCTGTGGCGGCGCGCGGTTGAAGCTCGAATCCCTGCTGTGGCGGCTCGGCGGCCAGAAAGAGGCGGATGCGGTGCTGGCGCCCTCACGGCGCTTCCTGCCGCAAGGCGTGGGCTGGTCGCGCGCGCAGCTCGAAGCGCTGCCGGGCCTGTGCCTGCACGATCTGATGCTGCTGCCGATCACCCGGCTGCGCACCTTCTTCGACCAGCTCACCTTGCCGGACGCCTTGCGCGACGATGCTCTGAAGCTGCTGCTGGACGAGGTGCGCACCCGCATCAAGTACCTGTGCGACGTGGGCCTGGGCTACCTCACGCTCGATCGACAAAGCCGCACGCTCAGTGGGGGCGAGGTGCAGCGCATCAACCTCACCACCGCGCTCGGCACCTCGCTGGTGAACACCATGTTCGTGCTGGACGAGCCCTCGATCGGCCTGCACCCGCGCGACATGAACCGCATCGTCGAAGCCATGCACCGCCTGCGCGATGCGGGCAACACGCTGGTCGTGGTCGAGCACGACCCTGCGGTGATGTTGGCCGCCGACCGGCTGATCGACATGGGCCCCGGCCCCGGCGAGCGCGGCGGGCAGATCGTGTTCGATGGCTCGCCCGCGGCCGCCCGCTCGGCCGACACGCTCACCGGCGCCTACCTGGGCGCCCGCAAGAGCGTAGGCATGGGCTTCAAGCGCTTCGTCGACGAGGGCACGCCGCGGCTGCTGCTCGAAGGTGCCCGCGAACACAACCTGAAGAACATCTCGGTCGAGTTCCCGCTGCAGCGGCTGACGGTGGTGACCGGCGTCTCCGGCTCCGGCAAGTCCACGCTGGTGCAGGATGTGCTCGTGCCCGCGCTGGCGCGCCACTTTGGCGAGGCCACCGAGGCACCCGGCGAGCACGACCGGTTGCTGGGCATGGACCACCTGGCCGGTGCCGTCTTCGTCGACCAAAGCCCCATCGGCAAGACCGCGCGCTCGAACCCCGCCAGCTACGTGGGCGCGTTCGATGAGATTCGCAAGCTGTTTGCCGTGGCGCCGCTGGCGCAAGAGCGCAGCTACACCGCGGGCATGTTCAGCTTCAACGCCGGTGATGGCCGCTGCCCCACCTGCGGCGGCTCGGGCTTCGAGCACGTTGAAATGCAGTTCCTGTCGGACGTGTACCTGCGCTGCCCCGATTGCGACGGCCGCCGCTATCGCGCCGAGATCCTCGATGTGAAGATCATCCGGGGCGACCGGCAGCTCAGCATCGCCGACACGCTGGAGCTGACGGTCAGCGAGGCCGTGCAACTCTTCGCCCACGATCGCGAGGTGGTGCGCACCTTGCAGCCCATCGTCGACGTCGGCCTCGATTACGTGCGCCTGGGCCAGCCGGTGCCCACGCTCTCGGGCGGCGAAGCGCAGCGCCTGAAGCTGGCCGGCTTCCTCGCCGAAGCCGCCTCGTCGCCCAAGCAGGCGGTGGCCAAGAAGGGCCAGCTCTTCATCTTCGACGAGCCCACCACCGGCCTGCACTTCGACGACATCGCCAAGCTGATGCGCGCGCTGCGCAAGCTGCTGGACGCGGGCCACTCGCTGCTGGTGATCGAGCACAACCTCGACGTGATCCGCGCGGCAGATTGGCTGATCGACCTCGGGCCCGAGGGTGGCGACGCCGGTGGCGAGGTCGTGGCCCTCGGCACGCCCGAGGACATCCGCGCCCATGCCTCGTCGCACACTGGCAAGGCCTTGCGCGACTACGACTGTGCGCTGGGCGTGAGCGAGAAGTTGCACCCCGAGGGGGCCTACCTCGGCCGCAAGATCCGCGAGCACCGCCTGGAAGACGACGCGATCCGCATCGTCAATGCCCGCGAGCACAACCTGAAGTCGATGTCGGTCGACATCCCGCGCGGCAAGTTCAGCGTGGTCACCGGCGTGTCCGGCTCAGGCAAGTCCACGCTCGCCTTCGACATCCTGTTCAACGAGGGCCAGCGGCGCTACCTCGAATCGCTCAACGCGTACGCCCGCAGCATCGTGCAACCGGCGGGCCGGCCGGAGGTGGATGCCGTCTGGGGCATTCCGCCCACCGTGGCGATCGAGCAGCGGCTGTCGCGCGGTGGCCGCAAGAGCACGGTGGCCACCACCACCGAGGTCTGGCACTTCCTGCGCCTGCTGTGGGTCAAGCTGGGCCTGCAGCACTGCGTGAAAGACGGCGCGCCGGTGATGCCGCAGAGCGCCGAGAGCATCGCCGCCCAACTGTTGCGCGACCACGCCGGCCAGCATGTGGGCCTGCTGGCGCCGCTGGTCGTCAATCGCAAGGGTGTCTACACCGATCTGGCCAAGTGGGCCAAGGCGCGTGGCCACACCCACCTGCGCGTGGACGGCGAGTTCCTGCCCGTCGACCCCTGGCCGCGTCTCGACCGGTTCAAAGAGCACACGCTTGAGCTGCCGGTCGGCGACCTGATCGTGCGGGCCGACAACGAGGCCGAGCTGCGTGCGCTGCTCGGGCAGGCGCTGGACATCGGCAAGGGCGTGCTGCACCTGCTGCACCCGCTCGATGGCCTGGCCGGCACGATGGCCGCTGGCGGCAGCACCGCGCGCATCGGCCAGGTGACGGTGTTCTCCACCAAGCGGGCCTGCCCGGTCTGCGGCACCAGCTATGCCGAGCTGGACCCGCGCATGTTCAGCTACAACAGCAAGCATGGCTGGTGCACCACCTGCGTGGGCACCGGCCTCACGCTGACGCGCGAACAACGCCAGGCCTTCGACGACAGCAAACGCGACGACGACAACAAGGGCCGCGAGCAGAGCTTCCCGAGTGAAGAGCCCGAGGTCGAAGGCGTGGCCGGCGAGCCGTGCCCCGATTGCGAAGGCGCCCGCCTGAACCCCAGCTCGCGCGCGGTGACCTTCGCGGCGCTGGGCATCCACGAGGTGGCGCAGTGGTCGGTGCGCGATACCCGTGCCTGGGTCGACGGCCTGAAACTGGTGGGCCGCGAGGCCGGCATCGCACGCGACGTGATCACCGAGATCCGCAACCGGCTCGAGTTCCTGGAAGAGGTGGGCCTGGGCTACCTGACGCTGGACCGTGCCGCCCCCACGCTCTCGGGTGGCGAGGCGCAGCGCATCCGGCTGGCCGCGCAGCTGGGCAGCAACCTGCAAGGGGTGTGCTACGTGCTCGACGAGCCCACCATCGGCCTGCACCCGCGCGACAACGGCATCCTGCTCAACGCGCTGCACAAGCTGGGCGACAAGGGCAACACGCTGGTGGTCGTCGAGCACGATGAAGACACCATCCGTCGCGCCGACCACATCATCGACATCGGCCCCGGTGCCGGCCGCCGCGGTGGCCGCCTGATCGCCCAGGGCACGGCGGCTGAACTGGCGGCACACCCCGATTCACTCACCGGCCGCTTCCTGGCCACTCCGCTGAAACACCCGCTGCATGAGCGCCGCGCGGTGACGCCAACCACGCCGATGCTGGAGCTTCGCGGTGCGAAGCTGCACAACCTGCAGCAGGTTGACGTCGACGTTCCGCTGCAGCGGCTGGTGGCGGTGACCGGCGTGTCCGGCTCGGGCAAGTCCACGCTGGCGCGCGATGTGCTGCTGGCCAACGTGGCCACGGCGGTGGCCGCCAAGGGCCGGGGTGCCCCGCGCGAGTTCACCCTCGCCGGATGCAGCGCACTCCATGGCTGGGGCACGGTCGATCGCGTGCTCGAAGTCGACCAGACGCCCATCGGCAAGACGCCGCGCTCCTGCCCGGCCACCTACATCGGCTTCTGGGACGCGATCCGCAAGCTCTTCACCGAGACGCTCGAGGCCAAGGCCCGTGGCTATGCCGCGGCCCGCTTCAGCTTCAACACCGGCCAGGGCCGCTGCCCCGCGTGTGAAGGGCAGGGCATGCGCACCATCGAGATGAGCTTCCTGCCCGATGTGAAGGTGCCGTGCGACGTGTGCCACGGCCAGCGCTTCAATGCCGAGACGCTGGCGGTGAGCTGGCGCGGCAAGAGCATCGGCGATGTGCTGAACATGGAGGTCGACGAGGCGGTGGACTTCTTCGCCAGCATGCCGTCCATCGCCCACCCGCTGCAGTTGCTCAAAGACGTGGGCCTCGGCTACCTCACGCTGGGCCAACCCTCACCCACCCTCAGCGGCGGCGAGGCGCAGCGCATCAAGCTCGTCACCGAGCTGAGCAAGGTGCGTGACGACGTCACCCGCCGCGGCCAGAAGCCGCCACACACGCTGTATGTACTCGACGAGCCGACGGTGGGCTTGCACATGGCCGACGTGGAAAAGCTCATCCACGTGCTGCACCGGCTGGTGGATGGCGGCCACTCGGTGGTGGTCATCGAACACGATCTCGATGTGATCGCAGAGGCCGACTGGGTGGTCGACCTGGGCCCCGAAGGCGGCGCCGCCGGTGGCCGCGTGGTGTGCGCCGGCACGCCCGAGCAGGTGGTGCGCGCGGGGACGCACACCGGCGTGGCGCTGAAGCCCGTCCTGTCGCGATGAGGTGCCGAACGGTGAAAGAACACATGCGGGGCGAACCCATGCATTCGAACGATCCGGCGCCCCGCCGGCCGGTGTGGTGGGCCGCTGGCCTGGCGGTGGCCGCTGTGGCGGGCATCGTCCACCGGCCAGCGTTGGCTGCTGACGAAGGCGCTGCGGCGGGCGCGATGCGCACCACGCTGTGTGCGGCCGCCAAGACCCAGCAGGCCGGCTGGCTGGCGCTGTGGCGCGACGAGTTCTTGCGGCGCCACGGCATCAACGCGGCCGAGATGGCGCAGCGCGTCGAGGTGCAGGGGCACGAGGTGGAATGTGGCTGGAACAGCGGCCTGGCCTGGCGGGTGAACTACACCGTGGCCTATGGCTGGGCCCGCGTCGCCACCCACGATGAACTGGTGCTCACCTTGTACAGCTCGACCGACGAGTACCGCCACCTGAACCTGGCGCGCGATCGGCTGTGGCTGCCCTCAGAGATCTTGCGTGCGGCCGATGCACGGGTGGGGCCCGCTCAACTGCAGAAACACGATCTCTCCGCGAAGCCTGCCTTCGCCACCGAGGCGTTGGCGCAAGAACGCCTGGTGCAAGAGCTGGGCGGCCTGAAGCCGCAGCGCAGCGAATTCGGGCAGCTGCGGCAGCACTGCGCCAAGCCCTGCACGCCCGGCCATCCCACGCTGCAAGGCCACGCCACCGTCGACGAGGCCCGCAACCAGTGCCGAAGCGCCGAGCTGGATCTGCTGACCGGCCAGGCCTGGGTGCGCGACGACCCCTGCAGAGTCTCGTAGCGGTATCGGCGGGCCGGCTGATCGGTTCATCAGCCCGTCGGAATCTCGACCACCCAGCCGCGCTGCCGTCGATTCATCGCATGGGCTGGCTGGCCGTCGTCTGGTCAGCGGCTGATGGGGTTGCGCTGGCTAAGGTGGCGGCCATGAACACCCCCGCTGCCACCACCGCCATCGCCTTGAACGCCATCCCGCCAGCCCTGGCACCCTCAGGCAACTCGTCATCGACCGGGGCTGATGGTCAGGCCATCAGTCTCGATGCCCACCGTGCCGAATTCGCGCGCCGCCGCTTTCTGGCCATGCCGCTGGCCGGCACGCTGGCCTGGGTGGTGGTGGGCGTGGCAGGTGCCACGTTGCCGCCGGCCCAGGCCACCTTGGTGCTCTACATCGCCACCGGCTGCATCGCCTACCTCGGCATGCTGATCTCGCGGTTCACCGGCGAGCACTTCATGGACCGCTCACGGCCGAAGAACCCGTTCGATGCCCTGTTCATGTCGACTGTCGGCATGGCCGTGCTGGTCTATTCGATCGCCATTCCGTTCGCCATGTGCGACAGCTCTTCCGTGCCGCTCAGCGTGGGCATCCTCACCGGCCTCATGTGGCTGCCGTTGTCGTGGGTCATCCAGCATGGGGTCGGTGTCTTCCACACCGTGCTGCGCACGCTGCTCGTGCTGACCGCCTGGCTCGCCTTCCCCCAACACCGCCTCACCCTGATCCCCGCGGTGATCGTCGGGGTCTACCTCGTCACGATCGTGGTGCTGGAGCGGCGCTGGCGGATGTTGGCGGCCTGAGCGGGTCGACACGAGGGCCTCCAAGTGGGCCCCAAATGGGCTGCAAAGTGGGCCGCAAAGTGGCCCGGGTGCCGCGGTTGGCGGCACCCGTCCCCTGCCTCAGTCAGGCAGCAGCGTGATCGACGTGCGGTAGTACGAGCCGTCGGGCACGCGGGGGTCGTCCATGTCGAGGCTCACGGTGTTTTCGGCGCCGAGCGTGACGCGGAAGCTGTGGGCCGGGATGAGGGCGCCGGGGCACCAGTTGCGTGGGTTGCTGCCGCCGTTGTTGAGGAAGATGAATGGGTTGCCGTCGGGGCTGTACTTGCGATAGGCGGCGCACATGGCCTGGGTGCTGAAGCTGCCCACGGCGGCGCCGTTGACGGTGAGGGTGTCCACGGTGTGCTTGTATTCATCGCCGCCGCTGGCCGAGCCGTGGCCGCTGACGATGACCACCGCGGTGCCGCCGCCCGTGCGCTTGGAGGTGGCGCTGCCCGCAACCGGCACGCTGGTGTAGTCGCTCATCGGCACGGGCATCGAGGGCAGGCCTTTGCTGGCCTTGCCGGGTTGGGTCGACACTAGGTCCACGGTGTAGCGGAAGCCGACCACGCGGAACTCGGGCGTCACGTCCTTGTTGGTGCAGGGGTCGCCGGTGTAGGGGTTCGAACCACCGTCGATGCCCAGCCAGACGTCGACATTGCGGTTGCGCATCAGGCCCGAGAACGGGGCCAGGTCGGCTTCGGGGAAGGTGTAGGTGGCCTTGGCGCCTTGCCAGAAGTCGCTGAAGGGGGTCACCCAACGGGCCACTTCAACGATCGGGTCGGTGTCCAGTGGGTCTTCGCCCGGCCGCTTGACGATGAGGAACATCGCGCCCAGGCGGTCGTAGTTGTCGCACTGGGCGTGGTAGGTGATGCGGGCCTTCAGATCGCTGCCGATCAGCGCGCGCTGGGCCGAGGTGAGCTTGGTGATGTAGCGCGTGCCGTTGTTCTTCATCAGCACGCCGGCGGGCGGTGTGTAGGGCGGCGCGTCGGTGGCGTACAGGCCGAACATCGGGATGTCGCTGAACGGCGTGAAGGTGCCGGGCGCGGCCTGGGCCGCAGCCGAAGCGAGGAGGAGGGCGGCCAGGGCCACCGGCAGGCGAGCGAGAGAAGTGTTCATCTGGATCGTGGGGTGGGTCGTCGACAACGCGGCCCGCACGGGCGGCCGCTGCGTGGAGCAAGCACGTTATGGGCCCACGATTCAGATGAATGTCAAGAAGCGTCAGATCCCTCGCCAGACCAGGTCAGGCCGCTCACGCGGTATGCCGTTGTGCACATCCACCCAGGCCGTTGGTGGCATGCATCGGTGGCTGTTGCCCCCCGTTCAATGCAACACGACGGGCGTGGGGTTGGTGTAGTACTGCTGGATCTTGCCCGCCAGCCAGCCGTGGTCGTCCGAGTTGCTGAAGTTCTTGATCACGTTGGTGGTGTTGCCACCGCCCCAGAGGATGGCGAACACGTTCTTCTTCGCCGCCAGCGCCAGCTTGCCGTGCGGCTTGCTCCAGTCGTAGTTGTTGGGCAGGCCTTTGTACTGGCGCAGGTATTGGCCGTAGGTGTCGTTGGCGTTCAGGCAGTGGTAGGCGAAGGCGCTGCAATCGAGCTTGTAGTTGCCCACAGCCGTGTTGGTGCTGCCGCCAGCGGGGCCATGGATGAGGTTGGAGAGGTCGCTCGTCAGGTTGGCATCGCCGAAGAAGTAGACCGGGGCGGTGCTGAACACGTAGGCGCCCGGGGTGTCCTGGAACAGTTGGGGCTGCGGCTCCTTGGTGTTGGGCAGGTGGGATCCGGGCAGTTGCCACAGCATCACCGGCAGGTTCTTGAAGTTCTTGCTCACCTGGCCCACGGCGGTGAGCACGTTGTCCCATGAGCGGGCGTTGTACAGCGTGGCCGCGCCCGGGGCGGCGCTGTCGTCCATCTCGTAGCGATCGAACAGCACGAAATGCACGCCCGTGGCACCGCCGCGGGCCATGGCGCTCGGTGCGTTGGCCTTGAGCCAGTTGGTCACGGGGGTCGAGAAGGTCGACGCGACCTGCTTGTTCGTCAAGGTCTGGTGGGGCCAGAAGCCGCTGCCGGCGGCCCACAGGTTCTCTTGCCAGCCGAAGGTGACGCTGTCGTTCGGGGCCAGGGCACGGATGAGCCAGTTGTTGGCCTGCACCCAGCCATCGAACCCGGCGGGGAAGACGGGCGGGCGGTACTTGGCGCGGTCGTACGCCGGGTTGGCCACGCACGCGTCGAACCATTGCCCCACCTGGCTCTTTGTCGAGCCCGAGGTCTGGTTGTTGATGGCGGTGTTCCAGTAGGCATCGCCCTGGCTGTCGATGCTCCAGACAGGGTAGGTGTCGGCCAGCAGCGCCTGCAGGATCTGCACTGGCGTGCCTGTGTAGGTCTTGCCCAGATAGGGGGCCGAGGGCAGGCCGTTGGGGTTCGAGTGGTTGGTGTAGCTGCGCGAGGTGGTCATCAAGCACAGTGCCTGGGCGATGGCGGTGTCCACCGCGCCGGCGGGCAAGGCGGCGTTGACCGTGCCGATGTAGCCGTTTTGCTGGATGGCGCCGAGCAGATCGGGGTTCATCAGCAGCGAGCCCTGGAACAACTCACCGTTCCACTTGACCGGGTAGGTGGCCAGCATCTGCGCGTCGGCCGCCAGTGACGACAGGTGCCGGCCCATCAGGTAGCTGGCGGTGGGAGTGCCCGAGGCCTGACCGGGCGGGCCGTTGGTGAAGTCGTCGGTGTTGAAGCCGCCGCTCATTTGCGCGGTGTATTCGACGATGGCCACCCGCATCGGGTGCGCGTTGATCTGGCTCAGCGTGGTGAGGTCGTTCGTCATGCGCCAGGCATTGGTCGGCGGGTCGATCACGCCCGGATCGCCATTGCCATTGACGCCGGCGTACTTGAACACCACGTCGACCGGCCGGCCGCCGAAGTCGTCGTTGCCCCCATGCGAGTTGCCTGTGGGCGGCGTGATGTTGGGGCCGCCGATCGCGCCCATGGCGATGAACGATGGCCAGCCGGGCACGCTGCCCCCGCTGTTGTACGACTGGGCCTGCGCGGCAGGCATCCACAGGGCCGCGCCGCCGAGCGACACCACGGTCGGCAGCAGCGCGCAGGACAAGGCCGAGGACAGGGCACGGCCCAGTGCCGTGCTGAGGCGGGTGGGCAGGGGCAGATGCATCGTCATCGAAGGCTCCAGGGTGTGGGGGCAGACGGGGCAGAAGACACAGACGGGTTCAGGGGGCGCTGAGCCTTCGCTCGCCTGGCAGGTATCTTATTGGTATCTATTGGTATCTCAATTGGTATTGATGCCAGGGTGAGCCCGGGCGCCCGGGGAGGCTCGGGGTCAGGGCGTGTTCACACGACGCAGCCCCGTGCGAACGGGTTGTCCAGGGATGCAGGGCAAGGCGCCCGACGCCGCCCAGGCTGGTGCCTGGGCAAGTTGGGCAACGCCGCCATGCGCCCTGGACGGCC